>JBBPYY010000081.1:0-20841 GCA_038199445.1 Terriglobales bacterium | reverse complement strand
GCGGTGATGCTGAGGGCCTGCTGCTGGGCGATGTTAGCAGCGAAGGGTCGGGCTGGAGCTGGGGCTGGGGCGGGGATGAAAACTTCCCTCACCACGACCGTTTCGCGGATGGTTTCGCGACTGCGCGTGATGCGGAGGCCGAGCCAGATGCCGAAGGTCGCGAAGAGGATGGCGACAAGCGCGCCGTAGAGCTCGACGGAGTGCTCGATGATGACGAATCGGTATTCGGTGTATTGGAGGGTGGCGATGAGGAGGCCGCCGACGAGACCGAAGATGAGGACGTGGCGCTTCATGATGGGGTTGTGAAGAGGTGTATCCACAGCTTACACCTGGAGAATCACAGTGCGAGCGTCAACCACAACGGCATCGATTCATCCTGCTAAACGGGCTTGTAAACGCGCTTGTGTTGACTGACGCGCGACCACCTCGTGGTTGGTTGGGTTGCGCTCTCTTTCATCTGAGCAGCACTATTCCACCGTGGCGCTTTTTGCAAGGTTGCGTGGTTGGTCTACGTCGCAGCCGCCCCGCGCTGGCATGGCGCGTGGAGATTGGCGGCAAGCGTATCGTCTTCAGCGGAGATACCAATGGCGAAGGCGAAGGTCTGACGCAACTGGCATCGAACGCGGACTTGTTCGTAGCTAATAACGCCGTGCCGGAAGGAGCGACTGGGGTGGAAAGAAAGCTTCATATGCCGCCCTCCGTCATCGGAACGATCGCTGCGGATGCTCATGTGAAGCAGTTGGTGCTGTCGCATCGAATGCTGCGAACTTTGGGAAAAGAGTAGGAGACTGGAGTCGAAATAAGGCGCCGATTTTCAGGCTCGATCGTGTTCGCGAACGATCTTGATTGTTTTTCTGTGAAGTGAGGCGCTGACAGTGGGTTCCTTTTAGGGGATTCTTGTGCGACCCGCTGGATGTTCATGAAACAAGAGATGACCTTGCTGATATTCTGACTAAGTGATCGGACCAATACTGTCGCACATCATCGAAGCGGCTGGCGGGGAAGCGGCCAAACAAGCCCTCACTGCAGCTTTCAAGAAACTCTTTAAGAGTACTGGTGAGGCCAATCAGCCTAGTGAGTTGAAGCAGATCGAGAAGGAAGTCAAGTCTCTGATCATGACGGCCACGTTCGAAGACGTGATGCGCTTTGATCCAAAATACGAGCGCATTACAAAAACTTCCAAGAGATCGTCAGCTAAAAAGGCGGCGAAAAAAGCGGCGAAGAAAGCCCCGATGTGGAGATCCGCGGCCAAGAGACCACCTAAGAAAGCTGCCAAGAAGTCCACAATGAAAAAGGCGGCTGTGAAGAGGCCGCCGCCCAAGAAAATATCGTCGAAGAAGGTCGGCAGATAGTAAGCCCATCCCGAAGATTCTTTCGAAAGTAAGAGATTGATGAAAATCAATCGAGTCTAACTGCACGGCAGTTTTGAGAAGCACCACCACAGATATCGGTTTCGCAAGCACTTGCTCTGCGGGCAGTGAGGTAGACCAGTACGGTTCGCCAACTTCAGGCCGGTCCCAGCACTATTCCACTGTCACACTCTTAGCAAGGTTGCGGGGTTGGTCTACGTCGCAGCCGCGGCGAACTGCGATGTGGTACGCGAGTAGTTGCAGCGGGACGACTTCGAGGATGGGCGAGAGCAGCTCGGGCGCGGCGGGGATGAAGACGACGTGGTCGACCAGTTGGGCGATGTTGGTATCTCCCTCGGTGGCGATGGCGATGACTTTGCCGGAGCGCGCGGTTACTTCCTGAATGTTCGACAGCGTCTTTTCGTAGCGCTGGACTGAGTTGGGATCGGCGAGATCGCGCGTGGCGACTACGACGACCGGCAGCGCTTCGTCGATCAGCGCGTTGGGGCCGTGTTTCATTTCTCCGGCGGGATAGCCCTCCGCATGGATGTAGGAAATTTCTTTCAGCTTCAACGCGCCCTCGAGCGCGATGGGGTAGTGGATCCCGCGGCCGAGGAAAAGAAAGTCCTGCGCGTTCTGAAAGATTTTCGCGAGCGCATCGCATTCGGAGTCACGCGCGCGCAGAATCTCTTCTATTTTGCCGGGAATCTTCGCGAGCTCGTCGACGAGCATCAGGGAAGTCGCGTCATCGACCGTTCCGCGACGCTGCGCGATGTAAAGCGCGAGGACGAAGAGCGCGGTCAGTTGCGCGGTGAATGCCTTTGTAGAGGCGACTCCGATTTCCGGGCCGGCGTGGGTGTAGATGGTGCCGTCGGCTTCGCGGGCGATCATGGCGCCGACGACGTTGCAGATGGCGAGGGTGCGCGAACCTTTTTCGCGGATCTCGCGCTGCGCAGCGATGGTGTCCGCGGTTTCGCCGGACTGCGTGATGAGCAGGCCGATGGAGCTGGAATTGGCAATGGGATCGCGATAGCGGTATTCGCTGGCGTAGTCGACCTCAACCTGCAGGCGGGCGAGGCGCTCGATCATGTATTTGCCGACCAGACCGGCGTGCCAGCTGGTTCCGCAAGCAGCGACGTTGATGAGCGTGATGTCGCGCCAGTCGTCTTCGGCGATTTTCATTTCGTCGAGGAAGACCTTGCCGGTATCGAGGGAAACGCGGCCGAGCGTGGTGTCGCGGATGGCGCGCGGCTGCTCGTAAATCTCCTTGAGCATGAAGTGCTTGTAGCCGCCCTTCTCCGCCTGAATGGGGTCCCATGTGATGCGGGTGATTTCACGCTTGATAGCGGCGCCGTTGAAGTCGGTCAGCTCGACTCCGGCGCGGGTGAGGATGGCCATGTCGCCGTCGGCGAGGAAGTAAAGATCGCGGGTGTGATGCAGGATGCCGGGGACGTCGGAGGCGATGAAATATTCGCCGTCGCCGACGCCGATGACAGCGGGCGGACCGAAGCGCGCCGCGACAATTTTGTCAGGATCGTCGGCCGAGAGTACTCCGATGGCGAAGGCGCCGGTGAGCTGTTTGACAGCAGCGCGGACGGCTTCCTCAAGCGGCTGCCTTTTCTTTTTTAGCTCGGACTCGATGAGGTGCGCGATGACTTCCGTGTCGGTCTCGGTGACGAACTTGTGGCCTTCCGCGACGAGACGCTTTTTCAGCTCGAGATAATTTTCGACGATGCCGTTATGCACGACGACGATGCGGCCGCTGCAATCGCGATGCGGGTGCGCGTTTTCTTCGGTGGGGCGGCCGTGCGTGGCCCAGCGAGTGTGCCCGATGCCGAAGGTACCGTGCAGCGGGCAATCTTTGAGCAACTCTTCGAGGTTGCGCAATTTACCTGGTGCGCGCTGCAGTTCTAGACCGTCGGGGCCGCCAGCGACGGCGATGCCGGCAGAGTCATATCCACGATATTCAAGACGGCGAAGACCTTCAAGGATGATTGGAACAGGATCTTTAGAGCCCACATACCCGACGATTCCACACATATTCCTCTATTGTACGAAGTCATCGTTGGATTGCTGAATAAAAACTAGACGCGCTACTGAGTGTGGAGACTCTTGTCGACGGCGGCTTGCGCCAGCGGCTCCATGATGGCGTAGCCCTTCGCATTCGGGTGAACGCCGTCAATGCTGATGCCAGGCTTCATGCCGCCCTCGGGATCGGCCATGGCGGCGTAATAATCGAGATAGGTGAGCGCGTGCGACGCGGCATATTGGCTCAGCCACGTGTTGAGCGCGCGGATCTTCGGGGCAGGCTCGAGGCCTTTGCGCCAGGGATAGTCCGCAACCGGCAGGATGGAGGCGAAGATGACGCGGATATTGTTGGCTTTGGCCAGCTCGGCCATCGAGCGGAAATTGTCTTCTGTCATCTGCGGGGTCATCGGTCCGCTATTGCCGGCAATGTCGTTCGTGCCCGCGAGAATGACCACCGCCTGGGGATGAAGATCGATCACATCCTGACGGAATCGCACCAGCATCTGCGGAGTCGTCTGCCCGCTGATTCCCCGATTGATATATGGCTTGCCAGGAAAAAAGGTACCGCCGTTACTGCCCCAGGCGTCGGTGATGGAATCGCCGTAGAAGATAACGCGTGCTTCGTTTGGCGCGGCTGGCGGCAAAGTCGCATTGGCCGCGCCATAGCGATCAAGCTGTGGCCAGTCGGCGAGCTTCGCTTGAAGGTTTTCCATCTCTTTCGCGCAGTTGACTGGAGCGACAGTGGATGTCGTCTGCGAGTAAGACGTGGTGGCCATCAATGAGGACGATATAGACGCAAGCAGGAAAGTACGTGCGAGGATTTTCATTCGTTTCTCCTAACGAAGCGCGATCTCGAGGATGGATTTCTCCGGCACTCTGGCAGAGAGATCAGGGCCCGAAGACCAAAGGCCAGAGAGCTAAAGGTAAAGGATGCAGGAACGCAGTGCATCCTTCTGTTGTCTCCCGCCATCAGCAACCTATGTTGGCTCGCCAGCAGCGGAGGAAGAAAATGAGCAAGGTTTGGTTTATCACGGGCGCTAGCCGCGGGATCGGGTTAGAGATTACGCGAGCAGCACTGGCGGTCGGCGACAGAGTTGTTGCTACGGCACGTACTCCAGCAAACATCATGGCGCTTTTCGAAGGCGGACAGGAGCGCCTGCTAGCCCTTAGCCTCGACGTCACCGCGCCCGAAGAGGCTTCTGCAGCGGTGAAGGCCGCCCTCGACGCTTTCGGCCGGATTGACGTTCTGGTGAATAACGCAGGCTACGGCCAACTCGGCATGTTCGAGGAAAGCTCGTCGGCCGAGGTCGAGAAGCAGTATCGCGTCAACCTCTTCGGCACGATGGACGTTACGCGGGCCGTACTGCCAATCATGCGGAGCCAGCGCTCGGGCCACATCTTCAACATCACCTCGATCGGGGGCCTGCGCGGTGGTGTCGGCGGCTCGCTCTACTGCTCTACCAAGTTCGCGCTCGAAGGACTGTCGGAATCGCTCGCCGCGGAGCTTGAATCCTTCGGCATCCACGTCACTGCCGTCGAGCCGGGCTTCTTCCGTACAGATTTCCTGGATAGCTCATCGGTGCGCTATGCGGACCCCTCCATCGCCGACTACGCAGAAGCGAGCGAGCAGCTGCGCACTTTCTACGACGCTCGCAGCCATCAACAGGCCGGCGATCCAAAAAAGCTGGCGGAAGCCCTGGTTCAACTCGCAGCGCACGAACATCCGCCCTTGCACTTCCTCGCAGGGACAGACGCGGTAGCTGTGATGGAAGCCCGCATTGAGCGCGATCAGTCAGAGTTGGCAACGTGGCGGCATCTGTCCATCGCCACGGACGTGGAGTGATACGCGCCAAGAATAAACCTTGGCGCGTATCCGTCGCCCGCCACATCAGCAAAGGCAGCCGCTCACCCTTCGTTGAGTTGCTCACAGCGCGGGCCGCTGAGTTCAGCCCCCGGTCTAAACTGAAAATTGCGTCACGGACGCGCCGCCGGTTCAGCCGGTACCGGTGGGGCGGGGAGCGCTGCTTTCGCCTTAGGCGGCTTGGCCAGCGTGAGGCGTGGTGGTGTGGGCGGCGGCGGCGCTTCGAGGCTGGCGAGATTGCTCTTGCGCAGCTCCAGATCGCCGTGTTCCGCGACCAGTGTGAGTCGCGGGCCGCCGGTTCCGATCGTGCCGGTTAGTTCGCCGCGACCATGTTCGGAGCCTGTCTTGGTGAGCGCAAAGTCAGTCTCGAGGTCCTGATCGGAGCGGGCGTCGACGACGAAGCCGGTGTTCTCAGGCAGCGTGACTTTAACGTGGCCGTTGCGGTTCTTGATGTTGTACGCGCCGAGCGGCAAAGCTGCTTCGATATCGACGCCGCCGTTCGAGTTCTCAATCGAGACATCTCCCGAGATACGGTTGAGGCTAATGTCTTTTGAGCGAGTCTCGATCTTCAACGGACCGGATGCCTGGTCGGCGTTCAGATCGCCGGAATCGAGTGAGAAGGAGCCGCCCAGTTTTGCCACTTCAAAATCGGTCCGGCTGGAGTGGAGATGAAATGGCGCGCTGATGTGTTCGACATGCACATCGCCATAGAAGTCTCCCTCAAGCGTGACCTTGCCGGTTATGTCTGAGACCGTCAGGTCGCCGAAATGGCGTCCGTTGATGCTGACGTCTCCGGTGATGCCGTGCGCAACGAAGTCGCCGTGATCCATCTTGCCGCGCAGAGTTCCGGTGAGGGTGTCGACTTTCACGTCGCCATGGTCGGACGCGAAGCTGACGTCTGCCTGCTGCCCAGTCACGACGACGTCGCCGTGATGGGAGCGGAGGTCCAGCACTGTCTTCGCTGGCAGCGAGACGACGATATTAGCCGAGGAGTTGTCGCCGCCATCGACGCGGATAATGACATTGTTTCCGCTGGTGGTGATGGTGGGCTTGAAATCGTCCAGGCGCTTTTGTGCTTCGTTTTCAGAGCCACCGTAAACCGTCTTGTGCAGTGAGACCTTGAGCGTCGAGCCTGCGGACGTTCCTTCGGCGCCGGCGACGGTGATGTCGCCGCGCGAGTTTTCAATCGACACCATGGCACCGGCGGGAATGGGCTGGCTCAGTTCCTGATCGCCCTGATGCTGCTGGCCCATGAAGACTGAAGCGAAGTCTTCGTTATCGAAGTTGTCGTGCATTCCGTTGCGAAAGCCTGCCCAGTCGACGCCCTGGGTTGAGGTGGCCGCGGTGCCGAAGAAGATGAGCAGGATGATGAGCCAGACGGCGCCGCCTCCGATGCGTGTGCCGCGAGGCGTGCCGGCGGCAACGGCGCGGGTATCGAGCGCCCACTCCAGCAGCAGGACACCGCCACCGAGGATGAGCAAAACAGGCCACCAGCGGCCGTACCAGAAAAAGAGAGCGTGCGGGTCGACGATGTGGGTGGTGGCAAGCAACGCGAAAATACCGATGCCGAGCAGCAGCATGGGGCCGAGGATGGAGCGGCGGCGCATGGCTCGCGTCCGAGCACGTGCGGCCTGATATTGTGCGCGAGCGTAACGGGCTTGTTGCTTGGCCGCTTGCCGCTGGGCACGGGGATCGACGTACGCATACTGCGGTGGATACTGCGGGGGCGTGTTGGGCGGTTGGGTTGCCATAAATCACCTCGGCAAAAATTTCAATGGCCGGTCTGCTGGCCTACGGCTCGCCTGTCAGCGCGGCTCGATGGGTGGATATTCCGGGGGCTGTTGAACGATCTCGGTGCCCGTACCCGCCGGGTAGACCGGAGACACCGGAGGAGGCGGAGGGCCTGGGTACGGTGGCGCGGCGCCGGGATATTCTCCGTTGGCGACGGCCTGAGCGTGAGCACTGCGCTCGGCGAACATCAGCACCCCCGCGACGATCAGGAAGACCGGCCAGGTGCGGTGGAATCCGTAGCGTGTCCACTGATTGAACAGGGCCAGCACGCCGACGGTGAGGACGTACACCGGGCCGCGGATGCGGCGAATGAGAATCCACTGGTTCATCACATGCCTCCTTGGTTCGGACCGCGTGGATTCGGGCCGCGGGGACCGATGCGGCGGAAGATCATGAAGATTCCCAGCCCGATGATGATCAGCGGCCAACTATTCGCCAGCCAGCGGCCGCTGAGAACCCCGAACGTGCTGAGTAGAAAGAGGACGCCTAGGCTGATGAGAATGATCGCGCCAGTTGGTCCCCGCGATGAGCATGACTGGCCAACCGCCGCTGGATCCACAGGAACCGCAGCGTACGGGGGAATCGGCGGCATGGGCGGCATGGGCGGTATAGGAGGCGCATAGTAGCTGCCATATCCAGGCGCGGGTGGTGGTGGCGGAGTGCTGGTGAATGAGCTGGCAAAGGGTGGCTGCTGACGCCCGTCATAGTAGGCGCCGCCGGAGTAGCGCGCTCCCCGCTGCCCCTGAAACCATTGGCCGACATCGTTCAGGCCGAAGGCGTTGGGCAGCGGCGTTCCGTCGCGCCGTGCGCGAGCGGTATGGTACGAGTCGAATACCATGAAGCCGATCCAGGCGGCGACGAGGATGCCGAAGACGCCGTTGACATCGTTGGCGAGAGAAACCAGCATCACGAAAATGACGACATGCGCGAGCGCCTTGGCGTACTGGCCGTTGTACATCGCGCCCACCCCGGGAATGAAGCCGAGCAGCACGGACGCAGCCAGGCTGGGATTCGGGACGGGGGGGAACGGCGGCACGGGAACATAGCCGGTGCCGGGGGCGCCGGGCGCTGCTGCGGGGTCAGAGGAGGAGGGGCCGGTTGCGTTTGGATCGGGATTGGAACCTGGGGCGTAATTCATACAAATCTCCTCTGGCACGAGATATTGGATTTCAAATTTTCAATGCTGTTGTTATGGAGAGCGTGTGGGTGACGCAGTGCGACTTCGCGAATCTCTGCATCGCGTGCCGGCTCAGGCTCGTCGCGCTTCGGCGACGCATTTTGCGGGTCGCCAGCAAGACGGTCATTGCGATTCGTGTTGTCGTCGCGCTGGCTGGACGGGCCGCTGCTCCCGGCCGGCTTTGCCTCCGGCTTGCGCGTACCGCCCTCGGGCAAGGAGTCAGTGTTGCGGCGGAATTCGCGCACCCGGGCTTCGAGTTCGTAGACGATTCTGAGGTTGTCGTAGTAGCGCGTGACACGCGCCGTGGTCTCGCTATAGGAGCGGGCAACGGTGCGGCGGAGATTGCCGGGCTTGAGGTCGGCGCCGCGTACCTGTGTGATGTGGATACCGAGCAGATTCAGCGTAAGCGTGATGGAAAAGAACGCCATCGCCGCAGTCAGCAGGAAGCGCGGTTCGCTGACATTACGCCGGGCGCTGCCGGCCATCGCGACCAGGTTGACGCGGTCCCAGGGCTTGGAGGTGCGCGGCGCCACTGGCTTCGGCGCGACCGGTGCTTCCACGGCGGAAGCGGCCGCGAAATCGAACAATTGTCCGGGAAGGGTGGGCATGCTCGCTGCAAGACTGCCCGGTGTGACGCCACTCTTTTTCACGGAAGGCTGGCCACTGACCTTGCCGCTGGTTTGGGCCAGAATGCGCGACAGCAAGTTCGTCGGCGGGTCCACCGGCTCCCGCTGCAACATACGCAGCCAGTCGTGTCCGCGACGCGCCTCGGCGAGCAACCCGGAGCAGGGCGCACAGCCGGCGACATGCGCATCGAAGCTCATAAGCTGGACCGAATCGAGCGGCCGGCCGATGCCCTCGGCGTGGTCGAGCACCTCGGTAAAAAGCGCCTCGCACTCACCGCAGTCAAGCGGCTGCAGCAGCTTTTGTTCGGAATGGGGATTGATTGGGCCTGCCATGACTACATCACCTGTCCTTTACTACGTTCCAGCAGCCGGGCCAGTTCCATGCGGCCGCGGCTGATGCGTGATTTCACCGTGCCTTCGGGGATACGCAGCACCTGGGCGATTTCTTTGTAATCCAGATCTTCCAAGTCACGCAGTATGACCGCTTCGCGCAGTTCTGGCGACAGCTGTTTGAGTGCCTGCTGGATCAACGTGTACAGCTCGCGATTGAACGCTTTTTGATGAGCTGAAGGCGCACTATCCTCAAGACGTTCGATCGGCGGCGGCATTTCATCGTTGGCGCCCGCCGTCTCCCAGCCCTGATCGAGCGAGCTGGTAACGCGTTCCTGGCGGCTGCGGCGGAAGTGATCGACCAGCAGATTGCGAGTCAGTGTGGTCATCCACGTCTGAAAGCTGCCCTTGTCGAGATCGAAGCTGGCGAGGTTGCGATAGAGCTTGAGAAAGACCTCTTGCGTCAGGTCTTCCGCATCGGTCGGCGAGCCGGTAAAGCGGTAGCAGAGGCCATAGATGCGGCGATGTTGCGCGCGAACCAGGCCTGCCCAGGCATCGGAATCGCCGGCAATGCAGCGGCGCACCATCAGCAACTGCGCTTCCTGTTCGGCAGCACTCAGTGGGTTCGCATGGGCCACTCTGGTCGGCTTTGGCTCCTGTTTTGGAAGGCTGGGAAGGAGTTTACTCTTTTGTTCCTGCGGGTCTCGCGGTGAACGCGGACCGCCTGAGGTGAATGGCGTCATAGCGCTCCTCATTGCGCGCGGCGGATTGCGCGCCACGCTGAAGCCGGGTGAAGCAATCGCCATGGAAGAACCGCCCATGTCCGCTTATTACGCGGTTTTAGCCCGATTTGTTCCATGGCACGGGGTTTGCGGCCGGGGCCCTATTCAGAACGCAACGCCTGCACCGGCTCGACGCGCGCCGCGCGGCGCGCCGGCCAGTAGCTGGCGAAGAGCACCGGCACCAGCAGAAGGAGAGTTGCCGAGAGGTAGATCATGGGGCTATTGGGCTCGACCCCGAACAATTGTGCGCGAAGCACATTTGCGAGTGCCAGCGACAAGCCGAGGCCAAGCCCCGCGCCGATGGCTGCCCATTTGCCAGCACGCAGCAGGAACAGCGAGGTGACCTGCTGGCGGCTGGCTCCAAGCGCTATGCGAACGCCAATCTCGTGCGTGCGCTGCGTCACGGAATAAGCGATGACTCCATAGATCCCAATACAAGCCAGGATCAATGCGAGGGCAGCGAAGCCCACGAGCAGCAACGTATTCAAGCGCGGCTGCGCCAGTGAGAGAGCGATCGTTTCGTCGAGCATATGCACCTTGCCCATCGCCTTTGTCGGGTCGAGGCCACGCAACGTTTCGCGGATAGAGAGGGTCAGCGCTGCGGGATCGACTTGAGAGCGGACGATGAAATGCATCTCGGGCCAGCGGCCCTCGGATGGCAGATAAACCTCGGGCCGGATAGGTGTAGCGAGGGAGCCCCCGGTGCCGCGGACATCGCCGATCACTCCGACGATCTCGTCGCTGCGATCGCCCGGGGCGAGAGCAGGATCGGACGGCGAGATGAGGCGGCGGCCGATGGGGTTTTCGCTGGGGAAATATTGCTGCGCGAATTGCTGATTAATCAGGACAACCCGGGGCGCATTTTCAGCGCTGTCCTGTTCGCGTAGCGTACGGCCGGCGAGCAGCGGAATCCCCATGGCGCGCAGGTAGTCGCCGTAAAGGATGCGGCCCTCGGCTTCGACGGTATCGCCGTGGAGAGTTCGATTGCGGCCATTAATGTCAAAAGTAGTGCGCAGGCTGAAGGGCGTCATGACCGGCGCACTGATCTGCCCGACGGCGGTGACGCCCGGGAGTGCGGCGATGCGGCGCTCGAACTCCGCATAAAAGTCGCGAACGATTTTATTGTCGGTACCGAAGGCGAGTGTGGTGTCGAAGATGAGCGCGTGATCGCTGGCGAAGCCGAGAGGACTCTTTTGCAGCTTGAAAAGCGTTACGCCCAGCAAGCCGGAGCACACCAGCAGCGCGAGAGACAGGCAGACCTGGAGCACGATGAATGCGTTCCTGATATCGCGGCCCGAGTGACCGCCGCTGCGCGTGTCGCCACGCTTGAGCATTTGATTCAAATCAAGACGTGCGTTCTGCAGCATTGGCATCAGGCCAAACACGATCGAAGTGATGACCGCTGTTGCGGCGGCAAAGAGCATCACGTGCCAGTCGAGTTCAACGCTGGCCTGCTGGAACGACATCTTGACCGGCATGTGAGCGGACAGGAACCGCAACAGGGAGTCGGCGAACAGCAGGCCGCAAGCGGCACCGGCGAGCGAGAGCACCAGGCTCTCCGTAAGAAACTGGCGCGCGATGCGCATGCCGGTAGCGCCGAGGGAGCGGCGCAGCGCGACTTCGCGTTGCCGCGTGACTGCGCGGGAGAGCAGCAAGTTGGCGATGTTGACGCACGCAATGAGCAGCACGCAGAAGGCCGCTGACATGAGGGCGAGCAGGGCAGGCCGCAGCGTGCCATAAAGGTGGTCGCGCAGAGAGTGCGTGCTGAATCCCCAGTCGGCATCCGTGTCGGGATATTGCCGGGCGAGACGTGTCGAAAGCAGATCGAGAGCGGGTTGAATTTGTTTCGCCCGCACGCCGGGTCGCATGAGCGCGAGAGTGTTGAAGAAGCGCATTCCGTCGCCACGGTATCCGCCGCCCCAGTTGGGGGCCGTGAACTGCGCGGGAACCCAGAGATCCACTCCGCTGCTGGGGTAAGCAAACGCACGTGGCATGACGCCGACGATGGTGGCGGGCTTGTCTGAGATCAAGATGTGGCGGCCGACGATCGCCGGGTCGCCGCCGAAGCTGCGCTGCCACATGGCGTAGCTGAGAACAGCGACCAGATCAGCGTCGATCCCGTCGTCGGCATCGTTGAAGACACGGCCAAGCATGGGGCGGCTGCCGAATACCGCGAAAAAATTCCCTGAGCCGGCCACGGCAGAGAGTTTCTCGGGCGAACGGGATTCCACTCGGAGAGTTGGGTTTTCAAAAACGTAAAAGGCGGCCTGCTCGATGGGGCTGCTGGCATCGGCTTGCACTTGGCGCTGCAAATCGAAGAAGCGCGGGCCGCCGGTGAGGCCGGGAGAAACGCCCTTGTGATTGACGTCTTCGATGGCTGCGATGCGGTCGGCGTTGGGATATGGCAGTTGGCGCAGCAGGAAGGCGTAAACCGCAGAGAAGATGGCCGTGTTCGCGCCGATGCCGAGCGCAAGCGTCAGCACAGCTGTGAGCGCGAAGCCCGGCGACTTGCGTAGCTGCCGCAGCGCGTAGCGGAGGTCTTGGGCGAGCAGGTTCATCGAGAGTTCTCCGCCATCCATCAAAGCAGTTCGCGTACCAACGCGAGTGGGACGTAAGTCCTATGGACGCAAGTCGATGAACCACAACGCCGGGACAAGCTGTCCATTCCGCAAATCACGTGTACGGAATCGGACAGCGGGACGCGTGACCGTTGGGCACGGAGCAGTTCATGAGATAGGGTCGTGGGGAACGAGCACCTGCATGGCCTCGGCTCGGGTGGCGGGCAGCATCCAGCGGAAGAGCGCGGTCGCCGCAAATGCACCAAGTAGCTGAGCCGCGATGAAGGCAGGCGCGTCAGCGGGGCGAATCCCGGCGAAGGTATCGCTGGCAGCGCGCGCTAACGTGACTGCCGGATTGGCAAAAGACGTCGACGCGGTGAACCAGTATGCAGCGACGATGTAGGCCGCGACGGCGAACGGCACGGCAGCCGCGCGTGCACGCACGCAACCCCAGATCACCACCATCAAGCCGAAGGTGGCGATGAATTCGCTCAGCCACTGCGACGGGCCACTGCGAACATGGCGCGATGCGCTGTAAAGCGGCAGCTGAAACATAAGGTGCGCCAGCGCGACTCCGATGTAGGCCCCGGCAATCTGTGCCGCGATATAGGCGCCCGCTTCGAGCCACGTCAGGCCGCCTTGCAGCGCATCTGCCAGCGAAACGGCGGGGTTGAAGTGTGCCCCCGAGACGGCCCCGAATGCGAGGATCAGTGCGACCAGCGCTCCGCCGGTGGCGAGGGTGTTGGCCAGCAGCGCGATCGCAACGTTGCCGCCGGCGAGGCGCTCAGCCATGATGCCGGAACCGACCACCGCAGCGAGCAACGAGGCTGTACCGATGGCTTCTGCTGCGAGGCGTTTTGATAGCGAGGCTTGCGGACGCTTCATAGTGCGGGCCTCAGTGCAGCGCCGGATGTGGGAACCGGCGCTCCGGCGAGTGTCACAAATTTCTGCGGAGCGCAGCAGGCTTGTTGCATGCGGGCGCGGTCGGCCTGCATGCGCTTGTCCTGCTCAAGCCAGAGGAGAGTTTCCCGCAACACGCGGGCGGCGCCGGCCTGGGGCGGAACGGCGATGCGGTAGTGCATCCACTTGCCCTCGCGGCGCGCGATCACGAGCCCGGCGCGGCGCAGGTAAGCGAGATGCCGCGAAATCTTGGGCTGCGGTTGATCGAGGACTTCGACGAAGTAGCAGACGCAGATCTCCTGATCGCCGATCAGGTTGAGCAGGCGTAGCCTGGTGTGATCGGCGAGGGCTTGAAAAAATAGTTCGATGTCGAACGGGCGTTGCGGGCGTGCCATTCCGCGATTATATGCGTATTGACAGATATGTCGAGAGCACAATATATTCGTCTTAGCAGATGCGACAGGTCAGTTGCATAAGAATGCGTTTGCCTTGGAGGGCGAAATGGAAACGAAAGCAGCGGTGCAGGAGAAATATGGCAGTGCAGCAAGGGCGGTGGCGGAGTCTCGTCCGTGCTCGGGAGTGACGAATTGCTGCAGCACCGACCCGATCAGCGGAGACCTGTATGACTTCGCGCAGACCGGCTCATTGCCCGAGAAGGCGGTGCTGGCTTCGCTCGGTTGCGGGAACCCAACGGCCTTGACCGAACTAAAGCCAGGCGAGGTCGTGCTCGATCTGGGTTCGGGCGGCGGCATCGATGTGCTGTTATCCGCGCGTCGCGTGGGGCCAACCGGCATGGCGTACGGCCTGGACATGACCGACGACATGCTGGCGCTGGCGCGGGAAAATCAGTGGCAAGCCGGGGTGAGCAATGTCGAGTTTCTCAAAGGCGAAATCGAAAATATTCCGCTGCTCGACGGCACCGTCGATGTCATTATTTCCAACTGCGTCATCAATCTTTCGGCAGATAAGGACCGCGTGCTGGCCGAGGCCTTTCGCGTATTGAAGCCCGGCGGGCGGTTCGCTGTCTCGGACGTGGTGGTTCGTGGAACGGTGCCGGATGCAGTGCGCAGAAGTATGCTGCTCTGGGTGGGCTGCATCGCGGGAGCGCTCGAAGAAAATGACTATCGCGCGAAGTTGTCAGATGCGGGATTCGTCGATATCGACCTCGAGGTCACGCGCGTGTACGAGATTGAAGACGCGCGCCACTTCCTGACAGAAGCGGGCGTAAACGTGGATGCCATTGCCCCGCAGGTGGGAGGCAAATTCGCGAGTATGTTTGTTAGGGCGACGAAGCCGGAGAGGGCGGATGCGTAAAGTTCTCTTTCTGTGTGTGGGAAATTCCTGCCGCAGCCAGATGGCGGAAGGGTGGCTGCGGCATCTCGCCGGGGACCGTTTTGAAGCGCACAGCGCCGGCGTCATTCCTTGTTACGTTAACGACGATGCGATCCGCGTGATGCATGAAGTCGGGATCGACATTTCGCAGCAGCGGTCGAAGCATGTCGCGGAATATGACGGACAGCACTTACCTTATGTCATTACCGTATGCGACCCGGCGCAAACCGCGTGTCCGGTTTTCGCTGGAGAGACGCACCGCGAGCATTGGCCGGTCGCAGATCCTATTGAAGCTACCGGTTCGGATGAGGCGCGGCTGCGCGTGTTCCGTCATATCAGAGATGAGATTGGCGACCGCGTGAAGGTGTTTATTGAGCGGCAGCAACACCCAAGCTGAACCCGCTGGTTGCTGACAAACTTTGGAGCCGGCCTAACTCTCGGGCTGCAAAAAGTCGTCTGACACCGGATTCTCATAGAGCGAATAGTCGCGCGTGACAATAGTCAGGCCGCTGGGCGTGACGAAGTAATTGCGCTTGTCTTCGTTCTGGTCGTAGCCGATGACCGTTCCCTCCGGCACGTGGACGTCACGGTCGATGATGGCGCGCCGGATGCGGCAATGGCGGCCGATGTTGACGTGCGAGAAAATAATGCTGGAGTCGACTTCGGCGTAAGAGTTGATGCGCACATCCTGTGATAGGACGCTGTTACGCACCACGGCGCCCGAGATGACGTTGCCGGCGGAGATGATGGAGTTGATCGCCATGCCGGTGCGGCCCGGCTCGCCGAAAACGAATTTCGCCGGCGGATACTGGCGCTGCCGCGTGCGGATCGGCCACGCCTTGTCGTAGAGATTGAAGGTGGGCGATACGGATGCGAGGTCCATGTTCGCTTCGTAATAGGAGTCGAGGGTGCCGACATCGCGCCAGTAGAGCGCCTGCTGGCGATTCTCGTCGACGAAGTTGAAAGCATGCATGCGGTACTGGCCAAGAATGCTGGGCAAAATATTGTGGCCGAAATCATGTTTCGAGTTCGGGTCTTCTGCGTCTTTCATCAAGCTGGGCAGCAGCACATCGGTGTTGAAGAGATAGACGCCCATCGAGGCATCCACCATCTCAGGATTGAACGGCGAACGCAGTTCGGTCTCCTGCGGCTTCTCAAGAAAGCTAACGACTTCTCCGCTGCGCGCCACTTCTACGACACCGAAACGGGATACTTCATCGGGACGGATGGGCAGCGTTGCGAGCGTGACATCGGCGTTGGTCGCGATGTGCTGCTCGAGCATACGGCCGTAGTTCATTTTGTAGATGTGGTCGCCGGAAAGGATGAGGACATACTTCGGCTGCTCGCTGCCGATGGAATAAATGTTCTGATACACAGCGTCGGCAGTGCCCATGTACCAGTTCGCGCTGACGCGTTGCATGGGAGGCAAAATTTCGATGAACTCGCCGAGTTCCTGCGCGACGATGCCGCCCCAGCCTTCGCGGATGTGGCGATTGAGCGACAGTGCCTTGTACTGCGTCATGATGTAAACATGGCGCAAGTCGCTATTGATGCAATTGGATAGCGTGATATCGATAATGCGATAGTTCCCGCCAAACGGAACAGCAGGCTTGGCGCGATCTCGCGTGAGGGGAAAGAGCCGCTCGCCAGCGCCGCCGGCGAGGAGTACGCCTAAAGTGTCTTTCATGGCCACGTCGCTGACCCCTTCCGATGCTTGCTTCGGACGACTGCGCTAGTGCAAGAAAAGCTATCACGGGATGCATGGGATTCGCCATCGGTGCCAGCGAGTGGCATGGCGATCGCTTACCTGCCGGAATAACCAGCACTGGTTCGCCCAAGCAACGGCATCCAATACTTGGGCGCAAATTATTTACGAAGGCGAGTCATCACATTATGGAAGTCCATCAACTCCGTTATTTTTGCGCCGTCGTGAAATGCCGCAGTTTCACCAAGGCCGCGCAGCAGGAGAATGTCTCGCAACCGTCTCTTTCACAGCAAATTATCAAGCTTGAAGTCGAGCTGGGTACGAAGCTTTTCGATCGCTTCCACGGTAAGGTTGGGCTCACATCCGCCGGCGAGATTTTCCTGGTCAAGGCTCAAACGATCTTAGCGCAGCTGGCGGATGTGGGCCGCGCAATCCAGGACTCCACCGGAACGGAAAGGGGCAGAGTCGCGTTCGGTGTATCGCCCAATGTTGCGCCCGATTTCCTGCCCAATCGACTCGCTCGATTCAGAGAAGAGCATGGCCAGGTGGAGGTGCGCATCATCGAAGAGGTCACATCGGTTTTGGTCGAATATCTGCGGGAGGGCCTGGTTGATATGGCTTTAGCGGTACTTCCGCTTGGCCACTCTATTGCCGCTAATGACTTGACGAGTGTTCCTATCATGCGGGAGCCCCTGTATGCGGCGTTGCCATGGCGTCATCGTATGGCGGCAATGAAGTCAATTACTTTGAAAGACCTCCACGACGAACCGTTTGTATTTCTGAAGGATGGCAGGTGTTACAGCGAAAACATCGCTTCCGCATTCCGCCGCGCCAAGCTCCATCCCAATGTTGTCGCGGAAAGCGCCTCATCGCTCCATGTCCTTGCGATGGTCTGCTCAGGACTCGGCGTGTCGGTAGTAGCCGAGCATGCTACCCAGTTGCGGCGCGATTGCCGATTCATCCCTATTTCGGGGGAAGACCGTTACAGCGAGATCGGACTGATTCGACTGAAAGGCAGGCCGGTGACGCGTGCGCAACGCGCATTTGCTGAGTTCCTGCAAGAGAAGACCATGGCGAAGAGGCCAAAAGTGGTAAGCATCACGGCCTGAAATGTTTTCTTCTTAACGCAGGATAATCAGTTGGCTTTCTGACCGGTCGGCCCCCATAGGCCCTGCCTATGACGTTAGATAGGGACATCGTCTAGGCGTGCAGCACAACTAGATGCATCGTTTTTTCTTCCTAATAACAAGTACATACAAACGTCGATCCGAAGCGCAAGCGCAAGCGCAAGCGCACGCGCTCGTGCAGAAAGCAGATTGCAAATGCACCGATTCGCGAGCAAAAACATGAGCGAAACACAAGACCCAGCCAGCACCTTTCTCCTGTCGGGGACTGTAACCATCATGTTGCTCCTGGTTTCCTCATTGTGTTTTCTGGTCGGTTGCAGCGACAGCGGCAAACACCAAGCCGATGGACCGCCTTCCACCGATACTCCAGTTCCACATCAGGATGGCAACCCCACAGCGGGCGAACAGGTGTACAGCTTTGAAACATTCGGGAACGAAGGCTTTTGGACAGATGCCATCCGCTTGCCTGCGGGGATCGCCGCTACCAACTTCACGCCGGTAAAGCTATTGCAGATCGGCCTTGCGGTGGACATTGATCGTGTCGATCCAGCCATCAAGACAGAATTGACGAATGAGTTGAAGACTGATTTGTCCCCGCAGAATGCTCCTCTGCTGAACAATGTGAGCACCACGTTCAGTCTCCTCAGCTCAAATGCAGTGGTGGGTCTGGCGGCGAAAGACAGTAATGCCGATGGCATCATCAACGTGGCTACGGGAGACAAGATCGGGATGACCTGTGCCCTGTGCCACACGGTTACCGACGGCTCAACCTTCAGCATGGCGAACGGCGGCACGGTGGGTCATCGTTTAAACGGTAGGGCGTCGCATGTTCTCCAGTTCGGGAACCTGGTCGCGCTGGGCACGAACTCGCGCGCATTTTTTCCAGCGCTGCAACTCACCCTGGCGGCCAATGGCGGCAAAACGCTGGGCCGGGCACCGACTGGACTCACGGAGAACTCAACAGAAGCGGAGGTCGATGCCTACCTATCGAATCCGGCCTTTTACCCGCCGGGCATGTTCGACGATACGGTTGACGGCAATGGCGATCCCATGCACAACATGCCGCTCTTCCGCCAGGACCTGGCCGCCCCATTCGGCAGCGGGGGAGAGATCAGCAGAGTGGATAACTTCAGTAATCTGGTTTACACCGCCCTACTTGATCCCACTACGCTTACCACCGCCGGTGGACGCGCGTTTCTGGAAAAGCTCGGCGGCAAGGCCGCGGGAGACGAGATTTCCGACAAGTACATCCAGGTGCTGGCTGCCACCGGAGTTACTGATTACCCGATCGTGCAGGCCGCGCCCAGTCCCCTCGCGGGAACGGAAGATGCTCCGCTGGGCGTCCGCGTGGATAACACCAAACTGCTCGACATGAACGCGTTTTTGAGTTCGATTCCCGCTCCACCTGGCGTAGTCACCGATGCGGCTGCGGTCGCCCGCGGGCGCGACCAGTTTCGCACCAGTTGCACCTCATGCCACAACGTGGACCAGAGCAAGTTTGTGCCGGTCTTCATCGTTCCCATGAAGACCATTTATCCTGGCGATACTCCCGATGTGTTGCTTGCTCAACGCACCCCGCCACTGAACCCCATCTTAAATACCCCTGACAACATCTTCGATGACAAGATGGCGGTGATCAACGCCAGCCTGCGCGGGTTGGAGCGCGGTACCGCGCTGCCGCTGTTGCTGGATCTCGCGCGCAAGCCGGTATTCCTGCACGATAATTCAGTGCCCAGCCTGGATGCCCTGCTCGATCCCGTGCGCGGCCCCAACGCTCCCCATCCATTCTTCCTGCCGGATACCAAAAAACGCGCGGACATGGTGGAATTCCTGCGCAGCCTGGATACAGTTCCGCCGAAGTGAGCGGGTCTTGGACACAGCCCTGACAGAGATGCAAACTAGCTCGGAGGACTGCGCTAGTGCAAGAAAAGCTATCACGGGATGCATGAGTTCCGCATCATGCGGAAGTCTGGATGGCGCAGATTGACGCGTAATGAAAGCGCACTCCTTGGCGTGAACCAGGGTTGCCGGGAAGACGGACCAGCCTTTATGGGAGGCGATTGAGCTGAAACCGCGTTATTTTGCGCCGGTCTCGCTCGGCAGTTCTGGCGGCAGCGTGATGCGCAGCGAGCGCAGAAAATTTAAATCGGACGTGCTGAAAGGGGCAGCTTTCTCCGCCTCTACAGCGCCGCTGCCGAGCAGCTTGGCAGACTTGACGGTTTTCGCTTCTTCAAGTTCATTCAGTCCAATGGTTGCCTCGAGCATCAGCATCACATCGAATCCCTGTTGACGGATTTCGCCGACAACGCCAGCGATGTCTTCCGATTCCGAGACGGATTCGTGAATGGCTTCACCGAGTTTCTGAATCAGGGTGCGCACCTTCTTGTTCATTTCCGCCTCCGTGTCCGCGACGGTTTGGTTGATCCGCGCGGCTTTGGTTTTAGCTACATTACTTTGACGCCGGCCACTTCGCAATGGATTCCGCACGGCTGCGCTAAACTTCTGCTGTGGAATGGGGAACCTTAGGGCGAAGGCTGGGCATTGGGACGCGTGTGGCGCGCAAACTGCTACGAGCGCAGATGAGCGCGCAGGCGGCGCGTGGTGCGCGGCAGCGCGCAGCGCATCCGCTATCGGCTGCGGCGGCGAACACGGGAGTACGTGCCCATGCTGTAGGCAGGGGACTTGCGCGCGGCGGCCGTGGATTCTGGTCGAATTCGATTGGACCCTTTGCCCGCGCGGGAAAAACCCTCTGGCTGGAGATTACCGGGCTGTTTTTCGGGCTTTTTGCGTTGTTCTTCGCGCAAAATGTATATCGGTTACGCGCAGATTTTGCGCGCGGCCCTGAACATGAACATTTTGTCATCTACGGCGTGCTGCTGGTGATCTTCGCTTATTTCTCCACTACATCCTTCCTGCGCGCGCGGCACGCCACCCGTGCCGGAAAGCACTGAGCGCATGACCGAGGAACGCCAGACGGCTTCTGGGATCGTGGTAGAGACGATCGCCACGCCGCAAACTTTAGCCGCCTCTGGATTGCATGCGCGCGATTCAGAGGCGGGCGGTCCGGGCTTTCCCGGCGAGTATCCGTTTACCCGCGGCATTCAGCCGACGATGTATCGCGGCCGCTTATGGACGATGCGGCAGTACGCCGGCATGGGGGACGCAGAAGAGTCGAACAAGCGCGATCACTATCTTCTCAAGCAGGGACAGACCGGCCTGTCGGTCGCGTTCGATCTGCCGACGCAGATGGGGCGCGATCCCGATCATGCGCTGGC
>JBBPYY010000080.1:0-24596 GCA_038199445.1 Terriglobales bacterium | reverse complement strand
GGCAGTCTGGTGCGATACGCTCAAGCGCAACCAGGAGAACTCTTGCAGCCTCTCACTCCGCTTGACGCCATCGGCCCCGCATTCAGCCGCGCACGCGGCTTGCTATTCCGAGATTTCCGTCTGGGCCGCTTTCTCAAGGTCGCCCTCGTCGCCGCCCTCACCGAAGGCTTGGGGGGCCTCAGCTTCAATTTCGGCAACCCGATGCGCGGTCGGCACGCGCCCGGACTCCCGACGATCTCTCCAGAACAACTGCATGTGCTCTTCGTCGTGGGCATCGTTGCCGCGGTCGCAATCGTTCCATTTTCGCTCGCCTTCCTCTACTTAAGTTCGCGCTTCACGTTCGTCACGTTCGATATGGTTCTCATCCAGCGACCGGTCGTCCGGCCCGGCTGGGAAGCATTCCGCCGCGCGGGCAATCGTTTTTTCGGACTGCGTATCGTGCTCTTCCTGTTCGGCCTATGCGTGCTGGTGCTCACTCTCGTCCTGCTTCTTCCGGGTATCCAGGCGGTTTACCACGGAGCAGGATGGTCCCGCTTCCTCTCGACTGCCCTGGTACTAGCTCCCTTCTACCTGATTTATCTGCTCGCGATGTTGTTGTTCAACTGCTTCCTCTTCACCGTCGTGGTGCCCCGCATGGCTCTCGAAGATGATTCGATTTCCCAATCCTTCAGCGAAGGTTGGAATGCTCTGCGCCCCAACCTTGGCAGTTTCCTCATTTATTTTTTGCTGCGCGGCGCTCTCAGTCTGGCGATCAGCTTCGTCGCCATTATCGCGATTGTGCTTGGTGTCGTGATTGTTGCGCTGCTTATCGGCGGGGTGATCTTCGGGCTGTACCACTTCCTCTGGACTGGCGGATTCGCCGGCAAAGCCCTGGTCATCGCCATCGGAGTCCTCCTCGGGCTTCTCTTGCTCGTGATTTATTTCGCGGCGCTGATCAGCGTGGCCGGCTTCCGCAACTGTTTTCGCCAGGCGTACGCGATCCTCTTCTACGGCGGACACTACCCGCCGCTCGGCAATCTTGTCGATCCGCCCTCAGCGCCCGCGCCTTTCCAACCAAGCCCACCAGCGTTTGATCCGCCGCCTGACTCGCCGCCTCCACAATCGATCTGGTAGCCGATGCAGACGGGCAGGGGCGTTAATGACGGCCTACCTTCAGCCCCGCTTCGAGCATCTCATCGCATGAAAGAGGGGTGCTACTTATGGATGAAGCGAACAAATGCAAACACGAGTCGTGTAGCTGCACCGTCGAAAAGGGAAAGAACTACTGCAGCCAGATCTGCGAAGATTCAAAAAATGTGACGGAGATTGCCTGCGAATGTGGACACGCTGGCTGCGCCGGAGAAGCGCTCATCGGCTAGCCCCGTTCCCGGACCAGTCATCAGTTGTACCTAGCGGTCTTTCCGTCTCGCGCGTGGCTTGATCTTGAACCAGATGGGCGACCCGACAAAACCGAATTCCTTGCGGATCTGGTTCGTCACAAATCGTTCGTATGAGAAGTGTAATTCCACATCGCGGTCCGTGAAGAGCACAAAAGTCGGTGGAGCTACAGCCGCCTGCGTCATGTAGAGAATTCGTACGCGCTTTGACATCGGCACTGCAGCTTGCTCGAAATCAACTTTTGCCAGGAAGCGATTCATCTGTCCTGTGGTGACGCGCTTGCGACGTTCCTTCGCGACAAACTCTGCTTGCGCGAATGCCTTCTCGACATTGGTGCCACGCGAAGCAGAGATAAATACAATCGGCGCGTACGAAAGATATTTCAGATGATCGCGCACCTGCTCTTCAAAAACCGCGCGCTCAGCCGGAGGCTTTCCATCCGTGCGATGGCTGGTCACAGCATCCCACTTGTTCACCACAATGACGACCGAGCGGCCGCTCTCATGCGCATAGCCTCCGATCGTCGCGTCAAGCGCAGTCACGCCTTCGGTTGCATCGAGGATCAGCAGCGCAACGTCCGCGGCTTCGAGATGTTTGCGCGCCATCACTACTGACAGTTTTTCGGCCATCTCTGTCGTCTTACCCTTGCGCCGAATCCCCGCCGTGTCCACGAAGCGATATTGCATGCCGTTGCGCTCGACGACTTCGTCTACCGCATCGCGCGTCGTACCGGCAATCGGTGAAACAATCGCGCGCTTCGTACCCGTCAGCATATTCAGCAGCGTTGACTTACCAACGTTGGGCCGCCCAATGATCGCAACCTTCGTCTCACGCTGCTCATACTCGCCATGCACGCGCAACCGCTGCGGCTCAGGCTCTTCCTCTTCGCCCTCTTGCGCATCCGCCGCGATCGGCGCTCTGGCGGCCCTTCGGTCGTCCTCATCCTCGACTTCGACCACCGGCAGCACATTAAAGACCGCGTCGAGCAACTCGCCGATGCCAATGCCGTGCTCCGCTGACACCGCGAAGACTTCGCGAAAACCGAGCCGCCGGAACTCCTCTGCCCGCACCGCCATCGCATCGGTGTCCATCTTGTTCACGGCTAAAAAAATAGATTTGCCGCTGCGCACAAGCAGGCGCGCAAGATCGATATCCGGCGCGGTCAGCTCCGCACGCCCGTCAATCACCATTACCGCCGCGTCGGCTTCCGTCAGGGCCACTTGGGCCTGACGATAGATTTCCGCAGGAATCAGCTCCGCGTCGTCGATGACTACGCCGCCGGTATCGACCACCCGCGCGCGACGTCCTAACCACTCCGACTCGCCGTAGATACGGTCGCGCGTAATCCCCGGCTCATCTCCAACGATGGAACGCCGCGAGCGCGTCAAACGGTTAAAAAGAGTTGATTTGCCGACATTTGGCCGCCCCACAATCGCAATCAGCGGCGGCTGACCACCGCGCCCCGATTCTTCAAACGGTTTCGAAGCACGTTGTGCGTCTGCAACTCTCTCTTCCAACTTCGTCTTACGCTTTGTGGCCACCTGTCTATATTAGAAGCATCACGCCCCCTGAACTCTGGAGTATCGCTTCCCCGCCCGTGCCAGCCACCGAAACCACATCCGAACCGCGCACTCTGCCTTCGCTGCATCAGTTCTTTGCGCCCGGCGGAATTCTTTCTAAATCCACCCTGCATTACGAGTTTCGCCGTGGCCAACTCGAGATGGCGCAAGCCGTCGAGCGCGCTCTCGAAGAAAAGCGCCACCTAATCGTCGAGGCGGGCACCGGCACCGGAAAAACTCTCGCCTACCTGCTGCCCGCCCTGCGCACCGGCCAGCGCGTCATCATCTCCACCGGCACGAAAAATCTGCAGGAACAGCTTTTCTTCAAAGACATTCCGTTCCTTGAATCGCTCGTCGGCCCCCTGCGCGTCTGCTATATGAAGGGCCGCGCCAACTATCTCTGCCGGCAGAAACTCTACGCGCTGCGCGATGCGCCGATCCTCTC
The DNA here is from genome assembly GCA_038199445.1 of Terriglobales bacterium. Taxonomy (GTDB): domain Bacteria; phylum Acidobacteriota; class Terriglobia; order Terriglobales; family Acidobacteriaceae; genus JBBPYY01. The sequence continues at coordinate 21,215 of JBBPYY010000080.1, read as the reverse complement.
AGGCCTCGACGAAATCGCGCAGTTCAACGCCATCAGCGAGTGGGAACGCGAAACCGAAAACGGCGACCGTGCAGAAATTGACGAGCTGCCTGAAAACTCCGCGCTCTGGCACAAGCTCGATGCCCGCAGCGACAACTGCCTCGGCCAGACCTGTACGAACTACGACCGGTGCTTCATTACAGAAATGCGCCGCCGCGCCGCCGAGAGCGACGTCATTATCGTCAACCACCATCTTTTTTTCGCCGACATGTCTGTCAGGCTGCGCGCCGCTGCCGCGCCCGACGCGGGAGTGCTGCCCGATGCCGCCGCTGTCATCTTCGATGAAGCCCACGATCTTGAGGACGCGGCGTCCAGTTACTTCGGCGTCAGCCTCAGCAATCTGCGCTGCGAAGAGCTCGCGCGCGATGTAGAAACGCTGATGCGCGCAAAGCAGGCGCTCTCCACCAGCCTGCACAACACTGCAGAACTCGTCCGTGAACGCTCGCGCATGTTCTTCGCGTCGCTGCCCGAAAGCACGCACAGCCCCACCGGCGACGGCCGCATGCCCTTCGACGCACGCGAAGAATTCCTCGAGAACGCCGGCGACTACTATCTCGGCCTCATCAATACGCTTACCCGGCTGGAGGGCGAGCTCGACGGCCTGCGCAACCTCGAAGAAGCTGCCGGGCTGCGCAAGCGCGCCGAAGATATCCGCACCGGCCTCAAGTTTCTGCTCGAGTCGAACGATCGAAACACCGTCTTCTGGATCGAACGTCGCGCCGGCTCCGGTCCTCGCGGAGCGTCCCGCAATTTCCATCTGCAGGGCACGCCCATCGACGTTTCCCAGCTGCTCTCCGATTTGCTCTTCGATGCCTACCCTTCCGTGATCCTGACCTCGGCCACACTGACGGTACAGGGCGGCTTCCAGCACGTGCGCAAGCGTCTCGGCCTGCGCGATGCGCGAGAGCTCGTTGTCCCATCGCACTTCCACTACGCCGAGCAGGCGCTGCTATACCTGCCGCCGGACATGCCTGAACCGCGCTCGCCCGCCTATACGCAGCGCGCGCTCGATGTGATCCGCCGCACCCTCAACATCACGCGCGGCCGAGCTTTCTGCCTCTTCACCAGCTACGCGCAGATGCGCGACCTGCACGACCTCTTGCTCTGCGAAATCGGTTATCCGCTGCTGCTGCAGGGCACCGCGCCGCGCAAAGCGCTGCTGCAGCAATTTCGCGAAACACCCAACGCCGTCCTCTTCGGCACCTCCTCTTTCTGGCAGGGAGTCGATGTGCAGGGCGAGCAACTCAGTTGCGTCATCATCGATAAGCTGCCGTTCGCCGTCCCCAGCGATCCGGTCGTCGCCGCCCGCTCCCGCGCCATCACCGAAGAGGGTGGCAACGCCTTCTACGAATATCAAGTACCATCCGCCGTCATCACGCTCAAGCAAGGCTTCGGTCGCTTGATCCGCTCGCTCGACGACCGCGGAGTGCTTGTCCTACTCGACCCGCGTATCCAGCAAGCGCGCTACGGCCGCGTCTTCCTCGACAGCCTGCCGCCCTACCGCATCACCCACAACATCGGAGACGTCGAGACATTTTTCGCCGATAAGTAACTGGCCATGAATTCAGGCGCCCCATCGTTCGCCGCGCGAAGGGTGCGAGAACAAGCGTGCGTAATAAACAGATAAACTTTTGTGGATGGCTCGCAATCTCTACATCCTCGCCGGCACACTCTTTTTCTTCGGAGTCGTGAGCTGGGTCATGGTCGCAAGCACCATACACGACCAGCCCGGCCTGCCTGGCAACGGCTCCCTCTGGCGCACCATCGGCATGTTCCTCTGCCTCTTCGCCATCATCGCCACCGTCGCTGGAGTTGCCACCCAGATGTACGAACAAGTCGACCGCCGCGCCCGCGAACGTGAAGAGGACTCCGCAAGGCGCCGTCGACCGCGCCCGTAAGCGCCACGTAGACCACCGTCCCGTAAAATAGAACGATGTATGAAGTACGCGTAGAAGCCGGATTCGCCGCGGGCCATTACCTGCGCAACTATCGCGGCAAGTGTGAGAACCCGCACGGCCACAACTACAAGGTCCAGGTCACGCTGCGGGGAGAGAAACTCGACGAAGCCGGTCTCTTGCTCGACTTCAAGCTGTTGAAGCACGTGATGCGCCCGGTCATCGACCGCCTCGACCACCAGATGATGAACGACATTGAACCCTTCATCACGCTCAATCCATCGGCTGAAAATCTGGCGCGCTATTTCTTCGACCAGACCAACACGCAGCTCGAAGAAATGACGGCCGGCCGCGTGCGCGTCAAAGATTGCACCATCTTCGAAACCGACACGACCACCGCGACCTACTACGAGTAGTTTTTTCTACACGTGACTAAAGCTCGCGACCGCGGTGTCTAAGAGTAGATGGGTATCTCGGAGCGTAGTGGAAGCCACCTTGCGGTCTCGTTCGCTTCCCTTTTCATCGTGCTCGCGTGTTTAATTTGGCTGCCGACGGCAGAAGCCCGGGGAACAGATGTGTGGCTCGCAAAGAGCGAGGGTCGCAGACCGGGTTCGGTCTGCGGGGACGGCCGGCCGATCTTCGTTCGCCTAAAGGCGGAGGACAACCTTGTAATCAACCGCGTCGATTTTTCTCGGCAACAAGGCGAAGACCATCTGAGAAATGAGATGAGTAGCCGCGCGGAGCGCGTGGTCTACGTCATGGTTGATGAGGAAGTGATGTACGACCAGTTCGCTGGGCTGGTCTCACGCATACATGCTGACTCTGATCCGATTTACGTGGTGCTGGTTACCAAGAAAGTCAGATCTGAGCCGTGGCAGTGCGACATTCCTGTATTCGCACCATTAGAACCATTGGGCATCAGGAGTGTGAACTAAGCCCCCACGCACCCACCAGTAAAATGGATTCGTTGAACGTCGCATCAGATTTACCCGTCCTACTCGATTAAGAGAACCCGTGCATCTGATCGAAATCTACAAATCCGTCCAGGGCGAATCTTCCTTCGCCGGAGTGCCCTGCATCTTCGTTCGCCTCGCCGGATGCAATCTCCGCTGCTCATGGTGTGATTCGGAGTACACCTTCACCGGCGGCACCAAAATGTCGGACGACGAGGTCTTCGCGGCCATCCGCGCGCTCGCCCCGGTTATGCTCATCGAGTTCACGGGCGGCGAACCCATGCTCCACGAGCGCGAACTTATCTTCTTTATGCAGCGCCTGCTCGCCGACCCGGCGGGCTATACCCTCATGCTGGAAACCAGCGGAGAACGCCCACTAGCCGACGTTCCCGCCGCCGTCCACAAAATCGTCGACGTGAAATGCCCGTCTTCTGGCGAAGCCGGCACGTTCCACGTGGCCAACCTCGATGCACTCACGCCGCGCGATGAAGTGAAATTCGTTATCGCCGACCGCGCCGACTACGAATTCGCACGCACCTTCATCCGCGAACACGCGCCCGAGAAACGCGCTGGACACATTCTGCTCTCCCCGGCCTTCACCAAAACACCCAGCGCCGAGCGCACCGCTGCAAACATGACCCTCGACCCCCGCGACCTGGTGGACTGGATGCTAGCCGACGGCCTGCCCGCCCGCCTCAGTCTGCAAATTCACAAATTTGTCTGGGAGCCCATGAAGAAGGGCGTCTAAGACGCCTATCATGTGCACATAGAGGCCACTTGTCGCCCTTGGCTCGCGCGCATCTCATCCTTCATGGCCATCGAAGAAAACGCCCTCGAACACGAACGCCCCTTCGACCCCGCACACGATATTTTCGTCTTCGGCTCAAACGAAGACGGCCACCACCACGCCGGGGCCGCCGCCTACGCCGTGCAACATGCGGGCGCAAAGATGGGCGAGGGCGTCGGCCGCACCGGCAACGCCTACGCCATCGTGACCATGAACGGTATGCCGCGTATCCGTGAAGAGATCGCCACCTTCATTGAGTACGCCAAAGCGCATCCCGAACTCAGCTTCTTCGTCACCCGCATCGGTTGCGGCATCGCCGGCTACCAGGACAATGCCATCGCGCCGCTCTTCAACGACGCGCCCCAAAACTGCCTGCTCCCCCTCGGCTGGCGCGATCTCGCCGCACTCCGCGCTGGGCTCGAGCCCTTGCCAAAGGTCTACTAAACTGGATTGTGACCACTGCGGCTTCGCAAAGTCCCGCCAACGCTCCTGCCAGAGCACGCGCCGTTCTATGCCTCTCCGGCGGCATGGACTCCGCCGTCTGCGCCGCCATCGCCACCCGCGACTACGATACCTACGCGCTCCACTTCAGCTACGGCCAGCGCACTGAGGCGCGCGAGCAGCAGGCAGCAGCAGCCGTCGCCGCTGCCACCGGCGTGCGCCAGCTTCTACCCCTGAAACTCGACCTGTTCCGTACCATCGGCGGGTCCGCGCTCACCGACGCGAGCATTGCCATCCCCACCGCCAAACCAAATCCTCACGCCACCGGCGCTGAGATCCCCGTCACCTACGTCCCCTTTCGCAACGCGCATTTTCTTTCTGCAGCGGTCAGTTGGGCTGAGGTGCTGGGCGCGAAGCACATTTTCATCGGCGCCGTCGAACAAGACAGTTCCGGCTACCCCGATTGTCGGCCAGCCTATTACGCGGCCTTCAATCGCTTAATCGCGACGGGCACGCGAGACTCAGACATCGAAATCCTTACTCCACTCATCTATTTGAAAAAGCACGACATTGTCCGGCTCGGAGTTGAACTCGGCGCCCCCTTCCATGTAACGTGGTCGTGCTATCAAGGCCAGCAACTGGCCTGTGGAGTGTGCGAAAGTTGTGTACTCAGATTGCGTGCGTTCGCCGAAGCCGGAGTCACCGATCCCATTCCCTATGCACACCACTAGCATCCAAACTGAAACTGTTCGCCGGCTTGTGGGTTTGAGCCATCAGGAGAGTAAGTCAATGATCCGAACCACCCGATTCACCGGAATCAAGCTAGTTGGAATAGCGGCCGCGTTCGCCTTTCTGCCGTCGCTCGCGCATGCGCAGCAGATGACCGCCGTCAAAGGCCACGTCAATAATGAAATCGGTCAGCCGGTTTCCGGCCTTATAGTTGAGTTTTCAACCGATGGTGGCAAGTCATTCAAATACACCGCAACTACTGACGCCAATGGCGACTACACCGTCAGCGTGGCGCCCGGCGAGTACGTTGTCGTCGTCGCCGATCCTAAAGTTGCAGATAAGACCAAGAACATGGTTGATGAACTGCCCAGCCTTAAGGTCGGGACTGCTCCGCTCACGCAAGACTTCGACATGACGCGCAAAGAGTTCATGGACAAGATCACGCCGGAACGGCGCAAGCAGATCGAGGAAGCCAAAAAGAACAACGCAGCAGCGCTCGCTGCCAATAGTCAGGTCAAAAATCTGAACGCTTCCCTGACCAAAGCACGCGCCGACATCGCCGCGGGCAACTTCCAGCCCGCAATCGATGCTATGACGCAAGCCGTTACCGCGAAGCCCGACGAGGCGGTGCTGGTCTACACCCTCGGCCAAGCACAGCTTGGCGCAACCAAGTACGACGATGCCATTACCTCCTTCAAGAAGGCGATAGAAATTGGCCAGGCAGCCAAAAAGCCACAGCCGGAAGTCATCGGCGCTGCATACAACGATCTTGCGAAAGCCCAGGCGAAGAGCGGCAAGGCCGATGACGCGGTGGCCTCCTACGAGGCCGCGACGAAGATCGACCCTCCCCACACTGAGCTTTATGCCATGAATGAAACCGTAACGCTGACCCAGTCCAACAAGCCCGACCAGGCCGCGGCTGCGGCAGACCGTGTGATCGCTGCGAACCCGAAGCGCGCCGATGCCTACTATTTGAAGGCGCAGGCGCTCGTGCAGAAGGCCACAGTCGATAAATCTGGCAAGATTGTTCTGCCTCCTGGATGCGAAGAGGCGTATCAGAAATATCTGGAAATCGCTCCGACGGGTCCCCACGCCGCCGAGGTGAAAGAGGTGCTTGCATCCGCCGGAGAAACCGTCCACTCCAGCTACAAAGCCGGAAAGAAAAGTTAACTAGCGTCCGCCGTGAAACTCCGCAATCGACAGAAAAGCGCGCCTTAAGCGGCGCGCTTTTTCTTTCGTGCACGCGTAGTCTTCCATCAATGCCTGCCGAGCAAATCCTCACTTACGACGAAGCTGCGAGCGTTGTCGCGGCGCATGCCGCAACTCTCCCCCCGCCGAAGTTCACAACGCGCGTGTCTCTGGCCGCGGCTCACGGTTGTGTTCTCGCAGAAAATATCCGAACGCCGCGCGCTCTGCCGCCCTTTGATCGAGCGACCCGCGATGGCTTCGCCGTGCGCGCTGCGGAAATCAAGCAGGCATTTCACGTCAGCGGCCTGCTGCGCGCTGGGCAGCCCGCCGTCACAGCACCGTTAGCCGCGGGTGAAGCCATCGAGATTATGACCGGCGCGCCCATGCCGTTCGGCGCCGATGCGGTCCTTATGATCGAACATGCAGAGCGCACCGGCGAGCGCATCCGCGCCTCCACGGGGCGCATGCTGGTCCCTGGAGACAACGTAGTCCCACGCGGCAGCGAAGCTGCACCCGGCAGCATCATGGTCACCGCCGGTGTCCGTGTCGGCGCGGCGCAGATCGCAGCAGCAGCGAGTTGCGGTATGCCAGACTTGCTCGTGTTCGGGCGGCCGAACATCGCAATCTTCGCCACCGGCGATGAGTTGATCGAGCCCGGCGAGCCCGTCCTCGACCATCAAATTTACAATTCCAACGCGTATTCGCTCGCCGCGCAGGTGGAAGAAGCGGGCGGGCGGGCGCTGATCCATCGGGCGCTCTCAGACGATCTCGGCGCAACCGAGAACGCGATCGCATCCGCACAGGCTTCTGACAATGCCTCAGATCTGCTGCTCGTCTCCGGCGGAGTCTCGATGGGAAAATTCGACTACGTCGAAACCGCACTGCGCAACCGCGGCGCGGAATTCTTCTTCACCGGCGTCCGCATCCAGCCTGGGAAGCCTCTCGTTTTCGGCGGCCTCCCGCGTCCCGACGGCGCACGGCAATACTTCTTCGGACTGCCGGGAAACCCCGTCTCCACACTGGTCACCTTCTCGCTATTCGCGCGTTTGCTGATCGCGGCACTCGCGGGCGAACACAGTTACGCTGTTCCTTTTGTCTCCGCCACACTCGCGGAAGAGGTGCATAGCAAGCCCGGACTCACGCGCTTTCTGCCTGCCGTCGTCCACCACGATATCGCAGGCCCCACCGTCCGCACTGTCCTTTGGCAAGGCTCCGGCGATCTCGCCGCCCTTGCCCGCTCCAATGCCTTCCTCGTCATTCCGCCGCAACGTGAAGTTTTTCTCGCCGGTGAAGCAATGACCATCCTGCTGCGATAGCCTGATCCGGCACAGCCTATGAAAAAACTCTCCCATTACGATGCCTCTGGATCTGCCAGCATGGTCGACGTCAGCGCCAAGACCGCGACCAAGCGCGAGGCTGAAGCATCGGCTTTCGTCGAACTCTCTGCTGAAGTCCTCGCCACGCTTCCCAGCAATCCCAAAGGCAATCCTCTCGAAGTCGCGCGCATCGCCGGCATCCAGGCTGCGAAGCGCACCGCGGAACTGATCCCGCTATGCCACCCTTTGCCGCTCACGCATGTAAATGTAACCACCACAGTTACAGATAATGGAATAGCCGTCCGCGCCATCGCGGCGACTACCGCAGGCACCGGCGTCGAGATGGAAGCCATGACCGCAGCCGCCGTCGCCGCGCTGACCATTTACGACATGTGCAAAGCGCTCGACAAAGGCATCGTCATTCGCGAGATTTTGTTGGAAAGAAAAACCGGCGGCAAGAGTGGCGATTACACGCGCAAGAAGTGAATGCCGCGCCATTTATCGGGAAAGCGTGGGGACTGCTTCCCTACTTCACGACCGCAAGATGTAAACCAAACCAGTCCCGAGGGTCGGTCCACGTCCGCTGCAGTGAGAAATCAGCAGATTCCAGCAGCGCAGCCACCCGCTCCGTTGTGTACTTGTAGCTGTTCTCGGTATGAATCGACTCACCCGCAGCCAGAATAATCGTCTGTCCCGTCGCCGGAAGCTCGACTACCTGGGCATGTCGGCTCACCAGATGCATCTCGATGCGCGACTCCTTTGCGTTCCATATCCCGCGGTGATCGAAGCCGTCAACATCAAAGTTCGCGCCGAGCTCGCGATTCAAACGGACCAGCACATTCTTGTTGAACGCCTCAGTCACGCCTGCCGCATCGTTGTAAGCAGCCAGCAACAAGGGTTCGGCCTTCACCTTGTCAACCCCGAGCAACAACGCGTCCCCGGGATACATGCGGGCCCTCAGGCGAGTCAGTACCTGCTCGGCATCCTGCGGATTGAAATTCCCAATACTTGACCCGATCCACAGCACTAACGCTGATATTCCATCGCGAGGAAACGCCGCGATGCCGCTCGTGTAGTTTTCCACCCGCGGCTCAACCTTCAAGTGCGCGGTCTTTTCTTCCAACCGCATACGCATCTCTTCAAGCGCCGACGGTGAAACGTCAGAAGGCAAATACTCCAGTGAAGTTTGCCGCCGCAAAAGTGCGCGCAGCACCAGCTCCGTCTTGACTCCGCTGCCAGCCCCAAGTTCGATCACGCGCGCGCGCCTGTCGCCGCACGCGGCTCGCACGATCTCGTCCGCATTGTCTTCGAGGATCGCGCGTTCGGTGCGCGTCACGTAATACTCGTCCAGCTCCGTGATGCGCTCAAATAGCCGCGACCCTTCCTCGTCGTAGAACAGCCACGGAGACAGCGTCTTCTGCTCCCTCGACAATCCATGTCGAGCCGCGGCCTTCACCTTCTCAAGCGAATTCGCGATTTCAGGCAGGCGTACTGTGGTGATTGCCATTCAGCTATGCCCTTCCGTCCGTGACGTTGGTTTTATCCGTATTCATGATCCGTTCATGCTCCGTTCATGACCCGTTCCACATCCGTTCAAGACCCGATGGATTGCTGCGTCCCATTTCTCGCATTCTCAGCCAACCGAATGCCCGAAAACTGCCAACGTGTTTCTGCGCCAAAAAAATTCCTATACGTTGCACGGATGTGCGAAGCAGGAGTCGCAACCGAACCGCCGCGCAATACATACTGCGCACACATGAACTTCCCGTTGTACTCGCCGAGCGCTCCGTTGGCCGGCACGAAGCCTGGGTACGCACCGTAATCACTCTGCGTCCACTCCCACGTGTCGCCAAATATTCCCACCGGCCTGTCGCTGACTTCTGCGTGGCCGCCAAAATTTCCCGGATGAAACATCTCGATCTCCGCAAAATTCCCGCTCGCCGCAGCGCTAAAATTTCCGCTCGCAACCCCACGCGAGGCAGCCACTTCCCACTCTGCTTCCGTCGGTAGTCGCATGCCAACCCAGTGCGCGTACGCCTGCGCTTCAAAAAAACTCACGTTGGTCACGGGAGTATCGATCAGCTCACGCAGCGCCACATCTCCATGCAGCGTGAACACGCGCCGCTCGCCATGGGCATCGCGATGCCAGTACAGCGGCGCCTCCCAGCGCTCCTGTTCCACCGCATCCCATCCCGCGCTCAGCCACAACTCCGGCTTCGCATATCCATCGTCTTCGATGAACTCCAGATACTCCCGGCACGTCACTGCGCGCGATGCCAAGCGGAATGGTGCGACGTATACAGGATGCCGCGGCTGTTCGTTGTCGAACGCAAAGTCAGCCTCGCTGTGCCCGATGTCGTAAAGGCCGCCCTGATAGTCGAACCACTGCAGATCCGCCGCACGCGCAGCCGTGGGCAACGCGCGATCCGAATACGCGGGCCGTAGAGGATTCGTCCAGAATGCGTGCCGCACATCCGTCAGGATTAATTCCTGATGTTGCTGCTCATGATGCAGCCCTAGCTCGATTCGGCGCAGCGCTTCCTCTTCCGTGCCGCGCGTCAGCAGCTCAGCAATCGCCTCGTCCACATGACGGCGAAATGCCTGCACGTCGGTCAGCGCCGGCCTCGAAAACGCCGCGCGCAACTGCTTATCAGGGTGCTGCCCGAGGGATTTGTAGTAGCTGTTGAACAGCCATAGGTAGTCCTCGTTGTATGCGCGATAACCGGTCGCGAACTCGCGCAACACAAACGTCTCAAAAAACCACGCCGTATGCGCCAGGTGCCACTTCACAGGACTCGCATCCGCGCACGACTGTACCATCTGGTCTTCCGCGCTCAGCCTCGAAGCCAGGCGGTCTGTCCAGCCGCGCACGCCGCGAAAACGATCCAGCAGCGTCTCGAATCCTTTCGCGACTTGCAGCTTTGCTTCGGTCTCGCTCGCAACTGGCGTCATTGGCAGACTCCCCGCTTCACAACTATTGATGGCCACCGCTGAGTAATCGAGCCAACCCATACGCAGCCCCGGCAGCCAAGCCGCCGATTAACGTCGTTTGCACTGCAGACCGCATCAACCCCGTACCGGTCAGCTTTCCTTTGATGCCGCCGAACACCGCAAGGGCTAACAAAGTTATGATCACTGACCACAGCAAAGCCCTAGGCCCCGCGTACAGCATGTAGGGAGCAAGTGGTACCAGCCCGCCCACAATGTACGAAAGCGCAATCGTCAGCGCGCTCCGGCTGGCGCGGCTCGCAAGCGGCTCTTCCAAGCCCAGCTCAAACCGCATCATGAAGTCGACCCACGCCGTAGGATTCCGCTTCAGCGCCGTCAACACCGATGCGCTTTCGGCCCTCTCAACGCCATATTGTTCAAAAATTTCGTAAATCTCTTCTTCTTCGTCGTGCGTGCGCTCGATAATTTCCGCCTCTTCGCGCACCCGTTCGCTCGCGTAGTGCTCCGCATCTCCCCGCGCCGCCAGATAACCGCCAAGCCCCATCGCAATCGAACCTGCGGCTATCTCCGCGAGCCCCGCCAGTACTACGACGTGAGAGTTGCCAATCGCGCTTGATAATCCTGCGGCCAAAGCAAACGGCACGGTCAGCCCATCGGCCATGCCGATCACGATGTCGCGTACCAATGCCGACGACTCGAAATGCGTTTCGTTATGATGTGCTGCGGCTATATCGTGCATTGCCGCAGAGTTTACCAGTCTCCGCTCCGATCCCTGTTTACGGGAGTAAGTTGTATTTGATCGGATGCGTCCAAAAGACCTCTCCGTGCGTCTCTCACTACGAGAGGCTTCATGAGATTGAAAGCGCTGACCTTCGCCTTTGTTATTCCGCTTGTCGGCGCGGCCATCGCTCAACCACCGCAAGCAGGATTTGGCGGCGGGGGCGACAATCGCAGTGTGCGCGGAACGGTCACCGCTGTCGCACCACCATTTATCTCCATCAAGACCGAGACAGACGAAACCTGGCAGGTCAAGCTCGGCCCCAACGCGCGAATCGTCAAGAGCAGCGGCGCCATGCCGGGTGAGCATCGAAGAAATCAGCGCGACCAAAATCAGTCCGACCAGCAGACTCCGCCTGAATCCATCCCTGTCGCCGATATCCATGTGGGCGATATTCTCGCCGCTGGCGGGGACATCGATGCCTCTGCAAAGAAAGTTAACGCGGCCTTCGGCTTCGTCATCGATGCTGCAACCGTCAAGCAACTCGCAGCCGACTGGGCGGTGACGTACATCGCCGGAAAGATTACCGCGCTCAATGCCGACCAGGCAAAGATCACCGTCCAACGCCCTGACGGGAAAACGGCCACCATCCAAGCCGATGAGAACACCTCCTTTCGCAAACGGCGAGAGAGCATCACCCTCGCAGACATAAAAGTAGGCGACCGTGTTACCGGTCGCGGCGCGCTGAAGAATGGCGTGTTTACCCCGGCCACCCTCGTCGTCTTCGATGCCAATGCACGCCGCGGCGAGCGTAACGCGGGCGACAGCCCAGCACCATCCACCGCGCCGCCGCCATCGCGCTGATCATAAGGCGCCAGAGTCAAGAACGGATGCACCCACTTTTGAGGGAGTACTAGTTTGAATCGCTTGCTGTTTTTCTCGGCCGCGTTGCTGATCGCCCTATTCACCGACAACGCCGCTCGGGCCCAAACTCCGGCTGCTTCTGCTGCAGCAATTCAGACCCGGACAAATACGGACGCGCCGCAAGGCGGCACGATTCATGGCACTGTCACATCCGGAAAAACGCCGCTTCCCGGTGTCACCATCACCGCCACCAACACTCTAAGCGGGAAAAAGTATTCCGCCAGCACTGACGTCAATGGCAACTTCGCGATGCACATTCCCGGGAATGGCCGCTTCGTACTGCGCAGTGATTTTCCTGCTTTCGCGGCCGCAACCAAAGAAGTCCTCATCAACGCGAGCAGCACAAACCAACAGGCGGACTTCACACTCGTCCTTACCTCACGCGCCGAGTCCTCCGACGCATCTGCCGAGGGCGCTGACGGGAATGGCGAAGGCCGGCGCGCGAATCGCGGCGACGCCAACACCCGTCTTGCAGACACGCTGCGCGGCGCGCTGAATCTCGGCATCCTCTCCGCCAACGGCGATACAACTCAGGCCGGCGTGGGCGATCAGAACACGGGAGCCGCCCTGCCCTCGCTCGCGCAGCAAAGCAATGCAACCGACTCTGTCGCCGTGACTGGGCAAACCGGAACCACCAGCCCGTTCGCCGGCCTGGACGAGAACCAGATTCGCGAACAATTCGATAACGCACGCACGCAGGATCGAGGCGGCATCGCCAACTTTGCGGGTGGACCAGGCGGGGGTGGTGACGGAGGCGGCTTTGGCGGAGGAGGGTTTGGCCGCGGATTCGGCGGCGGCCTTGGCAGCGCCTTCCGCAAATTCAATCCCAACAAACCGCACGGGGCCATCTTTTACTCCGGCGGCAATTCCGCGCTCAACGCAAAGAATTTCTCCCTCGATGGAACGCATACCGAGCAACCCAGCTACAACTCAAATCGCTTCGGCGTGGTCTTCACCGGGGCTCCGCAAATTCCCTATCTACTCAAACCAGATACACGGAACTTCATTTTTCTTACCTTGTTTGGCACCAAGAACTCTTCGCCATTCGACCAGTACGCGACTGTGCCCACGCTGGCCGAGCGCGCCGGCAACTTCCAGGGGCTGACGAATGCCGCTGGAGATCCCGTCACCATCTACGATCCGCAGACCGGTTTGCCTTTTGCCGATAACACCATTCCGCAGAAGCGCATCACGTCGCAGGCAACGGCGCTACTGCAATATCTGCCGCCGCCAAACCAGCTTGGCAGCTTCCGCAATTACCACCGCCTTACCGCCTTCAGCCAAAACACGACCAGTCTCGGCATGCGTTATGTGCGCAATTTCGGCACCGGTGGCGGGGGGGCGGGCTTGCCGCCCTTTGTGCAGGCGATGATGGGCAGCAGCGGCAAGGGATTGCGGCAAAACATCAGCATCAATTTCAACTACAACCATTCTGGCAGCGACCTGCCCAATGTTTTTGCCGACCTCGGCGGAAAGAACCAGACACACCAATACTCGCTCACGACGGGTTACACCATTGGCAGCGGCAACCTGACGAACAATCTTTCTGTCAGTTGGAGCCGCACACATACCGAGATCAGCAACTTCTTCACCAACATTGTCGACGTCGCTTCCAATGCAGGAATCTCCGGCCTCAGCTCAAACCCCTTCAACTACGGCGTGCCCAATCTTGTCTTCTCTCAGTTCAACGGACTCAACGAACAAGCGCCCAACTTTCGCATTAACCAGACCATCTCGTTCAGCGACAGTTCGTCCTGGAACCACGGCAAGCACAATCTCCGCTTCGGCTTCGACGTTCGCCGCATTCATCTCGATCTGCTCGGCGGAACCAACGTTACCGGCTCTTTCTACTTCACCGGCTTCGCTACGCGCCAGCCCGGCAGTCCGGTCACACAAGGCGCACAACCATCAGGCGCTGACTTCGCGGACTATCTTCTCGGCCTTCCGCAGGAGGCAGCACAACAGTCTGGCAACGACAAGTACTATCTTCGAGCGAATGTCTGGGACGTCTTCTTCCAGGACGACTGGCGTCTGCTGCCCAACTTCAGCGTCAACTACGGTCTCCGCTACGAATACTTTTCTCCCTACAGTGAGAAATTCGACCGTCTCGCCAACCTTGATCACAACGCCGACTTCAGCAAAGTCGCTGCGGTCTTCCCCAACGGCGTCGGCCCGTTCACCGGAAAATTTCCGCACACCCTCATAGCGCCCGACCGGAATAATTTCGCACCTCGCTTCGGCTTCGCGTGGCGTGCGGCCAAAGACACGGTCGTGCGCGGCGGGTACGGCATCAACTTCTCGCCCGCGCAATATGCCGGCTTCATCAATCAGCTCGCCTATCAGCCTCCGTTCGCAAACACGCAAACCAACCTCGTAAACCAGGGATGCCCCGGCATCACGCTCGCCAATGGATTTGACTGCAACACAAATCCGGTGGCGACCCAGAACAATTTCGCCATCAACAAAAACTACCGGCTCGGCTACGTGCAGGTCTGGAACCTGGGCGTCCAGCGAACCTTGCCCAAGGGAATCGTGTTTAACGTGGACTACAACGGATCCAAAGGCACGCATCTCGACATCGTGCGCGCGCCGAACCGCTCGCTCATCGGGGTGCTCGATCCGAATGCGCAACCCTACATCTTCGAAGACTCGCTCGCATTCTCGAACTTCAGCGGGCTCAGTCTTCGCGTCCGCAAGCGCCTGCAGCACGGAGTCTCCATGGGAGCGACCTATCAGTACGGCCACTCCATCGACAACGCATCTTCGATCGGGGGCACTGCAACAGTCGTTGCGCAAAATGATCAAGACCTGCTCGCCGAAGAAGGCAACTCCAGTTTCGACATCCGCCACCGCGTTGCTGGCGACTTCCTCTATGAGCTTCCTTTCGGCCCCAACAGCTCCTTCCTCACCAGCGGTTGGGCCGCGCACACATTCAACGGGCTATCGCTCTCGACCAACTACGTCTTCGCCACCGGCGTTCCGCTCACCCCACGCTTCTCCGCCGCAATCGCCGACGTTGCGCGCGGCACCGCCGGAACGTTGCGCCCCGACCGCGTGCCCGGCTCTTCGCTCACCGCCGGCGCCGGCTCAGCGAATCATTTCTTCAACACCGCAGCCTTTAGCGCTCCCGTCGCTGGCGATCCGAATTATCCCTTCGGCGGCGCCGCACGCAACTCCATCCCCGGCCCCGGCACCGTCGCAATCGATATGACAGGCGCAAAGACGGTAAGCCTCGGCGACGTCCGCTCTCTCGAACTCCGCGCTATCGCCACCAACGTCTTCAACACCGTCCAGTACGCATCGGTAGACTCGCTGCTCGGCTCACGCACCTTCGGAGCCGTACTCTCCGCCGCTCCGCAACGCCGCATCACCTTCTCCGCCAGGTACAGGTTCTAACGATGACACCTTTCGGCCTTCATCCAAGTGTCATTTTCAAAACGGCGCAGAGCCTCGCGCTGCTTCCTCTGTTGTTTGCCCTGCCTGCGCTCACCCAGCAGCCACTCACACCAGACGCGACCGCCCCCACCTACACGCTCCGCGTCTCTTCCGACCTCGTGCTGACCAACGTCATCGTTCGCGACAAAAGCGGCAGCGTCGTCCGTGGCCTACAGCAATCCGACTTCACTATTTTCGAAAACGGCAAGCCGCAACAAATTACCAGCTTCGATTTCGAGAGCGTCGATCAACTCGCCACGCTGAACGAACCGACCGTCAGCGGCCGCACCGGCGTACTCGCCAAAAACGGAATCGTCGACCCCGCCGCCCTCCGCAACCATCGCCTCATCGTTTTTTTCTTCGACCTTACCTCCATGCAAGTCGAAGACATCGATCGCGCCGTGCAATCCGCGAAAGACTACGTCAA
The DNA here is from genome assembly GCA_038199445.1 of Terriglobales bacterium. Taxonomy (GTDB): domain Bacteria; phylum Acidobacteriota; class Terriglobia; order Terriglobales; family Acidobacteriaceae; genus JBBPYY01. The sequence goes on along the minus strand of JBBPYY010000080.1, from coordinate 5,414 downwards.
CAAACAAATGCAGCCCGCCGATCTCGTCGCGGTCGCCTCTCTCGGTACATCGCTGGCACTCGATCAGGACTTCACCGCCGACAAACAAACCGTCCTCCATGCCATCGGCCGTTACAACGGCAGCGAAGGCCAGGGCTTCTCCAACGGGCAGGACTCCACCACCACCGTCTCTTCTGCAGACAGTTCCGCATTCACCGCCGACGAGAGTGAATACAACGACATCAACACCGACCGAAAGCTCTACGCCATCGCCGAGATCGCCAACGCCCTTACCAAGATCGACGAAAAGAAATCCATGCTCTATTTTTCCGGCGGCCTGACCCGCACCGGAATCGAAAATCAAGCCTCCCTGCGCGCCGCCGTCAACGCCTCCGTCGAGGCCAATCTCGCCATCTACACCGTCGACACCCGCGGCCTCGAAGCGCTCCCGCCCGTCGGCGGCGCTCAAACCGGCAGCCTGCGCGGCACCTCCGCCTACACCAGCTCCGCCAGCCAATCGCAGCTTGACGCAAACTTCTCTTCCCAGGAAACGCTCACTTCGCTCGCCGCAGACACCGGTGGCAAGGCCTTCCTCGACTCCAACGACTTCTCGGCCGCCTTCGCGCAGATTCAGCGCGACACCTCCGCCTATTACGTCGTCGGCTTCCACTCGCAAAATCCGCTTCGCGACGGCAAATTCCGCAAGCTCTCCATCAAGATCAATCGTCCCAATCTCAAACTCGAATACCGTCCCGGCTACTATGCCCCCGCCGATTACAAGCACGCCACTACAGAAGATCGTGAGCGCCAGCTCGAACAGGAGCTCGCCAGCGATCTGCCGTCCACCGATATCGCCGTCTACCTTCAGGCGCTCTATTTCCGCACCGACGAATCCCATTTCTTCGTCCCCGTCTCCCTCGTCATCCCGGGCTCGCAGATTCCCTTCATCCACTCAGGAAACGGGGGCAGCAATCGCGACAAGGCCACGCTCGACATCATCGGAATTGTCAAAGATGCCACAGGCCGCTCCATCGGAAACGTCCGCGACACCGTCAAGCTCGCCGTCGACCAGTCGCAACAGGTTGCGCAAAAAAATGTTCAGTACTCCACCGGCTTCACCCTCCCCGTTGGCCGCTATCACCTCAAGTTCGTCGTCCGCGAAAATCAGACCGGCCGCATGGGCAGCTTCGAAGCCGACATCATCGTGCCCGACCTCAAGAAGTCGCCACTGAAACTCAGCTCGGTCGTTCTCTCCTCCCAACGCACGCCGAACACAAATAAGAAGTCTGACAATCCCCTCGTCCGCGACGGCCAGGAACTCGTCCCCAATGTTGCCCACGCCTTCCGCTCAGACCAGCATCTCTACCTGCTCTATGAGGTCTACGACCCGGCGCATGCCTCCCCCATCGCCGCGGCCGATACCGCAGCCGTGCCGAAGTCGTCCCAGCGCCCCAAGGGTTCTGCCGCCGCCGTGCGCGTCCTGACCAGCATTCAATTCTTCTCCAACGGCAGCAAAGTCTACGAAACTCCACTCGTCGAGGCCGACGTCATCAATCTGCCGGCGCGGAACGCCGTTGCTTTCAATCTTGACGTACCGTTGTCCGCGCTCAAGCCCGGCATCTACACGTGCCAAATCACGGTCGTCGACGACGCTGCCGGAACCTTCACCTTCCCGCGTCTCGCCCTCGTGATCCGCGACGCGAAAACCTCGGCTCCCGCCACTGCATCCAACTAGTCCGCGCAAGTGCCTGAGCAGGTACTCAGGCAGCGCCAAGCCTATACATTCACATGTTCAACACGTTACGATGAGCGGTCGTTTTCGGGAGGCAGAATGCAATTCTCTATTTCACGTTGCGTGCGGATCGTTATTGCACTCGGCATGGTTCTCTTCATAGGCCAGAATGCTCTTGCTCAATTCGGAGCTAGCCTTCAAGGCACCGTCGAAGACGCCGGCGGAAATGTAGTTTCCGGCGCGTCCGTCACCATCACCAACAACAACACGAAGCAGACGCAGACCCAGGTCACCGGCGACACCGGGTACTATCGGTTCTCTGAACTTGCCCCAGGCAACTACAACGTTGACGTCACCGCCGCCAACTTCAAGAAAGCCACTTTCTCCGACATCAACGTTGCTGCAGAAACGCCGCGCAACCTCGACACGAAACTCGCTGCTGGTGGAGCAGCAGAAACCGTCACGGTCACTGCAGCAGATCTGCCGCAGCTGCAGACTTCGGATGCCTCCGTCGGTGGAACCATCGATCAGGAGGCCATTGATCGCCTTCCTCAAGTGGGCCGCGATCCCTACGAACTTCTTCGCCTCACCCCGGGCATCGCAGGAACTGGCGCACGTTCTGGTAGCGGAGGCGCAGTCTCCCTGCCTAACAACACCGGTCCGAATGGCTCAAATGCTTCAATTTTCCAGACAGAAAATCAGGTGCAAATTTCGGCTGCCGGTCGGCGCGTCACCTCAAACACATATCTGATCGATGGAGTAACCGTTGACTCGCTCGGCATTGGTGGCGCGGCCGTTGTGACGCCGAACGCGGAATCTGTCAAAGAGATCACCGTAACCTCATCCTCCTATAATGCTGAGGATGGCCGCAATTCAGGCGCAGTAACCAAGACAGTCACAAAGAGCGGCACGAATCAATTACACGGCAGTGCGCTTTTCAAGTATGACAATCCGGGCCTGAATGCTTTCAATCGTTACAACGGCCCGAATAACGCTCCAGCATCCCGGGTACAAGATAATTACCGCGACTACGCCGCCTCATTGGGCGGACCCATCATCAGAGACAAGCTGTTCTTCTTCACCTCCTGGGAAGGCATTAAGAACAAGACCTCAACGCAGCAGCAGCAATACCTTGAGACACCTCAGCTGCTGGCGACGCTTGCCGCTGCACCCGGCCTGATTGGCACTTTCTTCTCCAATCCCGGATTTAAACCGCGCGTCATTCAAACCCTGCCCATTACCTGCCAACAGGCTTTCGGCAATGCATATGCCGACCCGAACAGCGTGCCATTAAAAGATCGCCTATGCCAGAACACAACGGGTGGTCTTGATCTGGGTTCGCCGCGCGGTGGGACAAATACATATTTGCGACTTTTCTTTCAGGATCCTGATCCAGCTACCGGTTTGAGAGGATCAGTAGGCAACGGTTTCGACGGCGTTCCCGAGTTGCAATTCGCAACCGTCCTGCTGCCAAGCAGCACCCGAGGGAATCAGTTCAACGGCCGCATCGACTATCAACTCAATGCGAACAACCTGATCGCTGGCAGCGCTTACTTTACCAAGCTCGACACCAACGGCAGCGACGCAGCGGGCCAGGGCCGCCCGATCGGCGACATCTCCTTTAAACCGCTAAGTTCCGCTATTACCGTGCTTTATATTCACACCTTCTCTCCCAGTCTGTTGAATGAAGCGCGCGCAAATTTCACGCGCTTCGCCGAAAACGGCTTGAAGGATAACGCCAGCCACAACTTCGGCATTCCTCGGATTCAGGTCGAAGGCTACCCATTCAACCAGCAGCACTACGGCGAACAGGGTGGCGGCGCCGGCGGAGAGACGCAGCCCGGACTTTTTGCGCAGAACACCTACGAAGTTCGCGATACAGTTACGAAAACCTTCGGCTCTCACACCGTTCGTACGGGTGTCGAGATACGCTACGAACAAGACAACAACAACCTGCTCGGCGGTTCACGGCCGCTCTATTCCTTCAGCGGATTCTTCAATCTCTTAAACGCCACGCCCATCTTTGAGGCGATCGACGCCAGCCAGACCGGCGGTCCTGTCCAGGCACAGCGCTATTTCCGCACTCATGACATCTCCGGTTTTATCCAGCATGACTGGAAAGTGAAACCGAACCTTACCCTCAACACCGGTCTCCGCTACGAATTCTTCTCTCCCCTCACCGAAAAGAAAAATCAGTTGGCCCAAATCAAGAATCCGCGAGTTCTCTTCGGACCTGGTGCTAGCGTCGTCCCAGTGAAACAATTCTTCTCGACCGACAACAAGGATTTCGGCCCGAAGATCGGTTTTGCGTGGAGCCCGAACTTGTATCGAGGTAACACCGTGGTGCGTGGCGGCTTCGGTATCTCCTTCGACCGCCTGGACGACGGCCTCTTCACCAACAGCAGGGCCAACAGTGGTTTCTTCCGTAATAACATTTGCTGCGGAACCACGGGTCAAGCGCCCGGCGACTTCGGAACTCCGTTCGCTGGAGGCAAGATCCTCGTTGCCGCAGGTGCAAACGGTTCTCCCAATAGCTACCCAAACAATCCGGCTCTGAATGTGCCAATCGATCCTGCGACAGGTACACCGACCGGAAATTTCGTCGAAATATATGGCGCGTATGCGCATACTCCCTCTCCCTACGTTTACCTCTACTCTCTTGAAGTCCAAACCCAGTTTCCCGCCAAAATTACCTCGACCGTCGGCTATCAGGGATCGAACGGCTTTAAACAAACGCGCCTGGTGAATCAATGCATCGTTTTCGGATGCAATGATCCCACGAAAAATCCTGCGAACCCTCGCCTCTTCTCTGGGGTTTTCGTCCCGACCAACGATGTACGGTCAAACTACAACGGTCTGAATGCGAATCTAAGCCGTCAGTTTGCCAATGGCATACAAATAACTGCCAACTACACTTTCTCCAAATCGTTGGACCAATTGTCTTCAGAAGGCCCAGGAGCACAGACAAATCAAACCGATCCTGCGCATCAAGCGACGGAGAAGGGGCCGTCTGACTTCGACGTAACAAATCGCTTCTATTCCTATGGGCTTTGGGAACTGCCAATCTTCAGGGACCGAAAGGATTTGATTGGAACCCTTTTGGGTCACTTTCAAATCAATGGAATTTTCACGGCGTATTCCGGGTTTCCGTGGACGCCGGTGGTCGGCATCTCGCAGTCAAGCGATCCCTTCAGCGACTCCATCTCGCCCATCCGCCCCATCGCCGTCCTCCGTCAGCCAGGTCGTGACACATCCAACAAAGCTTTTAAAACAGGCAGCAACTTCCTGAATGCTGCTGGTCAGGTAGACGGGACTGCGTTCTACAGCACAGATCAACCGCCTCAAGGGCGATACGTGCCGGGCGTTGGTCGCAACTCGTTGCGTGGACCTCGTTATAAAGATGTCGATCTCAGCATCGCCAAAGACTTTCCCTTCCACTTTGGCGCCGACCGTGCCGTGAACCTGAACATCCGTGCCAATGGCTTCAATGTTTTCAACTTCGAAAACTTGTCGCCCTTCGGCTTCAATGCAAACACAAACATCTTCAACGGAACCTTGTTCAGCAAACCAACCAGTGGTCTCGCTGGCCGCGTTCTCGAGTTACATGGACGCATTACCTTCTAACCGCTGGCAATCAGCTTCACCAACACGAGAGGAGCCGGCAAGCCGGCTCCTCTTCTCTTTCCCAAAGTACGACTGTATC
>JBBPYY010000079.1:0-15354 GCA_038199445.1 Terriglobales bacterium | reverse complement strand
GATCGAAAGTTTCTTTTGTGGCGTCAGTTGTGGTGGTCGGCCTTCTTTTCTTTCCACTTTTTGAAGGTTTTCGCGGCGGCGACGGGCACGGCCATGGCTTTTCCTTTGAGGTGATCCTTGAAGGCTGAGACTCCGGGTGGCGTCGGGTTCAAGCCTGCCTTGCGGAGGTAGTAGTTGGTGCGATAGATGTTGCCGAGTTTCTCATTCTTGAATTGGAAGTTGAGGCTGAGTGAAACCGAGATGTCGTTGCCATTCTGCAGCCAGTGCGGCGCGTTGACCGGGATGTGTACTCCCGTGCCGGGACGAAGCAAAACCGTTTGCGCGCGATTCTGGAACTGTGGCTTGTAGACGGCACAGTTGTTATCGACGCTCCAAAATTTCTCTAACTCTGTTTCGAGAAGTACTTCGCGATCTTTCTGGTCGAAGATGTGAATCTCTTTGGTCCCGTGCAATTGCATCAGAAAATTGCACTCGCGATCGATATGGTAGGTGGTAAGGCGGTTGGGCGACGTAATGAAGATGTAGGCGGAGCGAACCTTGATGTCGCGGAAGAGGTCGTATCCGCTAAGGGTGCTGACCTGTTGCATACTGGCCTCAAGCAGCGCGGCGATTTCAGGATCGCGTTCGGCGCCGAAAAGTATGAACCAGGCGCCGTTTTCGCGGATGCGGCGGAACGCATCTTCGACAGAAAAATCTCGGCCGGGCTTTTCGTTCCACCGCTGATCGACGCGTTTTTGGCCGGCATCCCAGTACAAAAGACGGTCATCGCCGACGCTCATCTCGAGCAGTTTGTGAAGACGATCCATCGAGAAGGCGGGATGCTCCGCGAGATTGTGCTCGAACTGAATCGGCTTCCGGTTAAACTGCTCACGGAAAATCTGTTCGGGAATCTGCATGATTCCGCCATTGCTTTTTTGAGCCTGAGGGGCCGACTTTTTGACTTCCATCATTACCGCGTTCGCTGAGGCCATATTTTTGCCCTCCCAAGAATTTGTTTATCCGGCTGCCGGTGTCGACAACCCGAAATGACACTGCTTTGGCCCTTTAATACTCCCGACAAACTGGCGATGCACCAGGTGGATGTGTGGGCATGGACCTTTGGCACCCAGGACGCCGATGTGCAGAAATATGCGACTTGGCTGACGGAAGACGAACGCGAACGCATGAATCGCTTTTACTTTTTGCGCCACCGGATTCAATTTGCCACCTCGCATGCCAATCTTCGCCTCATCCTGGGTGCTTATCTTCAATGTGGTCCGAAATCGCTGCGTTTCTCGACCGGCGCTTTTGGCAAGCCCGCGCTTGCAGAAGAGCACGCTGACGCCCAAATCTCGTTCAACCTGACGCATACAGCGACAGTCGGCCTGCTGGCGGTTTCATCGGGGATCGAGGTTGGAGTGGACGCTGAAACGATTCGTCCGATCGGACCCGATGTTGCCGAAGCTCACTTCTCTGCTCCCGAACTGAGCGACCTGAACACCCTGGGCGGGGATGCATGGCTGACGGGTTTTTACAGGATCTGGACCCGGAAGGAGGCGTTGCTGAAGGCTGAAGGCGTGGGCCTGAACCTTCCGCTCGCCGACTTCGATGTTTCAGTGCTGCCAAAGTCAGACGCCGCTTTGCTGGGGTGGCGACCGACGGTTGCTTTCAGCCGTTTGTGGCAGCTCCATCACCTTGAGCCCGCTCCTGGAGTGATTGGAGCGCTGGCGGTAAGCCAGACGCCGTCGCGCATTATGTGTTCGAGTTTCGAAGCAAAGATTATCAATTCAGAATCCGATTAGCGCACAACTCCTGTTCTGCACCTCCGCTGGAACGGGATTTGACTTCTCGTCTGCCGGATTTGCCGGGTGTGATTCATTGCCCGGATTGCCTGACAGGAAAGCTTTCACAGACCGGGCAATCGTCTGCGCCCCGGGATCTTCGAAAATGCGGCGGTGGTCGCCAGGAAGGAAAGTGATGGCGGACGGCTCAGTCAGGACCTGGGCCCAGCCCATGTCATCGGGAAGAAACTTTCCGGCGGGTTGCTCGGCACTGCGGAAAAGAACGGCATTGCCGGGCCACGGGCGCGCTTGATACTTCAAACTGGCCGCGAACTGAACCTGGTCGACAAGCGTGATCTCACTGTCGGCAACAACCTGTCGAATGAAGCGGCGTAAGAGTGGGACCGAACCCATTTGGCGGACGATCGCAGCCTTGCACAAGCGAGCGCGTTCTCTAAGGAAAACGGCCTGCTCGCGAAACGGGAGCGCGGTGAGGACGCGGCGCTGCCACTGGAGGCGAGCCCAGCGGTAGTTGGTTTTTGCGATGAGCTTGCGGCCGATGGGCAGGTCGCGCCAGTAGCCCGGGGCCCATGCGTCTACGATGAGCAACATTTCGACCGTCTCACCCAGCGCGCGCAGTTGCTGCGCGACTTCATAGGCGACCCACGCTGCAGCACACCAGCCACCAAGGCGATAGGGGCCGTGGGGCTGCGCTTCGCGAATGATGTTGACGTAGAAGCGGGCAAACTGCTCGAAGCTTTCTGAGCCCTTGAGATCGCCGTCTTCGATCTGCACGGTGAAGACCGGCTGGTCTGCGCCGAGGCATTCTGCAACGCGGCGGAAGACCATGCTCTGAGAGATGAGAAAAAGCGGCGGCTGCGTGCCTGTGGCCTGGAGCGGGATCAGCCTGGGGTTGATGGGGGCGGCGGTCGTGGCGGTGCCATTCAGGCGTGCCGTCAACGAAACAATGGTGGGCGCGGCGAACAAATCCGAGGCGTGGATGCGGCGGCCAAGCTCCTTCTGACAAAGTGCCTGAAGGCGGGCGAGGGTGAGCGAGTGTCCGCCCAGATCGAAGAAGTTGGCGTGCGTGCTGATGGGGCTGCGACGAAAGGCCCGCTGCCACAGGATCGCCATGACGGACTCTTCTTCGTTGCGTGGAAGGACGGCAGCCATTTGTTCTTCGTCGTGGGCGTCTTGAACAGATGGATCTACTCGGCGCGGCTTATCAATTCCGAGGCAACGCTTTGAGATGGGCAGAAGAACGTGAGGATGCGTGGCGGCGGCATCGAGCTCTTCGGGGGTTGCGAAGGAAATCTCGCTGATGGGCGCGTCGAGATGAAAGAGCGTTTCAGAAAGGAGACGCTCATAGTGGCGCACGGCAAGCTGCATGGTTTCGCTGGAGTAAAGGTCAGCGTCATACTGGCATTCTGCCGTGATGATGCCATGCTGGCGTTCGATGATGGCGAGTTGCCAGTCGAATGCGGCACCGGTGACAGCAGTCGGAAACGGGGTGAATCGCATGCCGTTCAACTCGGAAGCTTCGACGAATGCTTTTTGATAGAAGAAGCAAATCTGATTGAGTGCATGACGGCCGCGGACGATGCTGAGGGCGATGGAATCTGCGTATTTCTCAAACGGCAGTGGTTTGTCGAAGCTGTCCATCGCGATGTGGTGCAGCGCCTGAATGTATTGGCGCAGGGACCAGTGGGGGTTGAGTTGGGTGCGCAGCAGGACTGGGATGGAAAATGGCCCCATGACATTTTCAGTTTCGTCGGTTCGGCTGGCAAGCGGAGTGCTGAAAATGATGTCGGTCTCAGCCGAATAGCGATGGAGAAGCGCCTGAAAGACGGCCGCGTAGATGACGAATGGAGTGGTTTCGAGATCGCGTGCAAGCGAGCGGACTGAGGCGGCAAGGCTGGCATCCATGGTCGCGCAGGCGAAAGCGCCGTTGGACTTCGACGTCCGATCAGTGGCGATGTCGGCTGGCAGATCGAGCGCGGCCAATTTTCCGGAGAGGCGCTCTCGCCAGAAATCGACGCGGCGCTCGACTTCGGCGCTCTGCAGCCATTGTTCTTCGCTGACGGCGTAGTCGGCGTACTGGACGGTGAGTTCGGGTACCTCGGGGCGCGCGGAGTGCAACAGCGATGTGTAGATTTTCTGGAATTCATTCTGGAGGATGCTGCAGGACCATCCATCGACGAGCAGATGCGCGAGAGTGAAGGCGAGAATCCACTGGCCCTGGCCGAGGTCGGCGGCGAAGACGCGGAAGAGCGGTCCGGTGCCGAAGTCGAAGTGCCAGTCGTCTTCGCGAAGCAGGGCGAGCCGGAGGTGTTCCTCGCGATCAGTTGCTGTGAGTGACGAGAGATCGCTGGACTCGAAACTGGGCGCGAGCGTCGGCTCGTGTACACGCTGGCACAGTTTTTCGTCGAGCATTACGAAGGTCGTGCGCAGGATCTCATGACGGTGAATAAGAATGTTGAGCGTTTCGGTGACGAGGTTGAGCTGCAACGGCCCGTCGACCGTGAGGCGAATGCGCAGGTGAAACGTGCTTTTGCCTGGGTCGCTGTGATCGAGCAGATAGTAGCGCGCCTGAGCTTCGCTGGCTGGGAAGTCGACAAAGGATGCGGGTTGATCGCCTGCTGTTGCGGCGAAGGCTGGGCCAACGAGCGCAAGCGCGGGGTCGGCTGACGCGCTTTGTTGAAGCTGCGCGATCACACTGCCGATGGTGTGATCTGGCGTTTCGGCGAAGGCAGTGAGAATTTGCTGGTAGTTCTCGAGGAGCCGCTTCGCCTGGTCGACGCTGTATTGCGCGGTGTCGACTTCGCAGGATGCGCGCCAGCCGTCCGCGCGTTCGACGAGAAAGAATGTCATGCCGTAGAGGGCGCCGGGGCTGACGGAAGGTAGAGCGGAGAGCGTGAGACCGCCGCGTTCGACGGTGCGAACGAAATCGCGCTGCGAAATAAAGAGCGCGTCGAATGGATCAAGAAGATCTGTTTCGCGATGGAGCGCTCTGAGGATGTCGGCGTAGCGATATTCGGAATGGGAAATCCATTCGGCAAACATCGCTGAGGTGGACTTGAGCAGTTCGCTAAGTTGTGTGTCGGGCGCGCATTCCGCACGGACCGGGAGGTAGTTCACGAAAGGGCCGATGATGCTTTCGAGTTCAGTGGAATCGCGGCCGGGTACGGGCGCGCCGAATATGACGGTTGCCTGGTTGGTTTGCGAAGCGCGCAAGACAGCGAAAGCGGACGCGGCGACCTGAGAGAACGTGACGCCGCGCTGGCGTGCGAGCGCAGCGATGCGGTCGGTCAGAGAAACGGGCAACACAACGGAAGTAATTGCGGCTTCGGAAGATGAAGGAGTGGCGGCCGGCGATGCAGCTTTGGGTATTCCGGCAAGGTAGCTGGTCCAGAAACTGGCGTGCTGTTGATAGTCAGAGCTTTCGCGACGCTCGCTTTGCCACACGCAGTAGTCAGCATATTGCAGCCCTAAGTCGGGTGTGTGCGGGTCGGCGGCGAGTTCGTCTTCGTACGCCTGCATCAACGCGTCGGAGATCAGGCCGATAGACCAGCCGTCGGTGATGGCGTGATGCAGCGTAAGGAGCAGAACGTGGGCCTGAGGCTCGAGGCGGATCAGTCGTACGCGCAATAGCGGCGCTGCGATGAGGCTGAACGGGCGGCGCGCTTCGGCCCGTGAGCGTTCATCGAGAACTCTCTGCTGTTCGTCAGCCGAGAGCAGGCTGAGATCGAGGATCGAGACCGGCACGACGACAGAGGAGGGGATGACTTGCGAGACGACGCCATCGTGTTCAGTGAAGCTGGTTCTCAGGATTTCATTCGCGGAGACAACGCGGGCAACAGCTGCTCGGAAGACGCTGGGACGCAAATCGCCGTTCAGCATGAAGCGTACGGCGACGTTCCAGGCAGCGGCATTCTGATTGTGGCGGGAGCGCAACCAGATGAGCTGTTGTGCGCGCGATACGGGCATAACAAGGGTTTCAGCGCTGACGGCCGAGGGTGTCGGGAGCGTGTCGTTCAGCATTCCGGTTTTCATCGCCCCCGCTTTCATAGGGTTGCTTGTACTTCCGCAGTTACGGCAGCCGGTCCGGGATCGAGCGACGGCAACTGCACACGGTATTTGTCGCGGGATACGCGAACCACTGGTGCGGCAACCGATTTCTCATCGGTGCCCGAGAATTTTTCGAGGTCGGCGCAGATGGCGGAGATGGTTTTAAGAACCATCAGCTGCTTTGCCGTGACCTTGATGCCGCTGCGATTGCAGCGCGCGGAAATCTGGAAGATTTTCAGCGAGTCCGCACCGAGTTCGAGCAGATTGTCTTCGATCCCAATCTGGTCGATACGCATCACTTCACTCCAGATAGCCGCCATTTTTTGCTGCATCGGGGTGGATGGCGCGAGGTATTCGTTATGGCGGGTCGCTTTCGACCACTCCGGTTCCGGCAATGCTTTGCGGTCGATCTTGCGGTTGGACGTGAGCGGAAATTCTTTGAGCTCAAGCCAGTACGCGGGCACCATGTATTCCGGCAGCCGCGAGAGCAGCGTGGTCCTGAGTGCTTCCGGGTCGAGGGATGCGCCGGATTCGGCCTGGAGGTATGCGACGAGACGCGGATCCTGCGACTGGTCGAGCTTCAGCGCGACGATGGCCTTTGCGACGGGGCCAGCATCGACGATGGCGCGCTCGATTTCTTCGAGCTCGATGCGGAAGCCGCGCAGCTTGATCTGGTGGTCTGCGCGGCGCAGATATTGGATGCGGCCGTCAGAGTGTTGCCGGACGAGGTCGCCGGTCTTGTACATGCGCGAACCGGGACGGAAGGGGCTCTCGGTGAAGACTGCTGCGGTCAGGTCTGGGCGCTTGTAATAACCGCGCGCGACGCCATCGCCGCCGATGAAGAGTTCCCCGGTGACGCCGGTGGGAACTGGCTCGCGATTGCTGTCGAGAACGTAGAACTGAGTGTTGGGGAGTGGAGGTCCGATCAGGACTTCGCTGCCAGGCTTAATTTCATTGACGGAAGACCAGATGGTTGTTTCGGTCGGGCCGTACATATTCCAGAGGCGTCCGCCGCCTTCGAGCAGTTGCGTGGCTTTGTCGCGGTTCCAGCTTTCGCCGCCGCAGAGCATTTTCAACCCGGCGTGCGAGTGGAAACCGGCATCGAGCAACATACGCCAGGTAATCGGTGTTGCCTGGAGGAGCGTGATCTTGGCGGCCCGCATGAGGTCGATGAGGCGAGTTCCGTCTGCTGCATCATCGCGACGCGCGATGACCAGGGTGCCACCAGTAACGAGCGGCAGCAGCATTTCCATCGCTGCGATGTCGAAGGTGAGCGTCGTTACGGCGAGCAGGCGGTCTTGTTCTGTGGCTCCGATCTCCGCGGCAACACTGAGCAGCAGATTGACTACCGAGCGATGTGTGATTTCAACGCCCTTGGGCTTTCCGGTCGATCCCGAAGTGAAGATGACATACGCGAGTGAGTCAGCATCGACGGGTTCTGGAGTGTGAGCACCTTCTTTACGCCAATCGCCGCGATCGAGACTTACGGTCGGGATATTGCCCGGGAGGGCATCGAGGTGGCGATCGAGCGTAAGCAGCATCACCGTCTCGGTGTCTTCGAGGATGGCGGCGACACGGTCCTTTGGATAGAGCGGATCGAGCGGAACGTAAGCGGCGCCGGCTTTGAGGACTCCGAGCATGGCGATGAGCATTTCGGTGGAGCGTTCGATGTAGATGCCGACCAGTTGACCGGCGCCGATGCCGTTGTTGCGAAGCATTGAGCAGAGCTGATTGGACTGGGTGTCGAGTTCTTTGCGCGTGAGCTTGCGGCCGTAAAATTCAGCGGCGATGGCGTTCGGCGAGAGCTCGACCTGCTGCGAGATTAAGGCCGGGATGGAGAGGTCGGACGGATAGCTTTTATCGGTGGCGTTCACGGTGAAGATCAGTCTGTTCTTTTCTTCTGCGCTGAGCAGTTCGAGTTTGCCGGTTTCTATCTTCGAATCGGCTGCGACCGCTTCGAGCAGGTTGCGGTAGTAGCCGAGCCACCGGTCGATGGTGGCCTGATCGTAGAGGTCAGTGTTGTAGTCGCACTCGAGGCGCAGGCCGACGGCGGACTCGACGATGTTGAGAAAGATGTCGAAGTTGACGAACTGTTTGCCGTTGGCTCTGACGTCTGCGGCGAGCGATTTGAAAGTAGCAGCGCCGCCGACCCGTTCGAGATTGAACTGCACCTCTCCCAGCGGCAATCGTCCCGCAGCCGGGGGAATTTTAAGGGTCTGGATGATGGAGCCCAGGGTAGTGTGCTGGTGATCGTAAGCATCGAGGACACCGCGCTTCACTTGGCGGATGAGATCAGCAACGGGCTGGTCGGCGAGGATGTGGGACCGAATCGGAAGCAGGTGGACGGCATGGCCAACAAAGGTCGCGTCTTCAAGTTGCGACTGCGCCGCCGCGGGAATCATGGTGACGATGTCATGGCCGCCGGAAAGCCGGCTGAGCAGAATCTGCCATGCGGACAGCAGCGTGGCAAAGAGCGTTGCGCCCTGGCTGGCACCCGCCTTGCGGACCAATGTCATTAGCTCCGGTGAGAACTGAGTGAAGCAGGTCGCGCCGTTGAAGGAGCGAGTGGAGCCGCGTGGGCGATCGGTCGGCAGGTCGATCACTTCAGGCAGCGTTTCAAACTGCTGATGCCAGTAGTCTCGCGAATCTGCACCGCGTGCGCTGTGTTCCAGCGACTGCTGCGTTGCGGCGTACTCGCGGAAAGTGATTGTCTTGTCGAGGTCTGCGGGACGGCCTTCGATGAGGCTGGAATAGCGGCGGCCGAGTTCGTCGACGATCAGGTTCACGGACCAGCCATCGCACACGATATGGTGCGCGGTAAGGATGAGTTCGTGGCGATCCTCGGCGTGCTTGAGCAGTGTGGCACGGACGAGCGGTCCGGTTTTAAGGTCGAAGGGAGTGGCGCCTTCGTCGGTGATCAGGGCTTTGCGTTCGGCTACCTGTTGCTCGCCGGCCTGACCGGTGAAATCGAATTGCTTGAGTTCCACCGTCACTTGCGGATGGATGAGCATGCGGTCGCCGTCCGCGTTGAGTGTCATGCGAAGCGCATCGTGGGTGGCAATGACTGCGGCGAGGCTCTCTTCGAGCGCCGGGATGCGCAATGCACCCTGGAAGTGAACGGAGAAGCATTCATTGAACGCGCAGCTCGCATCATCGCCAGCCTGAGCGGCGAGCATGATTTCAAGCTGTGGTTCGGTGAGCGCAATTTCTACAACTGCTGGTTCAAATGCGGACCCGTTTTTCGAGATACGCTGTCCGGGCATGAGGCCGACTGCCTGGAGTTCATCGAGACTGTGATCGACCGCCGCCAGGATTTTCTCGACGTCGGCATCGGAATGCGCGGTGGTCAGGTAGAGCGGAAAGCCTTCAAGGATGTAGATTCCCTTTTCGCGCATCAGGAAATAAAGCAGGCTGCCGTAGCGGGCGTCGGATGGCACGTGGAAGTACATGACGCTGCCATACTGCTCCGCTGTCATAGCAAGGCAGCGGCGGGTGAAGATCTCGTTGAGGGCGGTGGCGAATTTCGCGGCTTTCGAGTTGACGGCTTTGTAGAGATCCATTCCGGCGGCCTTGATGTGCTTCAGCGTGGCATGGGTGACGGCCATAGTGAGCGGGTGCCGGACGAAGGTGCCTGCGAAGAATGTAGTGCCGACGCTGGGCGAAGAGTCATCGCCGAAGTGCCAGTCGCCGCCGTCGAGGGCGTCCATGAATTTCGCTTTGCCGGCGAGAAGGCCGAGTGCGACTCCACCGCCGGCAACTTTGCCGTAGGTGGCCATATCGGCGCGAACGCCGAAGAAGGCCTGCGCGCCGCCAGGGTGGATGCGGAATCCGGTAACGACTTCGTCAAACACGAGTGCGGTTTCTGATTTTTCAGTGATAGCGCGAAGCGTGGTGAGGAATTCTTTTGGCTGCAGATTCGGGTGACGGCTTTGAACCGGCTCCACGAGAACGGCGGCGATTTCATCCGCGTGCTGTTCGATGTAGGCGAGCGACTCAGGCGCACCATACTCGAGCACAATCATGTTTTCGACACTCTTGCGCGGGATGCCGGGCGCGGCGGGCAGCGTGTGCGGTCCGCTTTCGCGTCGAACGCCTTTGACGAGCACTTCGTCGAATTGGCCGTGATAGTCGCCCGCGAACAGAACAACCTTGTCGCGGCCCGTGACGGTGCGCGCGATGCGCATAGCGGCCATGACCGC
This sequence comes from Terriglobales bacterium, assembly GCA_038199445.1. Taxonomy (GTDB): domain Bacteria; phylum Acidobacteriota; class Terriglobia; order Terriglobales; family Acidobacteriaceae; genus JBBPYY01. Next base: position 5,327 of record JBBPYY010000079.1, on the reverse strand, counting down.
TTCTGAACCGGTGTTGCAGAAGGTAACGCGTTCGTTGCCGGTCAGCTCGCAGATCAACTGCGCGGTTTCACCGGCGAGAGGCGTTTGCGGCCCGAGGGCGACGCTGAGATCGGCCTGATGTTTGAGGGCTTCGGTGACGAAGTCCGGAGCGTGACCGAACATGGTCGCGCCGAATCCGTTGACCAAGTCGATGTACTGATTGCCATCGATGTCCCACAGCTTCGAGCCGGAGGATTTTTCGACGACCATGCTGAAGACCATCTCCTTCCACTCGGGGCGGAAGCCACTGGCGGACCGGGGATCGGCGTGGACTTTGCGATATTTGTCGGCGTGGGCCTTGGAAGCAGCCGTCTTATCGCAGACGCGCGCGATGAGCTGCTCGATGAAAGCGTGCTGCTCGGCGGTCATTGCAGTTTTTGCGGCAGGCGCTTTGGGCATGGTCGCGAATACAGGCGAGGAACGAAGCGGGGTGTCGACAGGAGAAGAGGGCGGCTCGGTCGCCGCAACGAAGGTTGCCGCTGGCGTTGCGCGGCCGTTCTGCGCGATGGGTCCGGCTGGCATTGGAACGGAAATGGAAGATACAACACCGCCTTGCAGCATCTGCAGCTGCTGTTTCATGAGGTCAGAAAATGCTGCTAGCTGTCGCTGCATGAGCGTTTCGATTGCGGAGGCGCCGGCGGTAATGACTGGAGCGGGAGGAGCGACAGGCGGGAGGAACTTTGCGCCGGTTTCGCTAGGTATTGTCGTCTGGGCCGCCATCGGCGGCGCGAGGGGTACCGGGGCCTGGAGGGGTGCCGCCGCCTCGGGTTCGGGCGGCAGGGTGGCGTTGAGGTGTTCGGCCAGGAGATGCAGAGAGCTGAATTGTTCAAGCATCTGGCGGAAAGTGACTTTCACGCTCCAGGTGCGCTGTACCTGTTGGGAGACCTGCGTGAGAAACAGGGAGTCGAAGCCGAGTTCCAGGAAGCTCTCGGACTGCCTTTCGCCGAGCAGATTCACTCCGGAAAGCTCTTCAAACATGGCACGCAAGTCTTCGCTGATTTTGTTAGTTCTGTTCGATATGACCGCAGCAGAGAAGGTGGAGCAATTTGTCGTCATGATGGGGCCAATCCCTGGAGCCGGTTGTTGTTCCGTCGGTGGGGCGTGGAACATTGCTTCCCGGACTGCAGTGCGATGCGATTCGGTAACCTTCCCATCATGCAATTCGGTAACCAAATCGGTCTTTTGGGTGATTTCGACCCAGTGACGACTGCGCTGGAACGGATACGTTGGCAGCGACTGACGGCGGCGCTGTTCGTGCTGATAGTAGAGCGACCAGTCGATGTTGACTCCGGTGGTCCAGAGAGAGCCGAGGGCGGCCTGGATTGCGGCGGTATCCTGCGTTTCACTGCCGGAGCCGGGCAGAGAGGTATAGACCATTGTGGCGCCGGCCTGTTTGGCGAGCGCGGCGAGAGTGTTGCCGGCACCGACCTCAAGGAAGATACCGGGTTTCTTAGCGATGAGGGTCTGCATCGCGCGATGAAAGCGGACCGGCTCAATCGATTGCGTGGCCCAATACGTGGGCGAGGTGGCCTGCTCGGCGGAGAGCCATTCGCCGGTCACGCTGGAAGTGATGGGGATCTGCGGCGCGCGAAGGTGGCAGGTGGAGAAGAACTGGGTGAGGGGCTCCAGGACTGGACGCATCATGGCGGAGTGGAAAGCATGTGAGGTCTTGAGCCGGCGGAACGCCCTCGATTGCGCGGTGAGGGTGTGTTCGAGCGCCTCAATGGCATGGAAGGGGCCGGAGGCCACGCAGGCATTCGCGCTGTTAATGGCGGCGAGCGAAACGTCAACGCCGAGCAGCGGGCGAAGCTCATCTTCGGACATACGGACGGCAGTCATAGCTCCTGCTTCGAGGGACTGCATGAGCGCCGCGCGGAGCGAGATTGCGCGGAGTGCTTCTTCGAGGGTGAATATGCCAGCGAGGTGTGCGGCAACGAATTCGCCGATGCTGTGTCCGGCGAGGAAGGACGGGGCGACTCCCCACGCCATCCAGAGCTGAGCGACGGCATACTCGGTTACGAAAATCGCGGGCTGACCGAATCGGGTGGAGCGTAGGGTTTCGGCTGCTTGTTCTGGCCCGTGGATGGGGTAGAGCATCTCGCGTATGTCGACGCCCATGCTGGGCACCAGCAAGGCGGCACATTTGTCGACGGCCTGGCGGTAGACCGGCTCGGATTTATAGAGTCCGGCACCCATGTGTGGGTACTGCGAACCCTGGCCCGGGAACAGGAATACGGTGCCGGCCTTGGCGGCTTTTTTGCTGGCGGTACTTTGCATTGGCTGCGCCTGGCGGAGGCTCGCCGCAGCTTCCGCGTGGGTGCCAGCGGCAACAGCAACCCGCCATGCGGATTCGCGACGGCCAGTCGCGAGGGTGAACGCGGCGTCTTCAAGACGAATGGCTGGATCGCTTTCGAGTCTGGCGGCGACCTGTTCTTTAAGGTCGGTGACCGCCTGAGCCGTCGCACCCGAGAGTACGAAAAGTTGAGTCGCGCGTGGGGACGGCGTGGACTGGGTGGTTGGCGCTTCTTCGACGACGAGATGAACGTTGGTGCCCCCGACGCCAAAGGCACTGACTCCGGCACGTCGCGGCTGTTCGCCGCGGAGCCACGGGGTCATTGCGGTATTGACATGGAATGGCCCCTTGGCGAACTGGATGTTCGGATTCGGCGCGCTGAAGTTGAGGGTCGGCGGGATGACTTCGTTCTGCAGAACCAGCGCGGTCTTGATCAGGCCGGTAACGCCGGCTGCGACATCGAGGTGGCCAACGGCGCTCTTAATCGAGCCGATGGCGCAAAACTGGAGCTTGTCCGGGCTGCTGGACTTGGCGAATGCCTGCTCCAGGGCACGCACTTCGATGGGATCGCCGAGCGGCGTGCCGGTGCCATGGCATTCGACGTACCCGATGCTGTCCGCAGAGACGCCTGCGGCCTGGTGCGCTTTCACGATGGCCGCTGCCTGACCGTCGATACTGGGTGCGGCATAGCCCATCTTTGCCGAGCCGTCGTTGCTTACGCCCGCGCCGGCGATGACGGCATAAATATGATCGCTATCTGTGAGGGCGTCTTCGAGGCGCTTGAGCAGAACCATTCCCGCGCCTGCGCCGAAAACGGTTCCGTTGGCTTCCGCGTCAAAGGGGCGGCAATGCCCATCGGGCGAAACCATGCCGCCCTCTTGATAGAGATAGCCGCGATGTTGCGGAAATGATATGGAGACTCCCCCGGCGAGGACCATATCGGCATCGCCATTGCGGAGGATGTCGCATGCCTGCGCGACGGCGAGCAACGAGGTGGAGCAGGCGGACTGGACGGTGAACGCGGGACCGCGGAGATTGAGTTTGTAGCTGATGCGCGTGGCTAAAAAGTCCTGCCCATTGCCGATGAGTTCCTGAAACGAGCCAGTCTGGTAGGAGCTGGTAAAGGTTTCGATGAAGCTGCGATCGGAGGCCAGATGAAGCAGCAGATAGGTATTGATGCTCGATCCGGCAATCACTCCGATGCGTCCGCGATAGCGGGCCGGGTCATAGCCGGCGTCTTCAAGCGCGTCTGATGCGCACTCCAGCAGGATGCGCTGTTGCGGGTCGGTTACAGCGGCCTCTTTCGGAAGGAAGCCGAAGTATTCCGCATCGAACTTTTCCACATCGTTGAGGATCCCGCGAGCCCGGATGTAATTCTCGGCCCGCGCGTGGTTGTTGGTATCTTCGATTTCTTCTTCGCTGAGCCGTGAAATCGATTCTTTACCGGCGCAGAGATTCTTCCAGAGTTCCCCGGTGGTGGTTGCACCGGGGAATCGACCGGCCATACCTACTATGGCGACCGCTCCGGCTTGGTTTTGCATTTGAGACATTCTGTGATCTTTCTTTGGCAGTAATGCGGCAGCCCGATCTCTTGTTCGACCTGCGATTTGTTACAAGCTCCCGGTAAACGCTAGCGCGAGAGCAACGACTGCGGCGCAAATCGCACCGTATCCAATTGCCATCTGTGTATATGTACGTATCATTGGCCCCTCCCATGGGTCCCATTCGCGGCGTTGTCGCCGCAAATCTCTAGCCCCGAAGCGTCCTCTGTCAGGCGCTCGCTTATCTGCGTGACAGTAGTGGCGCTGAACAGATCGATCAGCGCTAACTTTCCCGGGTAAATCTTGTTGATTTCGGCGTGCATCTGGATGAGCAGCAATGAACTGCCGCCAGCGTCGAAAAAATTTTCGTCGGCGTCGATGTCGTGGCGGCGCAACAGGCGTTGCCAGATTCCCTCGACCTCAGCGAAGATGTTATGGCTCGCCTGCACTTCGTGATATTGGGCGATCTCTCGCGAGAGATGTTCCTGAAGCTTGGCGCGATCCAGCTTTCCGTTTTCACAGAGTGGCAGCGCATCCAGAAAGAAGATGCGCGAAGGCAGAGCGGCATCGGGCAGCGTTGATAACAAGTGCTCTCGCAGAATTTTCGCTGCGTCGGGATCGGTTTTGCGCAGTTCTACGAATGCATGGACCTGTTTCGCCGCTATCGTGTCGTCGATCAGCACAGCGCATTGACGAACCAGGCAGTGCCAGGCCAGAGCCTCCTCAATTTCTTTGAGGTCGACTCGCTGACCTGCGATTTTGACTTCGCGGTCGAAGCGACCGAGAAACTCGAGATTGCCGCCGGGTAGGCGGCGAACTTTGTCGCCGGTGAGGTATAGGAGCGAGTTCCCTTCGCTGCGAAACGTGTCGGCCACAAAGCGATCCGCAGTGATTTGTGGAGCGGCCAGATAGCCGAGTGCGACACCGTCTCCGCCCGCGACGAGCTGGCCTGCCTCCCCGTCTGCTACGGGCTGGAGGGCTTCGTTGAGAATGTGTACATCCGTGCCTGCGATGGGTCGCCCGATGGGCAGCGAGCCAGCCGCACGATAGCCGACCGGCACCTGGTAGCAGGTGGTGAATGTCGTGTTTTCCGTCGGGCCGTAGCCGTTGACCACGTTGAGGCGCGGGAACAGATTGAGAATCTTCTCGACGCGCCGTGGGCTGACGACGTCGCCGCCGACGAGCAGGTTACGCAATGGCGCGAACACTTGAGGATCGTGGTCGACCGCGAGGTGAAAAACGGGTGCGCTCATCCATAGCGTGGTGACGAAGTGCCGCTGGATCAGCGAGCGGTAGTCGTCGATGGAAAGCGTTCTGGCGGGTGCGACGACGAGACGCGCGCCGTGCAGCAATGCTCCCCAAAGTTCGAGCGTCGAGGCGTCGAAGCTCAAGGGCGAATGGAAAAGGAACGTTTCTTCGGGCCCAAAGTCGATAAAGCTTTGACCGGAGATTAG
>JBBPYY010000078.1:0-13709 GCA_038199445.1 Terriglobales bacterium | reverse complement strand
TTCCTGCAACTGATGCGCCGGCCGCAAGTCGGCCGCAGTGGTGGTGAAGCGCCCTCGCAAATCCTGACAGACCCTTCCCTGGATTGGGATGAAGGCTTCGAGCGGACCGCCACACAGAATGACCTGCGACTCCGCGATCTCATCGACCATTCTCTCTCGATGGATCTTTCCTTCGACGCGGACCCAGCGGCGACAAAAGACGCGCCTGAAACACTTGCGAATCACCTGCGCGCACATCTCACGCTCGGTGTCGAGGCGTTGGGGAACAGAGCGTACAAGCTCCGCGTCGACTTCGAGAATGTTACTCCGCTCCAGAGCGGCGGCGAAGCAACGCGAGACCAGGCGCTCGCGGATTCCTTCGTCTCTGCGCATATGCTGCTTGGCGTCAGCGGAGCCGAGTTTATCTCCCTGCTGGATCCGCCCGCACAATTTGCCGAGGTCGTCGCGGCCTGCCGCAATGTCGGCGTGTTTCCCGTTCTTGCCGGCGAGGAGGGAACCCACGCCGCCATGCTATGCTCGCCCATCATCCTCTATGACTACCCGAAGATCGCCCCTGAAAGCGCGGGCGATTTCTTCGATGGCACAGAAATGGACGAAATGCTCGCGCTGCGTGTGATGACTCTCACCGACCAGGAGAAGCAGGAAATGCGCAACGGAGACGCGCACGCCCGCCGGATTCTCGAGCGCACAGAGTCGCTTTCGCAGGATCATCTCATGAAAGTCCATGGCGCGATTCGAGGCATGCGCCAACTACAGGAGGAGGGGCGATGACCGGCGACTGGGACCCATTCCTTGAGATGGAAAAAGCCGCTCCAGAGAGCGTCCGCGTGTTCGGCATCGATCTTCGTGTCGGAGACCGCGTCCGGCTATGGCCGCAGAAGAAAGCGGACATCATCGACATGGCACTCGCCGGCAAGGTCGCGGTGATCGAAGCGATCGAGCAGGACTTCGAAGATCAGATTCAACTCGCCGTCGTGCTGGACGACGACCCCGGTCGCGAATTCGGAATGATGCGCCAGCCGGGCCATCGCTTCTTCTTTTCTCCTGAAGAAGTCGAGCCGCTGGAACCTATCGAAACTCCAGGTGCGCATGAGTAACTCGATCCTCATCGCCGGAGTCGGGAATATTTTCCTCGGGGACGACGCCTTCGGTGTCGAAGTCGCGCAGCATCTAACCACGCGCTCCCTCCCCGCGGGTGTTTCAGTCGTCGACTACGGAATTCGCGGCTTCGACTTGGCATACGCGCTGCTCGATCCGTGGGATGCCGTCATTATCGTAGATGCAATGTCGCGCGGCGGCAGCCCGGGAACGCTCTACACCGTCGAGCCCGACCTGGGCAGCATCGCGAATAATCATTCCGCTGATATGGCGATGAACCCGCACGGCATGGACCCGGTGCGCGTTCTGAACCTCGCATCTTCTTTGGGTAAGATCATCGCGCGCGTTTATGTTGTCGGCTGCGAGCCCGCTGATTTCGGAGACGAACTCGAAGGGCGTATGGGACTGTCTCCCCATTTACAATCTTTGGTTGCAGAAGCATCCGATATGGTGGAGCGTCTTGTTGGTCGCATCACTCAGGCATCGGCGGTTTGTTCGACATAATCTTGCGTTTACGAGGTGAAGTGATGGCGAAAATTTTCCTTACGGCACTCGGAGTGGCTGTTATTGCGCTGGCTGTTATTGCGGCACCTGACCTGCAGCGCTATCTGAAAATGCGGGCGATGTAATACTGCGGGACTTATATCGCTCTCTCGCATTCTCTAAGAGAGACGGTCACGCTGTTCAGGGGAATATGCACGAGCTATCCATTGCCATCAGCATGATCGAACAGATCACCGAGGAATCGGATAGTCGCGGCGGCCTGCAGGTCGAGGCGGTGCATCTGAAGCTGGGCGTCTTCGCTGGGGTAGACAAAGACGCGCTCTCATTCGCCTATGAACTGGCATGCGAAGGCACTCCGCTGCACGGTTCACGTCTGGTGATAGAAACCATCCCGCTGGTCATTTATTGTCCGAGTTGCAAGGTGGAGCGAACTCCGGATTCCGTTTATCAACTCTGCTGCCCACGTTGTCAGACGCCCGCGCAGGACATCCTGCGTGGGCGCGAGATTGAGGTTGCATGCTTGGAGGTGGTGGTATGAGCACACGCATGGTTGAGGTCAGGGCAAAAGTCCTCAAGCAGAACGATCTGCTCGCCCGCTCTCTCCGCGAGCGCTTTCATCGAGAGGGTACCTGCGTGGTGGGCCTCGTCTCGAGCCCAGGCTCTGGCAAGACGGCGTTCCTTGAGAAGTTGCTCGGCGGACTCGCGCGCGACTACCGTGTTGCCGCCCTCGTCGGAGATCTCGCGACCGAGAACGACGCCGCACGCCTCCTGCGCGCTACGCCAAACGTAAAACAGATCACGACTGGAACGATCTGTCACTTGGATGCGCAAATGGTCGAGAAAGCCCTTGAACCATGGCGTCTCAACGCAATCGATTTTCTCTTCATTGAAAATGTAGGGAACCTCGTTTGCCCCTCCAGCTACGACCTGGGCGAGGAACTGCGCTGCGTTCTGCTTTCTGCGACAGAGGGCGAAGACAAGCCGGTGAAATACCCCACCATCTTCAACAGCTCCGATGTAGCAATCATCACGAAGATGGATATGGCGGACGCCGCAGAGTTTGACCTCGCCGCGGCCCGCCGAAATATAGAGAACGTTCGTCCTGGGATGCGAATCTTTGAAGTCTCTGCGAAGACAGGGCTAGGAATGAAAGAAGTCCTGGACTTCATGCGTGCACAACTCGCGCGTTCGCGTGAGGTGCAGGTTGCGGCGACGCCATGAGCGCACGATGACTACCCGGCCCGCATCGGCTGACGAGTCAACTGAGCGGATGGTTCGTAAATGGTCGGCTCATCTGGGGTCATCCTGCGCGATCTTCCGCGGCATGGCTCAAATCGTCGGTCTGAAACACGCCCTTCAGACTGAAGAATTGGTGCGGGTCAGGCAAGCATGTACGCGGCTAGTCAGTTGTGGAATCGTAAATGGCTTCGTCAAATAGTCCACCGCACCCGCATCAAACCCGGCGCGTGTGCTCCCCTCATCTCCCGATGCTGTGAGAATCAAAACCGGAAGATTTGCAAACTCCGCGTTTGCTCGCATTCTCTCTAGGACCTCAAAGCCATTCATCTTCGGCATCGTCAGATCAAGCACGATCAAGTCTGGCGCGGTTTTCTCCATCTCCGCCAAACACTGCTCGCCATCTTCGGCCTCCACCACCGTGTAGGACTTCGATAGGGCGGCCTGCACCAGCAAGCGCACATTCGCGTCGTCATCCGCCACCAGAATGCGCATCCTTCTCTCGGGCGTGAGAGCGGTACCCACGACAGAAACAGAAACCATTTCTTCGTTCGCAGGCGTAACAATCACATCACCGCCCTCGAATGCGCAAAACACCTCCATCCCTTTCCTCCGCTCAGCGCCCAGCGCTTTTGCTAGGGCCTCGATTTCGCGCACCTTCGCGTCGTCGTGCAGCGGATCGTGATGGATCAGTGCAACACGCTTCACTTCAGCGGCAGCGGCCAGTTCCACTACATACTCATACGTGCTGTGGCCCCAGTTCTTTTTCGCGGGATACTCGGCTGGAGTGTATTGGCTGTCGTGCAGCACTAGATCGGCGCCACGCATGAACTCGGCGTGCCGCCGATCGCCCGCGTGCAAAATCGAGTCGATCGCGCCCGGTCTTGCATCAGCACGCCAAAGAGTCTCTGAAAATGGTTCGTGGTCGCTCAGATACATGACGGCCACTCCGTCCGCCTCAACCCGGTATCCGAGCGTAGTCGCGGGATGATTCAGATACTGCGTAATGACGCGTATCCCGTCGATGTCTTGCACGCCCTCTGCCAGTTCGCTGTAGGTAATCTTCGCCGGCAACTGCGCCAATTCCACAGGAAAGTAGGCATACTCCATCTGTCCACCGAGCACAGCCGAGAGCGACTGTCCGACTCCTCCCGGCGCGTAGATTCTGAATTCATTCCCGGGAACGAACAGTGGGGCGAAGAATGGAAAACCTTGGATATGGTCCCAATGGGTATGGCTGAGCAATATACTGGCGCGTATCGGCTTCTGCGCATTCGCCATTAGATCGAGACCAAGCGCCCTGGCACCCGTACCGCAATCGAAAATAATGCGCTGCCCCGCGTTGGTCATTAGTTCCACGCAAGACGTGTTGCCGCCGAAATGCACTGTTGATCGTCCGGGAGTAGCGATCGAACCTCGTGTCCCCCAAAATCGCAAGCGCATCGCTTTACCTCCGCCTCTCCACCATCGTCGTCTTTTTACTCTCGCTCGATTTCGACCTGGTCCAGAAACTTCGACAGCTGATCCACGCGCTCATCGATTCGGCCAGCCGCTTTTTCCTTGCCAGCTTCTTCAATCGCAGCGCCGATCTTACTGATCGTATCGAAGCCGAAACTGGAGCCTGTGCCCTTCATGTTGTGACCTATCCTGCTCGCCTCTTCATAGTTCGCTCTCTCCACTGTCTCCCGCAAGCGTTCCAGATCCATTCTGATGTTGTCGAGATAGCGCGGAGCGAACTCCACTAGCGAAGTCTCGACCTGCACTCGAATCCGTGGCGCTCCTTGTGGCTGATCGCACGCTCTCGCGTAGCGCTGAATCGCCTCCATCAGAATCAGCTTCCTGATCGGCTTCGTCAGATGAGCATCGAAGCCAGCCGCCACGCTTCTGTCTACCGATTCTTTGAACGCATCCGCCGTCAGCGCAAGGATCGGCAGCGCGCTCGTCCGATTCACCGCTTCCCACGCTCGAAACTCAGCGGTCGCCGCGTATCCATCCATCACCGGCATATGCCCGTCCATAATGACCAGGTCATAATGGTTCGCTTTCATCTTCTCGAGCGCGAGTTGACCATTCTCAGCGAGATCGATGCTGCAGTTCGAGGCTTTCAGATAAGCCTGAATCAGGAAACGATTGTCTTCGGAATCATCCGCAAGCAGAATGTGCGCAAAGGGAAGATTGCTGACGCTTCCAGAGGAAACCGGAGCGTGCGATGCCAGTATTCGCTGGGTTTTTTGCGATACGCCCAGCCGCACCGTGAAGAAGAACGTGCTGCCTTTACCCATTTCGCTTTCCACCCAGACCCGTCCGCCCATCAACCCTACAAGCCGTTTTGAAATTGCCAGGCCCAGGCCTGTCCCGCCGTATCTCCGTGTCGTCGATGAGTCCGCTTGAGTAAAGCTCTCAAAGATGCTCGCCAGCTTCTCCGCCTCTATCCCTATGCCCGTATCCCGCACGGCAAATCGCAGCGAACACGCCGAACCATCGTCAGGATCGCTCTCAACCCGAATATGTAACCCGCCTTTCTCTGTGAACTTCATTCCGTTGCTCAGCAGGTTAAGCAGAATCTGCCGGAGTCGAGTCGGATCTCCGACGAAGAAAGCCGGCAGATCTTCGGCAATCGAAAAAGTCACTGTCAGCCCTTTTTCCAACGCGCGAATGCGGCTTAATTCCACCGCTCGCTCGACCATCTCGGCCAGATCGAAGTCGATGCTCTCCAACGATAGGTGGTCCGCTTCCACCTTTGACAAATCGAGTATGTCGTTGATCAGCTCCAACAGGTTATTGCCGGCGCGTTGAAAGATACCGACATACTTACTCTGCTCCCCGGTCAGGGCAGTCTCCGACAGCAAGTCCGCAACGCCAAGTATTGCATTCAACGGAGTACGAATTTCATGGCTCATGCTCGCCAAAAATTCGCTCTTTGCGCGCGTTGCCCGTTCCACTTCTTGGTTGAGCCTCGCGATCGTCTCGTGTTGAAACACCATTTCGTGCGCGTAAAGTTGGGCCTGCTGGCGCTCGTTATACGTCGCGTCTGCCAATTCCAGCAGCAGCATTTTCTGCTCATCCAGCTTCAGCGCATATGCCTGTAGGTGGTACTCTTTTCCGCTTGCGTCCGACTCAGTCCAGAACTCAGATTGCAGTCGCTCCAAAGATCCCATGCGCCAGAAATCTTCGGCGATCGGCAAAAATGCCTCAAGAAAAACAAAGTGTTCGAGCAAATCGATGCTGCTCGCCGAGAGTTTTTCCGGCGATATGAGGTGCCGAAGCCAGTCGGGGTATTCCGCCGACAACGTAAACTTGCCCGACGGTTGCTGCTCAAACACAGCGAACTGCATCGCAGAAAGCAGCCGCGCAGAATAGTTCGCGGAACTTGTCTCAGGCGCTCGCGCCGATGTCTGACGTTCGGACATGTGCCTCCTTCAGTATTCTGCGGGCAAGCTCCACGAAAACTTCCTCAACCTGGTCGCCAGTCTTTGCGCTAGCAAAACAAAGGTTCCATCCGCGCTCCACCAGCACCTCGCACTGCGCGTCGCTGATTTCCCACCCATCGCGCATATCAGCCTTGTTCACGACACAAACGAACGGCACGTCTCCGAGCGCCGTCACCACTCGGGCCTGCAGATGGATTGCCGACTCCAATGTGGATGCCCTCAAGCCGTCCGCGACAAGAATGTATCCCGACGCACCCCGCAGTTGCGTCGCGCGCACCTGTGTCACCGCATCTTCACCGGCCAAGTCCCACAACATCAGGGTTACTTCGCCGCCATCCACAGTCAGCTGCTTCTTATCGATCTTCACGCCGATCGTCGTCTGATATTTTTCGCTGAATATGCTGTGCACGAAACGCGCCACCAGACTCGTTTTGCCCACGCCGAACGCGCCGACCATACAGATCTTCTTCTGGATCATTTCGGTTGGTCCGCGCGCGGCATCAGAACTTTGAACGTCACGCGCCGGTCGAGCTCTTTCGGATATTCGTCCTCCAGGTTAGAGTGCGCGCTACGCGTGCCTAGTCCGCGAGCAACGAGCACATCCGCAGCAATACCCCGCTTCACCAGCGCCCGCACTACCGTACTCGCGCGTCCCTCACTCAGTTGCGCATTCAGTTCTTGGTGTCCGGTGTCGTCGGTGTGTCCACTTACTTCAATCGGCAGCCGCTGCCCGTTCAACGCTGCCGCCTTTTCAAGCGAAAGAATGTCGTCCGCGGTCGTCTCAAGTAGCGCAAACTGATCCGCGCGAAGTTGTGTCGAATTCAAATCGAATCGCAGCACTTGTTTCTCCAACCGCTCCTTGTCCAACTCCAGCTTTCTCTCTTCCGTGAACCTCGGATCGAGCGAGAGAAATGGCTCCCACTTCTCCGTCACTTTTCGCTCAGGAATCTTGAAATCTCCGAGCAGCTCACGGGGCGCCACTGCATATGGATCGCGCAGACCCGTCACAGCATAGCTGAACCAGGAACGACGCGCTCCGGTCACCACAATCCCCGGCTCTCCACGCAGCCGCTGAAGATAGTGCTCCCAGCGCAGGTTGTCGCGCACCCGAAGCGCCACAATCGCGCCAACACAGAGCAGCGCAGCTGCGAACACCGCTATCGTCTTGTACGACTTCTTCTTTTTATCAGCTCGCCCGCGGCCCAGCAGACAGTGCTGCAGATTCTCGCGGCAACCAGAAAGCGGTGCAGAGTCGCCTTGAAACTCATTCAACTCTGACGCGTACTTCTTGTGAATTGCTTCTACCTCGCGCTCGAATACCTGCCGCAATAAAGGCGGCGGTACTCCCCGAACGACAGCAGCGAGAATCGCGACCGGTCCATGCTGCAGCCACAGTTTAAAATCGCCGACCTCCATCATTTCCAGCTCGTCCGACTTCTTCCCGCCGAAGGAGTCGTGCACGAAATCCTGAATCGCCGTCAGCATGCTAGACACCAGATCGGTATCCTGCACCGCGGCATCGGCGGTCGCGACATGTTCGATCAGCAGGCCGCTCTCGCGATGAATCAGGAACACCTGCTCGACGCGGTAGCTTATGCTCTTTACGAGCGCGACTTCGCCGAATGATTTTCCCGTTCGCCATGCCTCCAGGCGCCACTTCCAGCTCTCGGTGGAAAAGCTTCGATCCAGCATCTGGTTCAGAGATTCAACGACGCCGCTCAGCGCGTGAGCGACTGCCTTACGCACCGCTTCGCCGATGATCGGAAAGAGAGCGGTCGCGAGCATCGCAGGGTCTCGCGCGACAGAAATCCGTAGCGCTTCCTCGACCACTGGCTGCAGCGTAACCTGCAACTTCCGGTCTCGCTTGACGCGAATCGCGATCGCTTCAGCGATGTGCCTGCTCAGATCTTCCGACCGACCTGCCGGATCATCCATCCGGCGGCGCAAGTCATCCAGCTGCTCCTGTTCCGGCCCGAGCAACAAGCCGCGCAGCTGCACCAGACGATCATCCGCGTTCCCGCCGTTCAGAACCGGTGGGTGCGACTGACCGCTCGGCTTCTGGGTGCTGCTCATAGGCGCAGCCCGCTCCTATAGGGCCCGGGCCGAATCGCCACCGCTATCCTCGCTCAACTGATTGGCGATCTCAGTCAACAGCGCAGAGAGCAGCGCCCTGTCCGTTTTCTGGTGACGCAGCTCCTCAACCCGCCGTTCGATTAGGCCTTTCAACTGATCATGGCGTTCGCGAACCTCATCGGACAGCTTGCCCGACTCAGACATCAACTCTTTCCGCAGACCGCTATGCCCTTCCGCCGTCGCGGCTTCCAGCTCAGCGATCTTGCCGATCAGCGTCTCGTGCGAGCTCTTCAACTCAACGCTCAAATTGTTCAGCGCCCGGGTACGTTCTTCGCGCTCCGCCTTCAGCCGGCCCGCCAGCGCCTCTGTTTCGCTTTTGAAAAATCCTTCGAGTGACTCGAATCGCCGCCGCATCGTTTCCTTCAAGTCCGCCGCCTCGCGGATCATGGTTTCTTCGACGCGTGAAAAGCGAGCTTCGTAGTTCTTGATTTGAGAACCAAACAGAATGTCGCGAATCTTGTCTACGCTCGCGCCCGATTCTCCCGCCGCGGCCGCTGCCGCCGCGCTTTCATTGGCGACTTTCAAAGCTGTCTCGCTCATATGGATCTCTTTCTTCACATTCTTATGCACAAATATGTCCTTAAATTTCTCCTCAGCCCGGTGCGAGCTAACCATCATAGACCGCAAATGCGAAATAGCGAGAAAGCATTTTGGCGCCTCGGCCGCGCTTAGTTTCAGCCCTCGCGGAAATTTGCTTCGCTACCCGGCAAGCCAACGCCAGCGCCGCATGCACCGTTCTCCACTGCTTGGCATCGATGCAACCATCACCAGCGCAACAGCACAAGTTCAGCACAGAATCCCGGGCCCATCGCCGCGAGTACACCCCACGTACCCTTTGCCGGCCGGCGATTCTTCATCGTCTCTTCCAATACGAATAACACCGAGGCCGACGAAAGATTGCCCACGCGCCTCAATGATTCCCACGAAGCGGCAAACGCCGAAGCCGGCAGCCCCAGCGCTGTCTGCGTGGCTTCCAGCACCTTCGGGCCTCCGGTATGCATCACCCAGCTCTCTATGTCATCGCGTTTCAACTCATGCTTCGCTAGAAATGTGTCCACGCCGCTCGGCAAGAATTTGTGAATGACAGCCGGCACTTCCGACGACAGCACGATCTTGAAACCCTCCTCAGAAATATCCCAGCCCATCGTGCCTTCCGTGTCAGGAAAGAAAATGGACTCCGTCGCAACAATCTCCGGACCGCCTCCGCCATCGCCGCGAATCACCACCGCAGCCGCACCATCGCCGAAAAGCCCAGACGCGATCAGGTTCGCAACCGATACATCGCCACGCTGCCAAGTCAGCGAACACAGTTCCACCGAAAGCAGCACTGCTGCCCGGTCGGGATACGCCCTTACATAATCGGCGGTCTGCGAAATGCCGGCTGCACCTGCGACACATCCCAAACCAAAAATCGGCGTCCGCCGCATACCGAGCGGCAATCCCATCTTGTTGATCAGGTGCGCATCCAGCGATGGACTCGCGATTCCCGTTACGGAGACGACAATCATCGCCGCAACATCTTTCTTGTCCACTCCCGCGGCCGCCAGCGCCGACGTGACTGCCTGCTCGCCCAGTTCCTCCGCAACCCGCAGCCAGTGGTCGTTCGACTGGCCCCATCGCTCCACATCGTTGTATTCCTTGATCGGCAGTGACAGATAACGCCCCTCGACGCCCACGCGGTGATGGAATCGGTTCAGCACCTCGATGTTGGGCAGCTTGTCAGACCAGTGCTTGCCTAGTTCATCCAGAATCTGCTGTTGCGTGTAGTACTGCTTCGGCACCGCGGTCGCTACGCCGGCAATTCGCATTCCCACCCCATGCATTCCCGCTCCATAGACAAGACAAATAGTCCAACGAGTAGCCTACCGCAACGACTCGCCACCGTAGCTCGTCCGCATTGGAATCTCCTTCTAGGGAACGAACCTCCCCTTGCCTACGTACCGGAACCAGAGGAGAATCTCGCCCATGCACAGCTCCCACTCAATTCGACTCAAAGTTCTCCTGCTAGTGACAGCGATAGCGCTCACCGCGCAGCCCGCCATCGCGTCTTCTGAGGGCCATTTCGATCGCACGCTCACCGTCAGCGGTCCCGTGAGCCTTACCGTGGCCACCGGCTCGGGAGAGATTCACGTCTCGCCGGGTGACACCAACTCCGTCGTCGTCCACGCACGCGTTCGTGCCGGCGGTTGGTTCTCCGGCGGCAGCGCCGACGACCGGGTCAAGCAGATCGTCGACAACCCACCCATCGAACAGTCCGGCAATGTTATCCGCATCGGTAAGAACCAGGATTGGCATTGGGGAAATAACATTTCCATCGACTACGAAGTCACCACGCCGCGCCAGACTTCGCTGAACGCCTCAACCGGATCGGGCGGCGTCCGCGCCAATGGTCTGACCGGCGATTTCAAAGCAACCTCCGGCTCCGGCGACCTCAACATCGACGCCATGACCGGCTATGGAAATGTCTCCACCGGCAGCGGCAGCATCCATATGAAAGATCTCTCCGGTGCGGCCAAGCTCGATACCGGTTCCGGCGACATAGAACTCACTCAGTCCACCCGCGCAGACGCGCAGGCCCGCACCGGCAGTGGCACCATTCGCATCCGCAATGCGCAGAACGGCGTCCGCGCACACACGGGCTCCGGCGACCTGGAAGTCAGCGGCACCCCCAACGCAGAGTGGCATCTTGAAACCGGATCTGGCAGCATAGACGTTTCGCCCACCAGTGGTAGCAAGTTCACCCTCAATGCAAGCAGCGGTTCTGGCGGAATCCACTCCGACCAGCCTCTCACCATGCAGGGTTCTCTCGATAAACACCACGTGCAGGGCACCGTTAACGGCGGTGGCCCAACCGTGTACGTTGAGACCGGCTCAGGCAGCGTGCATATTCACTGACAGCGGATAGCTACCTTCTGCGCTGCCCGTTGTGGGTGAGGTAGAAGGCAGCTAAACCTGCCGCGCCAGCACCAGCGTAATGTCGTCCGGCTGCTCTTCAGCGCCGATCCATGCACTCAACGCCTCCATGACGTGTTGTGAGATCTCGGCCAGCGGCCGATGATGATTCTGTCGAACGATCTCCACCAGGCGCTCTTCCCCGAAATCGCCGAAATCATTCTCCGGCTCCGTCACACCATCGCTGTATGCGACAAAAATATCGCCGCACATCAGCTCTACTTTTCCCTGCTCATAATCGACATCCTGCAGCAGCCCCACCACCGGCCCGCCGCAATCCAGCCGTTTGACCGAACCATCCCGCCCCAGCACCAGCGGAGGCAGTTGTCCGCCATTCGAATACGTCAGCGTTCTCGCGCCCCCGTCGTAGTGCGCCAGAAACAGGGTCGCGTATTTCTCCATCTGCGTGCTGCGGTACAGGTGTTTGTTCAGCAACAGCAGAATGCGCGCTGGTGAATCGAATAGCTGCACCAAGTCCTTTGCCAGTTGCGGATTATCCACCCATAGCCGGTCTAGCCGTTCCGGAACCATCAGGCCAGAGCTCCCAGCATGAATAATCTCCTCTCCGGCAATGCGATACGCCCGCACAGCGGAATGCAGCGTCGCCATCAACAACGCCGCTGAAATCCCTTTGCCGCTGATATCGCCCAGCGCGATGCCCAATCGTCCCTCGCCAAACAGCAAAAAGTCGTAATAGTCTCCGCTGACAGAACGCGCCGGCTTGCACACCCCATGCAGCTCCAGCATCGGCAACGAAATGTTGCCACTCGGAAAAAGATTCGCCTGCACCTCCTGCGCGATCGAGAGCTCATTCTGCAATCTCTCTTTTTCTTTCTGCTCGATTAACAAGCGAGCCAGCGAGGCAGTCATCACGTTGAATGCTTTGCTCAACTCCGCAAGCTGGTCGTTCCGCGTCACTGGAATGCGGTGCGACAAATTGCCGCGATTGATCTGCAGCGTCGCCGTATACAGATCCGACACCGATCCCGTGATTGTCCGGTTTAACCGCAACGCCATGATGAATGCAATCAGTTCGAGAATCGCAAACAAGGCTGCGACTGTAATCAGCGCGACCCGCACCACGTTCGACAGCGCGGGCGAGTAGCTCACCAGGTGCTGATACAAGATCGTCGGCCGTGAAGTCACGATCATTCCGAACGACTTCTTTTCCCCGGACTTCCAGTTGGTATATGGCGTCGAGCCCGCGAAACTCACCGGAATGTCGTAGAACCCTGCGCTCTTCGTTTCCTGCCCGCCGCGCACGCCCTGACCCGCCGCTTCCCCGCCCGTGACCGTGACTACCTGATCGTCCGATACGACCGTCTCAGTTTTCTTTGACCGGGCATCAGCGGTTCGCAGCGGCAGCAGCGTGGTCTCGCCCAGCCCGCGCGTCACATCTGTCAGCAATGCGGAATTCAGCGGCATGCTTGAGATGACGACAATGGAGTGCCCCGCACGCTCCTCACGATCGAGAGCGCGCAGACAAAATTTTCCGTTGTCCATGACGAAGCCTAGAAATTCGTCCTTCGCCCATGGCGGGGCTGCCAGCTTTTCGGTCGTGATTCCCGGCAGGACGACAGGCTCGCCATCGCGATTTAC
Organism: Terriglobales bacterium; assembly: GCA_038199445.1. Lineage (GTDB taxonomy): Bacteria > Acidobacteriota > Terriglobia > Terriglobales > Acidobacteriaceae > JBBPYY01. The sequence continues at coordinate 756 of JBBPYY010000078.1, read as the reverse complement.
GGCTATCGCCACACCGACATTTCTCTCGGCCGCCGCATCCGCCTTTCCCTCCGGGCCCGTCATTTTCTGCAGGGGATGCAGAGCATCGGCCTCTGCTAGGTGATGGGTGAGCGTGCGATTCTGGGCCGAAATTTGGTTCAGCCGGTTATCCAGTTCACTCGAGACCGCATAGATCGCAAACTGACCGTCGAACACGTAGCCGGCGAGCAACGCCAACACCAGAAACAAAAAGACCGGCGCAAATCCAACAAGAAAATACGTCACGACCAATCTGTTTGAGAGCCGCCAAAGCAGCTTGTTGCGCAGCAGGTCCGCAATCCAGCCGATACCCACGATCAGCGCACACACCGCAAAGAGGAACACTGGGATAGCGCGAAGCCCAACAAACCCTGCGCCGATACCGCCCGGCAACAGCGAAAGCAGCACCAGTCCCAAGGCCAGCAAGCCGAACCAGAATGTCAGTCTGCGTAAACGGCTCGCGGGCGCCGGCAAACGCACCGCCCCAAATACACGAGCCTCAAATTTTTTCAGTACGCCGTTCGTTTTCATTGGAAAGAGTTGAAGCAGCGAGTGTATCGCGTCTTCAAACCGTTGCTGATGACTCGGCTGCTTCCTTCAATTCCGGTAGCTTTCCGGGTGCCCAACCATTTCTTCTTCAACCTCGTCCTCGATCGTCGCCAGCTTTGCATGTCTCGTCGCCGAAAAGTGCGCTCCCGCCAGCAACAGCAGCCCCGACAGAAACGCCCAGAACATCAG
>JBBPYY010000077.1:0-17888 GCA_038199445.1 Terriglobales bacterium | reverse complement strand
TGCTGATGGTCGCGCGCAATGCGCAGCGCATGCGCGAATTCAGCCTGCGCATGGCCCTCGGCGCGGGCGCGCGAGAGATCTTTCGTCAATTGCTGACCGAAAGCCTGTTGCTCGTCGGTGGCGGCGTCGCGCTCGGCTGGCTCTTTGCCATCGCTGCAACGCGCTCCCTGGCCGCATGGTCAAACTTGACCGTCAGCCTTGCTCCCGACCGCGACGTGCTCCTTTTCACGCTCGCGATCTCGTTCCTTGCGGCCCTCGCCTTCGGGCTCGCTCCCCTGCGCAACGCCACTCGCGTTCCCGCCGGCCTCGTGCTTAAGACCGGCAACGCCACTGCCAATCAAGATAAGAACCGCTCGACTGGCGGGCGCATCATCATCGCCACGCAACTCGCGATGTGTCTTGTCTTGCTCATCGCCGCGGGACTGCTGCTGCGCACCCTCAACAACATCACTCAGCAAAATCTCGGCATGCGCATCCCCGGTCTGCTCGTCTTCGGCATCGATCCGCTCACGCACAATAAGACCGCGCCAGAGGGCGCTCAGTTTTTCGAAGACCTGCTCGGTCGCCTGCGCCGCACCCCCGGCGTCGATTCCGCAACCCTGATGGGCAACCGCTTCGGCGCCGGCTGGAGCAACAATACCTACGCCATCGTGGATGGGCATAAACCGCAAAGTGTAAACGGCCAGCCGCCAGCGATGCGCTGGAACTCGCTTGCCGGCGACGCGTTTCACACCATGGGCACGCCGGTGATGCTCGGCCGCGACTTCACCGACGCAGACACCGCGAGCGCGCCCAAAGTGGTCATCATCAATGAGACATTCGCCAAGCGTTTTCTGCCCGACGCGAACCCCATCGGCCACCACGTTGCGGTCGACGATGGTCCAAAGGGCACGCAGTACACCATCGTTGGCGTCGTGCGCGACTTCAAGTATTCAGGTTCGCGAGAGAAGCCCCGGGCCATGAGCTTCATCCCGTATCGTCAACTTACAGACATCAGCCCCATGCAGGTGCTGATCCGCACGCACGGCGATCCTCTCGCCCTGCTGCCCACCATCGGCCGTGTCGTCGCCGATGTCGACCCAAACATTCCGCTGCAAAAACCGATGACCCTCGCGGCACAATTCGATGAATCCGCCGGGCAAATCCGCCTCTTCGCGCGTCTCTCCACGGCCTTCGGCATCCTCGCTGCATTCCTGGTCGCGGTCGGACTCTATGGAACATTGTCGTATCGCGTCAGCCGCCGCTCCATCGAGATAGGAGTGCGCATGGCCCTCGGCGCGCAGCGAAAACAGATTCTCTGGATGGTGTTGCGCGAAAGCCTGCTGCTCACCGCCATCGGCATCGCCATCGGTTTCCCGCTCTCTCTCCTGCTTGGCCGCTTCCTCCAGTCAACGCTATATGGACTGGGCGCGCACGACCCATTGACCTTCATCGCAGCTGCTTTCGGCGTTCTCGCCGTGGCCCTGCTCGCAACCTTTGTACCCGCGCGCACCGCCGCATCGGTAAACCCGATGCAGGCGCTCAGGAGCGAGTGACCATGCACTTCACAGTCAATGCGCTCAAATTTGGAGCAAGGCAATGAACACGCTTATGCAGGACCTTCGCTACGCGGTGCGGCAGTTGCGAAAAGCGCCGGGCTTCACGCTCACCGCTGTGCTGACGCTTGCGCTTGGCATCGGCGCGACCACCGCTATCTTCACGCTGGTCCATGCTGTGTTGTTGCGCTCGCTGCCCGTCAACAAACCGTCAGAGTTATACAAAATCGGCAAGGAAACAGATTGCTGCGTAGAAGCCGGCCTGCAGGGCGATTGGACTATTTTCTCCTACCCGCTTTACAAGCAATTACGTGACAACACCCCCGGCTTCAGCTCATTGGCAGCGTCTCAAGCGGGAACTACCCAGCTGAATATGCGGCGAGATGGGGACCCGTCTGCAGCCGCGTCAACTCGTGTCCGGTTTATCTCCGGGAACTATTTTGAGACCTTCGGAGTCTCCGCCGAGCGCGGCCGCGTCTTCGCTGCAACCGATGATACGCAAGGCGCGGCCCCGGTTGCGATCATCACTTACCGCCTGTGGCAGCGCCGGTTTGCGCTCGACCCCGGCGTCATCGGTGCAAGCTTCCTCTTCAACGGCAAAGCTGTCACCGTGATCGGAGTTACCGGCCCCGAATTCTACGGCGAGACCCTGCAGCCCGATCCGCCTGAGGCATGGATGCCTCTGCAGCAGGAACCGGTTTTCAATAATCAATCGTTGTTTCAGTCGGAGCGTCTGTGGCTCCAACTCATCGGACGCGTCAGGCCCGGCGTTTCTCCGGCCAGCATCGAACCGCAGCTCATCGTCGAGTTGCAACAGTATCTCCGTTCGCGCAGCGGCAGCATGCGCCCCGCAGAAATATCTGAAATCTCAAAGCAGAAGACCGAACTCGCTCTAGCGTCAACTGGCGTAAATACACTCCGCGATGACTACAACAAAGGCCTTCGTCTGCTAATGACGGTCGTAGGATTCGTACTGCTCATCACCTGCGCTAACATTGCGAATTTGATGCTGGTGCGCGGCATGGCACGTCGACAGCAGGTAAGCATCTGTGTCGCGATGGGCGCGCCCCGCTCGCGTATTATCCGGCAAATCCTCACCGAATGCGTCCTGCTCTCAGCCATTGGCGGCTTCGCTGGACTCGCGATTGCATTTACCACCTCACGTGCCATTCTCGCGCTGGCATTCCGCGGCACGACAGATTACGTGCCCGTCGACGCCACGCCGTCACTCCCTGTGCTTGTTTTCGGATTCTCGCTTTCGCTGATGACGGGCATCGTCTTCGGCCTATTGCCCGCGCTGATTACATCGTCTGCAGATCCGGCGGAAGCATTGCGGGGCGCCAACCGCTCGACACGCGATGCCAGTTCGCTGCCGCAGAAATCTCTCGTCATACTCCAGGCCGCGCTTTCACTTGTGCTGCTCTGCGGTGCGATGCTGCTCACGCTCAGCCTGCACAATATCACACATCAATCCTTCGGCTTCCAGACCGATAGCCGCATCGTCGCGCAGATCGCGCCGGCTGCAGCAGGGTATACGACAGCGCAGTTGCCCGATCTTTACCGGAAGCTCGACGCGCGTCTGCCGCAGATTCCCGGCGTCGAAACCGTCAGCTACCAGATGTACAGTCCGATGTCGCACGACAACTGGAGCGAGCTTGTCTATATTCCCGGCCAGCCGCCGCCAGACGCGAAGAGCGGCGCGTGGTACGTCGCATCGTGGGATCGCGTAAGCCCCGATTTCTTTCACACCATTGGTGCACGCATCGTTCAAGGCCGCTCCATCAGCCGACGCGACAACCAGAATACGAACCTGGTTGCGGTCGTGAACCAGACGTTTGCGAAGCGGCATTTTTCGAGCAGTAACGCCGTCGGTCAGCGCTTCGCGATGGAACCGAAAATGACGCATTTTTTTGAAATCATCGGGGTGGTTGAAGACGTCAAATTCGTCAATCCAGCCCGACCCGCTCGGCCGATGTTCTTTGTGCCGATGGCGCAGAGCATGATCTTTACGGATCCAGCCGAGCAGCCAAACGAGGATGAGTCCCATTATCCCGGCGATGTCGAGGTTCTCGTGCATGGCGATCCAAATCCCTACATTCCATCCATACGCCAGGCGCTGAATGAGATTGACCCGAACATGCCCGTGCTGAGCATCGGCACCTTCAAAGATCAGCTGAGCACCAACTTCAATCAGCAGGAACTGATCGCGCGCCTCACTGCACTATTCGGCCTGCTCGCTTTGATACTCGCTGCGATCGGCATTTATGCCGTTACCGCGTACAGCGTCGCGCGCCGCACCACAGAGATCGGCGTCCGTATGGCGCTGGGAGCCAACCGCCGCGATGTGCTCAGGATGGTCATGCGCGGCGCTCTCACCCAGATTGGAATTGGGCTCGCGATCGGCCTGCCCGCAAGCATCCTCGCGGCTCGCGCCGCCGCGAGCCAGCTTTACGGCGTTTCCCCTTATAACCCGGTTTGCCTTTTCGGATCGCTGATCGTTTTGATGGCCGCCGCCTTTATCGCGTCAATGCTTCCAGCCCGACGGGCCGCATCCATGGAACCGCTTCTCGCACTACGCATGGAGTAGAACAAATCTATTCGTAACTGTATCAGTTACAAAATAAAATGGGTGATCTTAGAAATGATTGAACTCAAACAAGTAGAACGCATTTATAAAACCGGCACCACGCAGAACTGGGTGCTCCGGCGCATCGACCTGAAAATCCGCCAAGGCGAGTTCATCACCGCCATGGGCCCGTCCGGAGCAGGGAAGTCTTCGCTGCTAAACGTTCTCGGCCTTCTTGACGACCAGTGGCAGGGCGAATACTGGTTTGGCGCCGATCCCGTGCACACCCTCAACCGCAAGCAGCGCGCGGAACTCGGCCGCCGAAATATCGGCATCGTTTTCCAGAGCTACCATCTACTTGACGATCTGACCGTTGCTGAGAACATCGACCTGCCGCTTTCTTACAAAGACATTCCGCGCAGTGAGCGCCAGGCTATGGTCGCCGACACCCTCGATCGCTTCAACATCGTCGGGAAAAAAGACCTCTATCCCAGTCAACTCTCCGGCGGCCAGCAGCAGTTGGTCGGCATCGCCCGCGCCGTTATTCATAAGCCGATGCTATTGCTCGCGGACGAGCCCACTGGCAATCTCCATTCCGCGCAAGCCAAGGAGATTATGGAACTCTTCCGCGAACTGAATCAGGCGGGCACCACTATCGTTCAGGTGACGCACTCCGATGTAAATGCCGCTTACGGCTCCCGCGTCATCCAACTCGCCGACGGCTGGCTGATTAAAGACACGGTCGTTACGAATGAGGTGAACGCATGACGCGCAGCCCCAAAGAAGCTGTCCGTCAAGCTGGTCAAGCCTTGTGTGCGGGTGTCGTACTTTTTGTAACCACCGCGACGTCTGTCGCGCAGACAACTGCTTCGCTCAGTACGCCCACGCCTGCTGCGCCCGTCAATACTGTTCGCTTCGATATTCCCCATTCCTGGTCGCCGCTCGCGCCATACACGCCGACGCATGTGCCGTTAAGCAACATGCAAAACTCGCCGCGCCTCGACACGCTCATTCGCGAGGGCAAACTTTATCTATCGCTCAAGGACGCGATTGCACTCGCGCTTGAGAACAATCTCGACCTCGCGATCGCCCGCTACAACATTCCCATCGCCGCGGCCGATGTGCTGCGCACCCAAGCCGGCGGATCGTTGCGCGGTGTCAATACCGGCATCGTGTCAAATACTCCCGGTGGCAACGCCGGCGGCTCCGGTTCCGGCGGCGGAGCCGGGGGCACGTCAACCGGCGCGGGTGGCGCGGGCGCCGGAGCATCCGGACTCGTTCAATCCACGCTCGGCACCGGCACGTTAGTGCAGTCGTTCGATCCCACTATTACCGCTCAGACGAGCATCGAGCATCAAACTTCGCCCGAGGCCAACCAGCAAAATTTTGGCGTGCCCGTCCTCAAGTCCAACACCATCATTGGCGATATCGGCTATCTGCAGGCGTTTGCAACCGGTACCAGCTTTACCGCCGACTTCAACAACACGCGCCAGACCACCAACAGCACATTTACGACGCTCAGCCCGGTACTGCTCTCTAACTTTCGTATCATTTTGCAGCAGCCACTGCTCGCCGGATTTGGCACCGGGCCTAACCTGCGCTTTCTTCGCATCGCCAAAAACGATCAGAAGATTTCTGACGCGGCATTCAAACTTCAGGTCATCTCCACCGTCACGCAAATTGCCAACATCTATTGGGACCTCGTTGCCGCCTACGAAGATGAACAGGTCAAGGAACGCTCGCTCAACTTCGCGCAGCTAAACACCGACAGCTTGCGAAAGCAGCTTGAACTCCAGGCCATTCCCGCGCTCGACGTAACCAAGTCCGAATCAGAGGCTGCAACCCGCGAGCAGGACCTTACCATCGCGCGCACCACGCTCCAACTCCAGGAACTGCTGATGAAGAACGCGCTAACCAAAAATCTCGACAACCCGGTTCTTGAAGCCATGCCTGTCATTCCAACCGATAAAATCGACGGTCTGTTGGCCGATGCTGCCGCCGTCCTTCCCCCCCACGACTCTATGGTTCAGGCGCTCTCCAACCGCGTCGAACTGTACGAATCAAAGCTCGATCTCAACACCCGTGCGATCAGCCAGAAGGCGGCTAATAACGCGTTGCTGCCCTCGCTCAACCTGGTTGCTGAATACACCGGTTCTGGACTCGCGGGCCCTGTCAATCCCAACTTAGATAAGAATATTCCTCCAAATACAATTGTTCCGATTGACTATTTCGGTGCATTGAATAATGCCTTCAACTTCAGCAACCCTGACTATGTTGTTGGATTTCAGTTAGCCCTGCCCATCCGCAATCGCATTGCTAAATCCGACGCGTACCGCTCCGAGCTCGAATTCCGTCAGGCAGAGCTTCGCGAGCAGGAACTGAAAAAGCAAATCCGCATCGAGGTGCGCAGCGCTGAATACGCGCTCGAACAATCGCGCGCCCGCGTCGCCTCAGCGCGTAAATCCCGCGACCTAGCTTCGCGGACCTTCGACATTACAAAAAAAGAGCAGGAACTCGGTGCCGGCTCCAATCTCCAAACGCTGACCGCGCAGCGCGATCTCAGCGTTGCAGAGTCGGCCCTTGTCGCCGCTGTCACCGCCTTTGAAAAAGCGGTCGTCGAGGTAGACCGCGTCACCGGCGATACGCTCGATCACAATTCAATTTCCATCGCAGCGGCACGGTCCGGCACGCTTTCCGCCGGCAAACAGTAGCACGAGTATGCTGAGAGTCGAATGCCAGCCCAAACACATTTGAAGGAAACCGCTCCCGCCCCGCCCGCGCCGGCACCTTCAGATGCCGGGCGCATTCTAGTGGCCGATGACCAGCCGCAAGTTCTCGAGGCTCTGGATCTGCTCTTGCGTCCGCAGAAATATCGCGTCGAGTGCGCGCGCTCCCCGCAGCAGGTCATCAAGCTGCTCGCCGTCGAAACCTTCGACGCGGTGTTGATCGATCTCAACTACACACGAGACACCACGTCCGGCCGCGAAGGTCTCGATCTGTTGCAACAGATTTCCAGCATCGATCCACAGCTTCCGGTAGTGGTCATGACAGCATGGGGCAGCATCGATCTAGCCGTCGAAGCCATGCACCGCGGCGCGCAGGACTTCATCCAGAAGCCTTGGGACAACGCCCGCCTTCTCACCATCCTGCGGACGCAGATTGAATTGCGCCGCGCCCAGCGCCGCGCCGCGTTGCTCGAAGCAGAAAATAAATTGCTCCGCGCCGAGGGGCGCCCCGAATTCATCGCCAGCGCTCCGTCGATGCAGCCGCTGATCGACGCAATGGGCCGGGTCGGCCCGTCGCTCGCCAACGTCATGATCACTGGCGAGCACGGCACTGGAAAAGAAGTAGTGGCTCGCACCCTGCACGCAATGTCGAATCGCGCATCCCGTTCGCTCGTAACGGTCAACACCGGCGCCCTTTCCGAAGGCGTCTTCGAGAGCGAACTTTTTGGCCACGTTAAAGGGGCCTTCACCGATGCGCGGGTCGATCGCATTGGGCGTTTTGAACTCGCCGACGGCGGCACGCTGTTCCTCGATGAAATTGCGAACGTCCCTCTTCATCAACAGGCTCGCCTGCTGCGCGTCCTTGAAAGTGGCGAGATGGAACGCGTGGGCTCTTCGCGCACCCGCCGCGTCGACGTGCGCGTCATCTCCGCAACCAACGCCGATCTGCCCGCCGAGTGTGCCGCCGGACGCTTCCGCGAAGACTTGCTCTTCCGCCTCAATACAGTGGAACTCCGCATACCCGCGCTGCGCGATCGTCGCGAAGACATTCCCACGCTCGCCGCTCATTTCCTCAATACCTATGCAACGAAATACCGACGCCCGATCAAGGGATTCGACAACTCTGCGATGCAGGCTATGTTGCAACACGCGTGGCCAGGAAACGTCCGTGAGCTCGATCACGCTATCGAACGCGCTGTCCTGATGGCACGCGGCGAAAACATCGCAGGCGTCGATCTAAATCTTTCCGCCGGTCGCGCATCGTCCGCCGTGCTCGAAGAGATGAGTCTTGAGTCCGTCGAAAGCCTGCTCATCCGCAAGGCTCTCGCACGTTACAACCGCAACGTCAGCCAGGCCGCAGAAGCGCTCGGCCTTAGTCGAGGCGCTCTCTACCGAAGAATGGAAAAGTATGGCATCTAGGGGCGCGCCTCGACCGGCCCCCACGAAACGAATCAATCGAGTGGTGCGCAAATTCGAGCAGAAGGTACGGCTTCTGCTCTTCTTCCTCGTTCTACCCGGTCTGATCGCTGCCGCGGTGCTCCTGTATTTTCTCAATGCTTCTACCGTCGCCTGGATCTGGACCATCGGCACCTTGATCGCCGCTGGCGGCATCTCTGCACTCCGCTTGCAGGAAGTCGTATTTCGGCCCCTGCAAACTTTGGCAAATGTCGTTGCTGCATTGCGAGAAGAGGACTTCTCTTTCCGCGCCCGTGGCGCAGAGAACGCCGATGCCCTCGGCGATCTTTCCCGCGAAATCAATCAGCTTGCCGCGACTTTGCAAGAACAAAAGCTCTCGGCGATTGAGGCTACCGCGCTGCTGCAGCGCGTGGTCGCATCGGTCGATGCGCCGCTGTTCGCCTTCGACGCGGAACATGTCTTGCGTCTCAGCAACCCGGCGGCGGGCCGATTGCTCTCACGAAATGAAGTGGCACTGCTCGGTCATACCGCTGAAGAGATAGGAGCTGCGCAAATTTTCAGCGCGGAGCCAGACAGCATCGTCACGCTTTCTGTCGCGGGCCGCCCAACCCGTTGGATGGTCAGCCGCAGCGCTTTCCGCCAACAGGGCAAACCGCATCAACTCTTCCTGCTCTCTGACGTAAGCACCGCGCTCCGCCGTGAAGAGCGCTCGGCATGGCAGCGGCTCATCCGTGTCTTCGGTCACGAAGTCAACAACTCTCTCGCACCCATCAAGTCGATCGCCGGCAGCCTGAGAATGCGTCTTGATCAAGCCGGCACCGAGCGCGAAGACTTTGATCGCGGCTTGGGAGTCATCGAAAATCGCGCCGAATCCTTAAACCGCTTTCTCCAGTCTTACCGGCAGCTTTCGCAGCTGCCATCTCCAACCCGCGCCAGCGTGCCGCTTTTCCCGATGATGGAGCGCATCGTGCAACTCGAAACTCGCATGACCGCCACGCTTGTCGGTGGCCCTGACGCAAGACTCGATATCGACCGCGATCAGGTAGAACAGATGCTGATCAATCTGCTGCGCAACGCCGTAGAGGCCGCATTCGAGAACGTCGCCACCTCCGAGCCTGAAGTTTCAATCTCGTGGACGATGGCCAACGGCGAGGCCTGCATCTCTATCCTCGATAGCGGCCCCGGCCTGACAAATTCGGCGAACTTGTTTGTGCCTTTCTATACCACCAAAAGCGGCGGCAGCGGTATAGGCCTCGTAATCGCGCGTCAGATTGTCGAGGCCCATGGTGGCAGCGTAAGGCTCACGAACCGCAAAGATGCGCGCGGCTGCGACGTACAAGTTCGCCTTCCGCTGGCGCAATAGCTGCCGCTTTACGCGCCGCGAATATAATCCCAGAAACGTCGTCAATAGATGCCATCAAATCTGAGAGGTCAGACTGCCGAACGTTCTTCAATCTCCGTCGTCTAGACAGACCCCCAAAGATCTCTCGGGCTTGCCGCCTCTCTGCGTCGATCTGGACGGCACACTTGTGAAGAGCGACACGCTCGTCGATTCATTGCTGGTGCTTGCCCGCCATCGCCCGCTCGATATGCTCCGCATTCCGTTCTGGCTTGCACACGGTAAAGCGGCGTTCAAAGTTAGTGTCGCTAAACGCGTCGAGCTTGACGTCGCACACCTCCCGATGAACCGTGCGCTCATTGAATATCTTCGCCACGAGCGCGCCACCGGTCGCAAGCTTCATCTCGCGACGGGAGCAAATATTGATCTTGCCCGGCGAGTCGCGGCGCATCTCGGCATCTTCGACGATGTCCTCGCGAGCGACGGTGCAACAAATCTTACTGGCCACAACAAACTACGTGCATGCTCGCAATGTTTCGAGGGCGTTTTCGATTATGTAGGCAACGCGGCTGCCGACTTTCCGCTGCTGCGCGCCGCAAAGACGCCAATGGTTGCAAATCCAAGCCGCAGCCTTCAGGCCAAGCTCAGCGCAGCCAGCATCCGTCCCGCTCAATCCTTCATTGATCGTCGGCCATTCGCACTCGCATTCTTGAACGCGATTCGCGTGCACCAGTGGGCCAAGAACGCTCTGATTTTCCTGCCGCTGATGCTGGCCCATATCATCCACAGCCGTCGTTTGTGGTTCTTCGCGGCTCTCGCATTCGCGGCATTCAGCCTTGCCGCTTCCAGCGCTTACATCGTCAATGACCTCCTCGATCTCGAGGCCGATCGTCGCCACCCGCGAAAATCTCGTCGCCCCTTCGCCGCCGCCGACTTAAGCCCTGCCACCGGCCTGATCATCGTTGCAGCGTTTCTCTCGCTCGCGGGCCTGGTTGCCACCCGGCTTCCGCCGGCCTTCGCCATGTGGCTCTGCGTATACTACGCCACGACGCTCATCTATTCGTTGGCCCTCAAGCGAGTCGTCCTCATTGATGTGCTCGTTCTTTCCGGCCTCTACACGCTGCGAATTCTCGCCGGTGCCGCGGCCACGCAAGTACCCATCTCGCCCTGGCTGGCTGCTTTCTCCATCTTTTTCTTTCTATCGCTCGCGATGGCAAAGCGATTCGCTGAACTGACGAATCTCCGCGCGCAAGACAAGACCCCGGCAAACGGCCGCGGCTACATCCTTGCCGACATAGAACAGATACGCAGCTTCGGCACTGCGGCAGCATACGGGGCCGTCATTATCTTCATCCTCTACATCAACAGCCCCAACGTCACCGCGCTTTACCGTCATCCGCAGCGCATCTGGATCATGGCTCCCTTGATGATTTGGTGGACAAGCCGCGTTTGGCTGCTCGCTTCGCGCGGCGAGCTCAACGAGGACCCGCTCGTCTTCGCCCTCACCGACCGCGTCAGCCTCGGAATCGGAATTCTCGTCTTCCTCGTAGCGCTTTTCGCAATCTAACCGCGCCCACGCCTCTGCTCTAATAGAAAGATGCCCAAGCCATCGCGTCCAGCTTTTGAATCTTGGGGACGCTATCCCGTTACTGAATCGCACCTGGCACCTCTGCATTGGACGACGGATTTCCCCGCGATTGGAAATCCGACGGAGAAATATCTCGCCGTTGGCATGGGCCGCAGCTATGGCGATGTATGCCTGCTCGACCGGGGCACGCTGCTGCTCACGCGCGGCATGAACCGACTGTACGAATTCGATTCCGAAACTGGCCTGCTGCGTTGCGAATCGGGGGTCACTCTCGCAGAGATTCTCGACTTCGGCGTCCCACGCGGATGGTTCCTCCCCGTCTCTCCCGGCACAAAATATGTCACCATTGGCGGCGCCATCGCCAACGACATCCACGGCAAGAATCACCATGACGCCGGCACATTTGGCAATCATGTACCACGTTTCGAACTCGTCCGCTCTGACGGCTCACGCTTCGTCTGTTCGCCAAGCGAAAATCCAGAGTGGTATCGCGCCACGATCGGCGGCATGGGCCTCACCGGCCTCATCACTTGGGCAGAACTTCAGCTCAAGCCCATCGTCTCGCGCAAGATCGTCTACGGCGGAACGCAATTCCGCGGCATCGACGAATTCCTGGCCCTCACCCGCGCGGCCCAGCACATCGAGTACACCGTCGCGTGGATTGACTGCGTCTCGCGCGGCAGAAACTTCGCCCGCGGCATCTTCATGCAGGGCGACCACAGTGGTGAGCGTGAGCCGCTAAAGACAGTCAGCGGCCTGCGCGTCGCTTTCCCGTTCGACCTGCCTCAATTCGCGTTGAACCGCGCCACCATCGGCCTCTTCAACACCGCTTATTTCCATAAACAATTCGCCAAGCAAACCGAATCGCTGATTGACTACGAGCCGTTTTTCTACCCGCTCGACGCGATCCTGCACTGGAATCGTATGTACGGCTCAAGCGGCCTGCTGCAGTTCCAATGCGTTGTGCCCTTGAACGATGGTGCCGCCGACAATCGTGGCATCGTCGCCATCCTCGACACGATTTCTAAATCCGGGCTCGCATCGTTCCTCGCCGTGCTCAAAGTTTTTGGCAACGTCCCGTCCCGCGGGATGATGTCGTTCCCTGCGCCCGGCATCACCCTCGCGCTCGACTTTCCCATCAAGGCCAACACCAGCTTCGCCCTCTTCGAGCGACTCGGCGCGATGGTCGTCGAACTCGGCGGCCGCATGTATCCCGCCAAAGACGCACGCATGACCGCACATGAATTTCAAACCTTCTACCCGCAATGGCGCGATTTATCCGCCTACATCGACCCGCACTTTTCCTCTGACTTTTGGAAGCGAGTAACAAAGAATGCCTGACCCGAAATTCAAGCAGCTCACATCGAAAAGAATCCTTGTACTTGGCGCAACCTCTGGCATCGCCGAAGCCACCATGCGCCACCTTGTTTCCCCCGGCTCTCAGTTCTGTCTCGTCGGCCGCAACGCGGCGAAGCTCGCAGCCGTAGCCTCAGACCTCCGCACCCGCGGTGCCACGGAAGCCTTCACCTATGTAGCCGATCTCGACCGCATCGACGGCCACATCGCAATGCTTGAGAGTGCGGTCCACCAGCTCGGCGCAATCGATCTCGCGTTCCTCGCCCATGGAGTGCTCGGGGACCAACTCTCCGCACAGTCCGACTATGACGAAGTCGAGCGCGTCTTCCACACCAACTTCCTCTCCGCTGCCTCGCTCATCACCTGGCTCGCCAACTACTTCGAGCAACAGCACAGCGGCACGCTCGCCGTCATTTCCTCGGTCGCCGGCGAGCGCGGCCGCAGCAATCTATATGTCTACGGCGCATCCAAGGCTGCGCTAACCGCATTCCTCTCCGGCGTCCGCAATCGCATCGACCGCTCCGGCGCTCACGTGCTCACCATCAAACCCGGAACGATTGCAACCGCGATGACCGCCCACATGAAGCCAAGCCGGCTCACCGCCACCGCCGACGCGGCCGGCAAGGGAATTGCCGTCGCCATCCACGCCCGCAAAGATGTTGCCTATATCCCCGGATTTTGGGCGGTCATCATGTTCATCATCCGCGCAATCCCTGAAGGCATCTTCAAGAAAACCAACATCGGATGATGTGCTTCGGCCATCGACCAGCTATTGCTGCTGTTGCATCTGCTGCAACGCGCTCAGCGGCAGCGGCGCCGGAGGCTCCTGCGCCTTCTCTACCAGAATCGACCAGTCCTCTGGAATAGGTAGATCTTGATCGAGCGCCGGCGGATATTCATACGCGCTCACCCGCACCGCGACTGACAATTCGCTGGCCGTCCGTCCGCGATACACGCCCTTGGTCGGGGGCACGTCCGCATAGTCCCGTCCGTTCGCCGTGCGAATATGACGGTCTCCGGCAATCAAGTCATTCGTCGGATCGAATCCGACCCACCCCAGCTCAGGCAATAACGCTTCCACCCACGCGTGCGAAGCATCCATGGCAGAGCGCTCGTGGTCGCTATCACTCGACGCACGGTACAGATAGCCGCTCACATACCGGCAGGGAATCCGCATGCCGCGCACCAGCGTGATCATTACGTGGGCAAAATCCTGACAGACGCCGCTTCGTGTCCGCAGCGCATCCTCAATCGGCGAGTCCACATGCGTCGTTTGTGGAACGTACTCGAAATATTGATACAGCGCGCTGTTTAACTCTCGCAGCACACTCAACGGATCGTCGCGCCGCCGCACATCCAGATGTTGCGCCAGCTCCTCGAGCAGCGGGGTAGACTGGGCGAATTCGCTGGGAAAAAGAAATTCCCAATAGTCACCCGCTGCAATCAACGAGTCCAGATCGTGCCAGCTTTGCGCAGGCAGCGAGCGCGGCAACGCGAATAGTGGCTGCAACTCAACCAGGGACTCCGCGACGATCACCAGCTGCGCGTGGTAGCCCGCTATATCAAAGTGATGAATATTATTTGCCAGATGATCTCGGTACGAAAACACGCGGCACCTCGGGCTAACCGACAGATGAAAGGTCAGGCACCGCTGGTTCGTGTCGCTGCGCGGATGCATTCGCACTTCCATCGAGCTCTCGCTCACCGGTATTTCGTACACAAATTTCGTCAGATGTCGCACTGCGTAATACATGCTGTCCCTCTACGAAGAGGTCGCCAACGCAGCGACAATCGGATAGTCAAAATACTGGTGAAAGATCTCCACGTTCACCAGCTGTAATTGCGAACTGATGGCTCGCAGGTACTCGACAACATCGTGCATCGCAATTTCCTGCACGTCGGCAAAACTTAGCTGCGCCTGCAATCGGCCTCCGATTCGCTTCAACGTTTCGCCCCGCCGGCTACCTCCACCCTCGCGATGAATGGCCTCGAGCGCGGTCTGCAACGCATCGACCGAATACCGGATCGCATGCGGAAACTTCGCGTCCAGCAGTAGAAACTCGAGAATCCGGTCTGGAGAAACGTC
Organism: Terriglobales bacterium; assembly: GCA_038199445.1. GTDB lineage: Bacteria > Acidobacteriota > Terriglobia > Terriglobales > Acidobacteriaceae > JBBPYY01. The sequence continues at coordinate 3,276 of JBBPYY010000077.1, read as the reverse complement.
CGCCGTATAGACACGACAGTACGCTTCAAACGCCGTGCAGCTGCGGAGCAGACCAATCCACTCCAGATAATCCGTCGATTCCGGCGCGCGGTCAGCATGTTGCCAGAACTCCACCGGGTACACGTTCAACAAGCGCACTGTCGCTGAAGCCCGCTCAAGGTATCGACCCAGCTGAATGAAGTGCCAGCCCTCGCCGTGGCCCATGGTCGAATCAGTTACCCCCTGAAACAAGTGCACACCTTCCATTGCCGCCAGTAGAAAATCAGAAAGCTGCACATCCTGCGCCAAATCCCGTTCCTGCTGTGTCACCTCATGGTACAGGCGGTTCAGTCGCTGCCACTGGTCGCTTGAGATTTGCTCACGCACCTGCCGTGCATTTTCCCGCGCCGACGAAATACAGCACATAATCGACGCCGCATGATGTTCGTCAAACATCAGCGCACGCGCCAGCCCATACGCATCCCCCTCCCACTCTAGCCCCTTGGGATTCCCCAGCGCGTTCAAGACCCGCGTCCACCGGCGGCCGTTGGTATCTTCCCCCTCATCCAACATCAGATTCAGATTCACTTCCAGCAGCCGCACCGTATGCTCGGCGCGCTCAAGATAACGGCTCATCCAGTACAGGCTGGTTGCAACACGCGCGAGCATCGGGCACCGCCTCTCTTATTGGTTCAACACCCAGGTATCTTTGCTGCCGCCGCCTTGCGACGAATTCACCACCAGCGACCCACGCCGCAAGGCCACGCGCGTCAATCCGCCCGGGACAATCGTTACCTTGTCGCCAAATAATATGTAAGGCCGCAAATCCACATGTCGCGGCTCAATTCCATCCCCGACCAGGCAGGGGGCCCGGGAAAGCGCAATCGTCGGCTGGGCGATATAGTTTCGCGGATCCGCCTTGATCATTTCCGCAAACTCATCCTGCTGCGCCTTTGAGGAATGCGGCCCAATCAACATCCCATATCCGCCACTCTCGCCCACCGCCTTCACGACCAGCTTGTCCATGTTTTCAAGCACATGCTGCCGCTGCACCGGGTCTGTCAGCAGAAATGTCTCCACATTTTTCAGCACGGCTTCTTCGCCCAGGTAGTACTTGATGATTTGCGGCACGTATGCATACAGCGCTTTGTCATCTGCGACCCCCGTGCCGAACGCATTCGCCAGCGTCACATTGCCAGCGCGATAGGCATTGAAGAGCCCAGCCACGCCCAGCACCGAATCCGTGCGGAACGCCAGCGGATCGATGAAGTCATCATCGACGCGCCGGTAGATCACATCCACGCGACGGAGTCCTGTCGTCGTGCGCATGTACACCACGTTGTCGTGCGTCACCAGATCGCGCCCTTCCACCAGCTCGATTCCCATCTGGCGCGCAAGATATGTATGTTCAAAATAAGCGGAGTTGTAGACTCCCGGCGTCAGCAGCACGATCGTCGGTTCCGGCCGCCCTTCCGGGGCCAGAGAGCGCAGAGTCCCAAGCAGCGCCTGGCTGTAATGCTCAATCGGCCTGACGCCATACTGTTGAAACAGTTGCGGGAAGATGCGCTTCATCACGCGGCGGTTGGTCAGCATGTAGCTCACCCCACTTGGCACGCGCAGATTGTCTTCCAGCACGACGAACTCGCCGCTCGGCATCCGGATCAAGTCCGTCCCGACGACAGCGATATAAACGTTTCGCGGAACCTGCAGCCCCCGCATCTGGCGGCGGAAATGCCTGCAACTGAAAACAATCTCCCGTGGCACCACGGCGTCAGCCAGGATCTTGCCTTCGTTGTAGATGTCGCGCAGGAAAAGATTGAGCGCCGTGATGCGCTGCGTCAGTCCCCTCTCGATCAACTCCCACTCAGCGTTGGTTACAATGCGCGGCAGCAGGTCGTACGGAAAAATTCTCTCCGTGCCCTCTTCTTCACCGTAAACCGTAAACGTGATGCCCTGGTTAAGAAACGAGACTTCCGCCGCCAGCTTGCGGCGCTGCAATTCCTCTGCCGGCAACTGCATGAACGTCTCCAGCAGGGGAGCGTAATGCGCACGCGCTTCTCCGTGCGGCGTAAACATCTCATCGAATGCGCCGTCGAGCTGATAGTTCTTCAGGGCGGGTGGAACGCCGGGCAGCACCATGCTATCTCCGCAGTATAGGGCCGCTGGCGTGCTTGCCGATTTCGCGCGGGGTGAAATCGGTCAGCATTCCATGGGCCGCACCTCGCTGGTGTGAAGCCGAAGATAGGTTTTGGAACGAGCAACCCATCGAGGTATGTCTGCCGTCCCCCGAGTATCATTGCTCGCGATGCCCCTCTATCTTGCCGTCGATGCCGGTGGTACCGCCACGGACTGCCTGCTCGCTGATGACGCCAAAATTCTTGCGCGACACTCCGGCGGCACGTTCAAACTCATCCGCGCCGGCGAGTCTCAGGCCCGCGCAAATCTCGACGGCCTGCTGGCCGAAATCGCTGCGAAGAGCGGAGCCGATCTGCGCGAGGTTGATTGCACCTGCATCGGTCTCGCCGGCATTGCCATGCCTCAGTTCGTCGCGTGGGTGCGCGAAAGCTTCGCCCAGCGTGTCGGCGGGGAACTGCTCATCGTCGGCGATGAAGAGATCGCCCTCGACGCCGCCTTCCACGGTGGCCGCGGGGTCCTCGTTCTCGCGGGCACCGGTTCCAATGTGATCGCGCGCGCCGCCAATGGCAAAATAGAAACGGCTGGCGGATGGGGCCCGGCGCTCGCCGACGAAGGCTCCGGTCAATGGATCGGCTCTGAAGCTTTGCGCTCCGCCTTTCGCGCATATGACAACCGCGAGAGCACCTCGTTGCTTGATCGCATCGCTGCGCATTGGCATCTTTCTCATCTGGAAGACATCGTCGCTGAAGCGAACCGTGTCCCCGCTCCCGATTTCGCCGCTCTCACTCCTGTCGTCCTTGCCTGCGCTGAAGAAGGAGACGCCGTCGCCATGCGCGTTCTCGTTTCCGCCGGTCAACAACTCGCAGCCACTGCCATCGTGGCTCTGCGTAAGTTGCGCGCAATCGAACCTGACTCGCCGCCGCCCGACGTCGCCCTCAGCGGCAGTATTCTGCGTCGCGTCGCACCGGTTCGAGAAGCGATGATCGAATTTCTGCATTCCCAAATTCCGGCGATCAAAATTCTTCGCGAACCAGTCGATCCTCTTCAAGGGGCACTTTGGCGCGCGCGAATACACTAAATTTCCTGACAGCGGCGTTTGGGTTGGCGATACCAAGAAAAGTTCTTTAAAAAGAGAAAGCCGCCCGGCAACAGGGCGGCTTT
>JBBPYY010000076.1:0-14286 GCA_038199445.1 Terriglobales bacterium | reverse complement strand
GTTGGTCGTGGCAGCGCGCGGGAACGTTGACTTGCGGATATGCGATGCAAGTGGTTTTCGCCTACACTTGGAAAACTATCTTCATTGGAGAACGCGTTGGCAGCAGAAATCTTGCGGGTGAATCCGGACGAACCAGAGCCGGAGAAAATCAAGTACATCGTTGCGCAACTGCAAAGCGGCAAGGTCGTTGGGATGCCGACGGACACGTTCTATGGTTTGGCGGTCGACCCGATTAATCTATATGCGGTCGATCAGATATATGACCTGAAGACCCGTTCTCGCATGAAGCCGCTTTCGCTGTTGATTGAAGATGTATCACGCGCTTACGAGTTGGCGCGCGATCTGAGCGCATCGTTCGACAAATTGACTGAACGATTCTGGCCGGGCCCGTTGACGCTGATTGTGCGCGCAGGCACCCGTTTGCCTTTGCGCGTGACGGCGAACACGGGCAACGTGGCTTTGCGTGTGCCGGAGGCCGCGATTCCTCGTGCGGTCGCGGCCGCGCTGGGGTTGCCGATCACGGCCACGTCGGCGAATTTGAGTGGCTCGCCCGAATGTACGCACGCGGCATGTGTGAGAGAGCAGCTTGGCAACCGTATTCCATTGATCGTCGATGGCGGGCCGACGGCACATAGTTTCCCGACGACGATTGTGGATTTGTCAGGGCCGCCAGACAGTTGGCACATTTTGCGCGAGGGTGCGATTCCAACGCACCAGATCGCTCTAGCGATGCAGGGTTAGTCTGGGTTCGGAACAGGCGCAGCGATGATTTTGCCCGACGACAATTTGAGAAAGGGGCATCGCGCGAGATTCGCTTTGTCGTTGCTTCTGTTTTTGCTGCTGGGCGTGGCAATGTGGGTGGCGTATGTCTTCTCAGAAATCAAGAAGGATGCCGAGACAGAGGAAGCGCGGCATGTGGACGCGATTGCGGTGTTTGGAGCGGCAGAGTATGACGGGCGACCTTCGCCGGTATTGCGCTCGCGACTGGACCACGCGCTGACGCTCTACAAAGACGGATATGCGCCGCTGATCATCACACTGGGCGGAACAAATCCCGGAGACGCGCACAGCGAGGGTGGTGTAGGGCACGATTACCTCCTCTCGCACGAGGTGCCCGAGCGCCAGATTATCGCCGAGACACGCAGCAGCGACACGGAGGAGTCCGCGGCGCGACTGGCTGCGATTGCGCGGGAGAATCACCTGAGGAAGATTCTTGTAGTGAGCGACGGCACGCACCTGTTCCGCATCAAGGAGCTGAGCCGCGCCAATGGTCTGGAAGTGTACGGATCGCCGCGGCCGGAGCCGCATCCTTTGACCTTCTGGGATGAAGCGCAGCGCGTGGGTCACGAGATCTTGAGTTACACGCTGTGGCGGCTGCACCTGCACTAGATGGCAACGAGTGCGGTTGCGATCAGCGCTGACGCGAGGGTAGAGAGGAAATTGACCGCGTTGTTTTCGAGATAGCCGCGCGCTTCGAGGGTTGCCCCCAAGAAGCTGTCAAGGATAAGTCCGGCGATGGCAGCGAAGAGTGCTAGAGCGGAGGCGCGCAGGCCGAGAGGCATAGTCAGCTCGCAGACGCCGACGACTATTCCCGCTCCGAGCAAACCGGCAAGGGTGCCTTTTAAGCTGATGCCGCCGTCTGTTCCGGCGGGGACAACTTTCCAGTTACTGACGAGTACGACGCGACCCGCAAAACTTTCGCCGAACTCGGACGCGAGCGTGTCCGCTGTGGCCTCGGCGAGTGCAGCGACGACCGCAGTGAGCAAGATTGCGCGAAGATGAGGGGCCGCTGCCGCGGCAAGTGCAGCGAAGGCGGCCGCACTGCCGACATTGGCTACCACCTGAGCGGCGGAGCGTCCGCGCTTTGATTCGGCGAGACCGAGGCTAGTTTTTTCGCCTCTGCGGAAGCGTGTCGCGCTGAGCGTGAGGAGAAACATTGCGATCGTACCGGGAAGAGCGGAATGCAGGAGGCCAGGGGCTGTGTTTACGAGACAGGCAGCGACGACCGCACCGGTGAGTGCGGCGCGAAGGGTGCCGGCGTGGAAGAGCCAGATCACGGCGCCGAGCAGCGCAGAGAGCAGAAATAATTGCAGCGCGTGCGAGAGGCTGGCTGCCCGTAGGACAACGAGTGCCGTCTGGATGGCACAGAAGCCGATGACGAATGTCATCCAGACCGGTCGAAGGATGGGACGCCGTGTCACAGCTTCAGTTATGCCACGGCCTGGGGCGCTGGTGCGCATGCGGTGGTGATTTACAATCAAGATTCGCGCCCATTTTGAACGCAGTTGCGCAGGTGAGGTATTTGAGAGTGTTGAGGCAAAGCGGGAAGTTGATCCCGCAAACAGCGTGGATTTCATTGGTATTCGTCCTGGTATTGACGGGCTGTGCACAGCCAACCCCTGTAGTCGCCCCCACCAACCCCACTCCACCTTCTCAGCAGCCCTTGCGGTCAGCAATCGTTTTGTCAGTGCCGATCGATCCGGCGCGCCCGGCGTTGGCGACGCAAATCGATGTGTTTGGGGAGACGGTTACCGGCCAAGCAAATGTCGGACCCCAGCCGCAGCCGCAGCCTGGGGTTTCGTCGACGGCGCTATCGCTCGATGCGGCGGCATCTCCGCTGTATACAGCGAATAGCGACGGCACGGTGAGCAGTTCGGCGGTGGGCGGCCAGAATTTGCAAACGAAGAACGTTAAGACAACTTCATTGCCGATGGGGGGCATCGCCGCAAGCGTACTGGGGCTGAGCAACGTGGCGTATGTCGCGGAGTCAACGCGAAATGCGATCGCGGTTCTGACGGGAACTCCGGCTGCGGTGAAGACGGAGCTGCCGGTGGGTGCGAACCCGGTTTACGTCGTGGGTGTATTGGGTGGACAGCGGATTTTTGCGGTCAGCCAGGCGGCAAATAGTGTGTCAGTGATTGAGACGGTAAACAACACGATCACGGCAACTCTGCCAGTGGGTGCAGGTCCGGTTTACGGCGTGGAAACAGCGAGTGCGCGAAGGGCATTCATCGTGAATAAGGCCGGAAACAGCGTGACGGTCATCGATGCGCAACAGGGATCGGTGCAGCAGACAATTCCGGTGGGCACCGCGCCGGTGTGGGCGGATATTGACGTGACCGGGAATCAGCTGGTCGTCGCGAATTCCGGATCGAACAGTGTCACGATCATCAACATTGCACTTGATGTATTCGGCAACAATGCGCCCGGTTTCGGCGCTGCGGTAACAGTGCCGGTGGGGCTAAATCCTGTGGCAGTGTCTGTGTTGCAAGACGGCACTCGCGCGTACACGGCGAACAGCGTTGACGGCACGATCAGCGTAGTGAATCTGCAGACGAAGACTCTGACTCACACCATCACATTGCCGGCGGCGAACGGACATCCGACGTCGATCGCGGCTACGACGGGCACGCCGAAGGGACTGGTCTTTGTTACGGCTCCGGACAGTCAGATGTTGAGCATCATCCGCACGGACACCGATTCTCTGGACTCTTCGCTGCAAGTGAATGGAGCGGGAGCGTCGGTACGCCTTACCGCGCAGTAAATGGTCCTCAAGCAGCGTCTCGATAAGGCGGTCGTGGAGCGGGGCATGGTCGGCTCTCGCGAACGCGCGCAGGCACTGATTCTGGCAGGGCGAATCCTAGTCAACGAACAGAAAATTGATAAGCCCGGGGCGTCGATTCCGGCAGATGCCGTGCTTCGTCTTCTGGGGGAAGACATGCGCTATGTAAGTCGCGGCGGGCTGAAGCTCGAAGGCGCTCTGGCGCATTGGCAGATCGACCTGACGGGATTGCGATGTATGGACGTGGGGACATCGACCGGCGGATTCACAGACTGCATGCTGCAGCATGCTGCGGCAAGCGTTGTGTGCGTGGATACGGGTTATGGGCAGATCGCGCAGAAATTGCGGGATGATGCTCGCGTGCGGCTCATGGAACGGACCAATGCGCGGAAGCTGGCTCCCGGCGACCTGCCGGCGGGGCTCGACTTTTTCGCAATGGACGTTTCGTTCATCGCGGCGTCGCTGATCCTGCCCGCCGTGATTGCGGCGGCATTTCCCGCGGAAGACCGCGGCGGCAAGCACGCGGTTATTCTGGTGAAGCCGCAATTTGAGGCTGGACGGGAACACGTCGGCAAAGGCGGCATCGTGCGCGACACCGCGGCTCAGATGCAGGCCGTCGAGCGCGTTCGGCAGAGCGTGCTCGAGCAGGGCGTCATTTGGACAGAAATGATTGAGTCGCCGATCACGGGCGTCGAAGGGAATCGCGAGTTTCTGCTCTACGCAAGATTCTGACCGACGGATGCTAGGCTAGGAATCTGTTTCTTAGCCCGCTATGCCTTCTATGCCGACCATGCGCACGATTGCGATCATCGCCAAGCCCCAAAAGCCGGAACTCTCCAGCATTCTGCCAGAACTCGCCCTCTGGCTGAAGCACCGCGGATATGACACGCTGCTCGATCCGGTCGCGGGGAGCTACGTCGGAGACAAGAATCCTGTCGAGCGTCAGGAGATGCCGAGCCGCAATCCAGAACTCGTCATTGTGCTTGGAGGCGACGGCACTTTGCTGGCTGCGGCGCGCGTCTTTGCCCAGACGGCCACGCCAATCCTGAGCGTGAATCTTGGATCGCTCGGTTTTCTGACCGAGGTTCGCTTGAGTGATCTTTATGAGACGTTGAATGGCTGGTGCGTGGGGTGTTGCGAGATGGATACACGCGCAATGCTGGAGGCTACGCTGAAGCGGGCTGCAGATGGCACCAGCAGGTTCTATGCGTTGAACGATGTAGTGACGGCGAAAGGCGCGATTGCACGCATGGCGCACTTCACCGTCAGCATCAATGGGAGCGCGATCACATCTTTTCGTGCTGACGGCGTGATCGTGGCAACCCCTACCGGATCCACTGCATATAACTTGGCGGCGAATGGCCCGATTCTGGAGCCGTCGGTGGACGCGCTGGTAGTGACACCCATTTGCCCGCACCAACTCACGCTGCGACCGATCGTGGTGCGCGGCGATGCAAGAGTGGGAATCAGCATTGAAGGCATTCCGGACCAGACCTATCTAACGGTAGACGGCCAGGAGATGGTGCAGCTTCGCGTGGGAGACGAGTTGGAGTGCATTCGCTCACAGCATAGCGTCAAACTGGTGCGCCTGGGGAAAACCACGTTCTTTGACGTATTGCGTGCGAAGTTGAAGTGGGGCGAGCGTTAAATTACTTTTTTAGTTCGTTGAGCAAGAGACTCGCCTTGGTTGCGAGCGTCTTGGCTCCGCCGGCATCTTGTGCCAACAGCGCTTGCCGCGCTTGCTCGAGGAATTTCTTAATCTGCTTCGCTGTCTCCTGCTCCTGCGCATTCAAGGGGCGTTGCAGGCCGGTGAGACCGCGCTCTGTGGAGGCGATAAGTTTCTCAGTCTCTTCTTGAACCTGCGCGGTGCCGCTGATGTCTCCCTCGGTCAACTGGCCGATGGGGGAAGCAGCACTGCTCGGATGCGGGGCAGCCGACGCGGTGGGCGTTGGGACCTGTGCGGCGGGCGGTTGCGTCTGAACGGGAGCCACTACAGCGGGCGGGGTTGTGACCGCCTGCGGCGTAGTGGCGAGCGGCTGCGCTTTGGCCGTCGTTGGAGTCGCCGTAGCCGGGGGCTGCGGTTTGGCTGCTGAGGGCTTGCGGCGTTTTTCAGGTTTGGCGACGGGCGGCGGGGTCGTGTCCGCGGGGACGCTTGCGACGGTCTTGCTGGTGTCAGGCTTCGGTTCTAGTGGAATAATTTCCATCGGTACGGGATGCGTCGCGGGATCAGTGACCGGCGGCGCCTGCGCCTGCATCGGCGGCATCTGAGGCTGGGGTGCCTCATGGTGACAGCCCATCGCCGACACCAGCATGAAAGTGCTTGCGAAAATCGTTGGCAGAAGAAAGTGTTTCATCAAGGCCTTACGCTTCCTGAATCTATTTGCGCTACCTGCGGCTTCGGGAAAGGTCGCAGTTGTTCGGAAGGGGGAGCCAGTGGTACTCGAAAAGTGAATACTGTTCCACGCTCCGAGGCCGATCCTACTTCGACTGTTCCATTGTGCAACTGCAGGATGCGATATGTCATTGAAAGACCGATCCCGCTGCCATCTTTTTTTGTCGTGAAGTATAAATCAAAGATTTTGTCGCGGATATCGGCTGCGATTCCTGGCCCCTCATCCTGGATGTGGACTACGCCTTCGGTGTTATCCCGCGTAATCTTCACGGTAATGCGACCGCCTTGATCCATGGCCTGAGCGGCGTTCAGGATGACGTTGAGCAGAGCTTGACGCATCAAGTCATCGTCGATTTGCAGAGGAACCGGCTGATCGGTGAATTCACGCATCACTGTAACGTTACGTGTCGCCATTTCCTCAGCGCTAAGTCTCAGGACGGTGGTTACCGTATCCTTCAAGTCGACTGTTCTCAATCTCAGGTCAACTGGCCGGGAAAAGTTCACTAGGGTCTCAACGACCCGGTCGAGCCGGTGAATTTCGCTTTCGATGACATCAAGGTGGCGCTCCGGTTCACTGCCGATGCCGTGCAGTTTGCTGCGCAAGAGTTCCAGATGAACCACGATGGCGTTGATCGGATTTTTAACCTCGTGCCCGACGCCCGCGGTCAGACGACCTACCGCGGCGAGACGGCGGGAAAGCTTCAGATCATCTTCAATCTGACGCACCGATTCGCTATCGTGCAGCGTTACAAGAGCCCCGAGAGCGTCAGGACGCTTTCTCTGATCGCTGGTGTGCTCATGCACCATGTCGACGGAGACGTGAATACGACGGCCAGTTTCTGTGCGCAGTTCCTGATGCACGGGCTGGCGAAGCTCAAAGGCGTTACGCACGCACTTGCCTAGTGTTGTGTCGATGGGGAAGATGTCTGTCAAGAGAGCGCCGCGCATTTGTGAGGCCTCGAGCCCAAGAAATCGCTGGCAGGATTCACTGACAGTAACGGCTCTGCCGTTTTCAGTGAACAGAAGAATTCCGTCTTCGAGGCTGCCAAGGATCTGGTCCATGTTTTCTTTGAGGGCTGTGAATACCTCTTCGACAGATCGCATACGCTTCCCAACACGTTCGATTTTGCTGGAAACGAGGGCCATTGCATCGCCTTCTCCGGCGTTGTCGGCCTCCTCTTTTGCTTCTGACTCGGATTGAATCAAGGCGTCGAGCCGCTTGCTGATGTTTTCAAGGGGGCGTAGCGCCAGTGCGGAAAGAAAGAGCGAGAATACAAGGGAAGAGCCGAGCGCCGCGAAGATAAAAAGCGATGCGGTTCGCATCGACGGAGAAAGAACGCTGCGCAGGAAGGTGGAGCGGACCGCTATGCGCACGTTAATAAAAGCCTGGGCGTTACGCTCAAGCGGCAGAGTGATTTCGTAAACCTTGGGTGGGCCGAAAACCGCTTCGAACTGGCGCAAGATTCCGCCATTGCGCACGCGCCCGTAGTCTTCGCGGACAGGATACATCCGGTCTTGGAGAGTGGGATCGCTGTCGAGCAGGATGCGGCCGCCTGCGTCAGTGATCGCGACCTCATAGACAGTCGCTGACGAGCGCAGTACCGAGGCGACCAGCGGGGCGAGGCTCGAGTCTTCGCGTAACGCCGTGGCGACGGCATCCCGCAGACGGGTCGGGTCCTGCGCATCTTCAGGGCGGATAAGCAGGCCGGCCTCAATGGCGTGGCGAGTGGCGTAGAGCACCTGGCGCGCGACGACTGTGTCGTTCGCGTATGTCTCTTCGATGCGCTGCCAAAGGAGCTGTGAGAGGTACAGCGCCGACAACAAAACGACGATCAGGAACATCATGATGTTGATGAAGAGCGCGAGTTTTGTTTTCAGTCGCATGGGTCGTGTGCCGTGCCGGTAACGTTATTCGGCGGATTCTCCAGTGCTTCCACGTCCACGAGAGGCATACTCTTTTAATTTGTTATGCAGCGTCTTGAGGCTGATGCCCAACACTTCTGCTGCGCGCGTTTTGTTGTTATTGGTAGCCGCAAGGGTTTTGGTGATCAATTGTTCTTCCGCGGCGCTGACCGTTGTTCCGACATCGAGCAGGACCTGGTCGCTGTGGGTACGCGCGAAGGTTTCCGCGGCGGCCCCCGTCTGCTGGCCGAAGTTGGGTGGCAGATGAGAGGTCTGCAGCATGCCGGTCCCGGCGAGTACCACCGCGCGCTCGAGCGTGTTGCGCAGCTCGCGGACATTTCCTGGCCAGTCGTATTGCATCAGGCGCTCAACGAATGCGTGATCGAGGCCGGCCACCTCGCGCCCATGTTTGCGGTTCATGTCGGCGAGAATGGATTCTGCGATGGCCGGTACATCTTCCATGTGCGCGCGCAGTGGCGGCATCTGCACATGAAAGACATTCAGTCTATAGAACAAATCTTCGCGCAGTTGTCCGGAGGCGATGGCTTGTTCGGGGACTTTGTTGGTCGCCGCGACGACCCGCACATTGACAGCAGTTTCGACGCGGCTGCCGAGACGGCGCAATGTTCTTTCTTCGAGGACGCGAAGCAGTTTCGCCTGAGTTGCAATGGGCATTTCGCCAATTTCGTCGAGCAGGAGGGTGCCGTCCTCGGCCAGTTCGAAGCATCCCGCGCGACGCTCAACCGCGCCGGTGAAGGCGCCTTTCTCGTGACCGAAGATTTCACTCTCAATGAGTGTCTCCGGGATGGCGGCGCAGTTGACCGCCACGAAAGGCTTACTGCTGCGAGTGCTCAGCGCATGCAGAGTGCGGGCAACGACCTCTTTGCCGGTGCCGCTTTCGCCAGTGACGAGCACGGAGACGTCGGAAGCGGCGATCTGTTCCACGAGCGCAAAAAGTTCTTGCATTTTGCGGGAGGTGCCGACCAGTGAACCGAGCACGCCAGTGTCGCGGAGCTTGCGGCGTGTGCGGTCGAGCTCCTGTTCTGTGTCGCGTTGGCGAGCCGCATTCGCGAGTGTAGTCCGCAGGCGTGTGGCGTCGATGGGCTTCTGCACGAAGTCATAAGCGCCAAGCTTGATGGCTTCAACCGCGCTCTCGATAGAGCCCTGTGCGGTGATGACGACTACGGTGCAGGGGCTGCCGGCTTCACGCAGGCGGTTGAGCAACTCCATGCCGTCCATGCGCGGCATTTTCATGTCGGTGACGACGACGGCGGGGCTCCACGACTGGATTTTTTCGAGGGCCTGAAAGCCGTCTTCCGCGACCTCAGTGCGGTAACCCCAGCCGGAAACCAGTTCTGCAAGTCCGAGACGTGCGTTCATCTCGTCTTCAACAATCAAGACCTTACTGCGTGCTGCGGTAGTGGTGGCCGTGCTCAGGGTGACATCCTCCAAGAGTGCTTGTCTTCATGGTAGCCCGCGCGGGTACGGTGCGTATCATTGAACTGTATTCTGGAACGGCATGTTGCCCCTCGAAATTAGCGCTGCTGAAGTAGCTGAACTGCAAAAGACCGACAAAGGTTCCTTTACCCTGGTAGACGTACGCGAGCCGTGGGAACACGAAATTGGCCACCTGGGCGGTAGTTTGCTGATGCCGGTAGGTGAGGTTGCCTCGCGCGCGCATCAGGAACTGGACCCGGATTCCGCCATTATCGTGTATTGCCACCATGGCGTAAGGTCGCTCAACGCGGTGGTTTGGTTACGGAATCAGGGTTTCGAGCACGCACGATCGCTCACGGGCGGAATCGATCTCTGGTCAATGGCCGTCGATTCCACCGTGCCGCGCTATTAAACATCGGGCTACCAGAGATTGGAGAGAGACATGAGTTCCATTGCGAGTGCTGTTGAGTTTGCCCACAAAAATGAGCTTCAGTTTCTGGAAGAGCTAAAGTTGCTGCTTCGGATTCCGTCGGTGTCGACCCTGCCGGAGCATAAGGAAGATGTGCGGCGAGCGGCCGATTTCGTCGCTGCGGAATTGAAGCGCATTGGCGTCGAAAACGTGCGCTTGATTGAGACCGCTGGTCATCCGCTGGTGTATGGAGACTGGCTTCATGCGACCGGGAAACCCACAGCGCTTTGCTACGGCCATTACGATGTGCAGCCGCCTGATCCACTGGACGAGTGGACGACTCCGCCGTTTGAGCCGACGGAGCGCAATGGAAACATCTACGCACGTGGAGCGGTGGACGATAAAGGCCAGATGTATATGCATGTGAAGGCGCTGGAATCCCTGTTCAAGAGCAGCGGCGGCAAGCTGCCGGTGAACGTGCGCGTGCTGATCGAGGGAGAGGAAGAAGTCGGCGGCGAGGGTGTGGCGACTTATCTCCGTGAGCATGGTTCGGACGTGAAGGCGGATTTTGCGCTGGTATCGGACACCGAGATGTTCGCGCCCGATCTACCGACGCTGTGCGTTGGATTGCGCGGGATGATCTACACCGAGGTGGAGGCACGTGGTGCGAGCGTCGATCTGCACTCGGGCATGTATGGCGGCGCCGCACCGAATCCTTTTGTTGCGCTGGCGCAGATCATCGCGAAGCTGAAAGATGCGGACGGGAAGATACTTGTTCCCGGTTTTTATGACGATGTGAAGACGCCGTCAGCCGCGGAGTTGAAGGCATGGAAATCGTTGCCTTTTGATGAGGAGCACTATCGCAAGAGCGAAGTGGGCTCGACAGCCTTGACCGGAGAAACCGGCTACTCGGTGCTGGAGCGCACGTGGGCGCGGCCGTCGCTGGATGTTCACGGAATGCCGGGCGGCTTTATCGGCGCGGGCGCGAAGACGGTTATTCCTGCGAAGGCTGTGGCGAAGATTTCGATGCGCCTGGTGCCGGACATGCAGCCGGAGAAAGTTTTTGCGACCTACAAGAAGTATGTCGAATCGATTGTGCCGAAAGGAATTTCAGTCACGGTCAGGCTGATCCATTCTGCTGAAGCAGTCGTGATCGATACAGACAATCGTTTTGTTCACGCGGCGACAGACGCGATGCGTGAAGTTTTCAAAAAGGACACGGTCTTCATTCGCTCTGGCGGGTCGGTGCCGATCGTTGGGGATTTCAAAAAGCATCTCGGAATTCCGACGGTAATGATGGGATTCGGCTTGCCTGACGACAACCTGCATGCGCCGAATGAGAAGTTTCATCTGGCGAATTTCTATCGCGGCATCGAGTCGATCATTCGCTTCTTCGGACGCTTGGCGGAGTAGGTGGCCGTTCGCGACGATGTATCGGGCTATGTGCTGGCTGGCGGACGTAGCCGGCGCATGGGACGCGATAAGGCGATCCTGGAGTTTCGCGGACAAACGTTGATCGAGCGAGCGCTTGGGACGATACGGCAGGTTGCGGCGGATGCTTTCATTGTTGGGGATCGGACGGATCTGGCGAAATTTGCCGACGTGATTCCGGATGGAGCGCGTGATGTTGGACCGCTGGCAGGACTGGTGGCCGGCACCGCACATTGCCAGCGAAGGTGGGCTGTTTTCATGCCGGTGGATCTGCCGCTGCTTACTGCTGAAGTTCTGGAGCAGATGGTCGATGCGGCTGAACGGACTGATGCTCTGTGTCTTGTTCCGGTCGTGGATGACGCGCCTCACCCGCTGTGCGTCGTTCTCGATCGAACCATGCGTGCTGGACTGGAGATGCAGATGTTCAGCGGAGAACGGAAGGTAATGCGCGCATTCGAGGCGGCGGCTGGCCGACGGCTTGTACTCATGCCGACGAGCGGAATCGAACGATTCGCAAACCTGAACACGCCTGAGGACGTTGCAGAATATGATGGCGATGAGGTGGTGCCATCTTGAGCAATGACACGATCGCAAATGCACCCATCGTCGTCACGGGCGCACCACCCGAGAAACCACCCGAATTCACCGGGATCCCGGGCGACGACGTACAGACGCAGCAGGTGCCTTTCATCGCGTTTGAGCATGTCTCAAAATCGTTTGGCTCTTTGCAGGTGCTCGACGACGTCAGCTTTTTTGTGATGCCAGGCGAGACGCTGTGCATTCTCGGTCGCAGCGGAGTGGGCAAGTCGGTTTCGCTGCAGACCGTCATGGGATTTCTCAAGGTGGATTCAGGGAGGGTGCTGATCAGCCGCGAAGACATCACGAATTTTGATGAAGAGCAGATGCAGCCGCTGCGCAAAAAGGTCACGATGGTATTTCAGAATGGAGCGCTCTTTGACTCTCTTACGGTTGGGGAGAATGTCGCGTTTCCATTGCGTGAGCGCAGGGAACTGGTCGAAGATCAGATTCAACAGGTGGTGAACGGTCTGCTCGAAATGGTTGGCGTGGCAGGCATGTCAAGTTTGTTGCCGTCAGATCTATCGACCGGGATGAAGCGATCAGTTGCGATTGCGCGGGCGTTGTCTTCGCAGCCCGAGGGCATTCTGTATGACGAACCCACGACGATGGTCGACCCGCTGATGGGCCGGCTGCTCGGAAACCTGATCCAAAAGCTGAAGCACCAGTTGAACCTGACGAGCGTGGTTGTGACACACGATATGCGATTCGCAGAACGACTGGCCGACAGAATTATGTTTCTGCATCAAGCGAAGGCGCATTTCTTCGGGACCTTGGCAGAATTTCAGGCGAGTGAAGATCCGATCATCCGGCAATTTCTCGATTTGGACGCGTTGATCCTTCCCAGGTTCAACGGCCAGTCGCCCACGTATGAAGGCGAACGCGCGGTCCCTTAGCGAAGATCCGGCGAATCGGGGAACCTTCACAATAACTCCACATGCTGACACTAAGCCTCTATAAATAGAGAAGTTGCATCACAGTCTCCGAAAGACGGCAGAACTTTTCTTCGCTCGTCCTCTATTTCTTGAAGGAGATATTTATGTTTCTAGGTTTGGCGGTACTTTTGTTGCTGGCGTGGGTATTCGGGTTCTTCGTGTTTCACACAGCGGGGTTCTTGATCCACATACTTATTATCTTCGCGATTATCGCGGCGGTGTTTCACTTCTTGCGTGGCGGGTCGCGCACAGCATAGGCGTCTTCATGAAGACGGATGTAAAAGGCTCCGACCAACCAACACAGCCTGGTAAGCCGGAGGCGAACAGAAACGCGGTTCAACCCTCCGGTGCTCAGGGCGATAATCCAGCTACGGCTGGCCCAGGAGAGACTCAGGTAGTCAGTGAGACCCCGGAGAATCGAGACGGCCAGATTAATCCCTCGGCTCCAAACGACAGCACGACGAGCGCAGATACGGCGAGCGGTAAGAATCGGCAGTAGCGGAGGCATTGCATGGCTTCAACAGTCTGGAAGGGCTATGTTTCTTTTGGCCTGGTGACAGTTCCTATTCGTCTTTTTGTTGCGGCACGCGACGAGCACATCAGCTTTCATCAGATCCATGAAGTGTGCGGAACGCGGATCAAGCAACAGCTTTTTTGCCCGCATTGTGAGCGACTGGTTGAGCGCAAGGAACTGGTGAAGGGCTATCCGCTGGATAAGGAACGCAACATCATCATCAAGGATGAGGAATTGAAGGCGCTCGCGCCAGAATCATCGTCGACGATGGAGATCGTACAGTTTGTAAAGCTGGATGACATCGACCCGATCTATTACGAAACTTCCTATTATTCTGCGCCAGAAGAGGCGGGGCGCCGGCCGTATGCGCTGCTGTTGAAAACCATGCAGGAGTCGAAGCTGGCTGCGATTGCGAAGGTGACGATGCATTCACGAGAGCGAATCGTCGTGCTGCGACCGTATCAGAACGGGCTTGCGCTGCACACGATCTACTATCCGAATGAAATACGTGCGGTGGCCGAGTATGGGCAATCGCCCGACGTGAAGTTGCAGGAGCAGGAAGTGAAGCTGGCGGAACAGTTCGCCGAAGCGCTGACCAAGCCGTTTCATCCCGAACAGTTCAAAGACGAATATGAAGAGCGCGTTCTGCAACTGATTGAGAGCCGAACAGAAGGCCATGCTGCTCCGGCGGCAACGCCACACAGAAAGCTTGCGCCGGTTATCGACTTGATGGAGGCGTTGAAGAAGAGCCTGGAGCAAAAAGAGAAGTCCGGAGCGAGTGAGGACGAGAAAAAACCGCCGCAAACCGCGCCGGCTGGGGCAAAGCGGCGCAAAGTCAGCTAGGGTTTTCCTGCTGAGTACATCTCGCGCAGGGCAGCGAGTGGTTTGGTCAGCGACTGCTGCAAGGTGAGCACATCTGCGAAGCAGTCGCCGCGTTTGTCGATGCGCTCTCTTGCGTTCTTCAAAGTGAAAGTGGTCGGCGTCAACTTCGGTGTCAGCTCCTTCCAATCGAGCGGCATCGAGACGGGCGCGTGCGGGTAGGCACGCAGCGAGTAGACGCACGCAATCGTTTTGCCGTGACCGATCTGCAGATGATCGAAGTACACGTGATCTTTATTTCGCGACGCG
>JBBPYY010000075.1:0-27463 GCA_038199445.1 Terriglobales bacterium | reverse complement strand
TAGAGTGCGGCAGCACCTCGTTCGAGCCCAGGTTCCTTCGCTACAAATTCCAACGTCTGTGTGATCGCGTCTAGACCGGCGGCCATCCGCACGCGATCGTCTTGCCTGACATGCATGGTCTCGATGGGGGCCTGGGCATGACGCCGCGGCGCGGTCAACCTCGATGCGCTGTGATCGATGAACTGCTCTACCGGCTCTGTTGGCATGGCGGGTCTCCCGATATTGCGAAGCAACAGAAAAGGATAAAAGCCGCGTCTGCCTTATACAAGCGCGGATGCGGCTCTCGGTTGTGTATCACTACAGTTATTTCGTTGCGGGAGCAGGGCCTGTGGTTGCCGGAGCGGCAGCCGATGGCGGGCTATGAAACAGCTTCGCGGCATTGACGGCAGTTTTATAGACGCCCCACCCAAGTGGAACGCTGACCACAACCCACGCGGCCAGCACCAGTGCGGGGGACGATTTTTGTTCGCTCATGAATGACTCGCTTTCCTATCGCTCGTTTTTGGGTGGCTGCCACGAGGCTTAATGAGCCGCAACAGCAACGTCCTTCGGCTGATCTGCCATCCAGTATTTTTCACTCACCGCGCGGACCAGCAGGTTGGCGATAAAGCCGACCATCAGCAATCCCGTCATGATGTGAAGAATCAATGCATAGGCCTCTGTCTTTGGCATGTGGTTCTTGATGTAGTGGTCCAGAATGCCATTCACAATCAGCGGCCCTACGATGCCGGCAACCGACCAGGCGGTGAGCAGACGTCCATGAATTGCGCTCACGTGATATCCGCCAAACAGATCTTTCAGATAAGCAGGAATGGTTGCAAAGCCACCACCGTACATGCTGATCACAACGCAGGTAATGGCCACAAACAGCGGCAGGCTATTCCAGCGGTCCACCTCCGTCTGCGGCAGCAGGAAGTAAAGCACCGCTCCCAACGCGAAAAAGATGAAGTAGGTGTTTTTGCGCCCCAGAAAATCAGATACCGATGCCCAAAAAAATCGGCCGCCCATGTTGAACAGACTCAACAGGCCGACGAAGCCTGTCGCTGCGATCGCCGTGACGTGGCCCTTAAAGAGATCCTGGACCATGGGCGACGCCTGCTCGATAATGCCGATGCCGGCCGTCACGTTCATGCATAGGATGACCCACAGCAGCCAGAACTGTGGCGTCCTGAACGCGCTGTTCACCTCTACGTTGTGCGTCGTGATTAACGCTGAGGTCTGGGCTGGCTGGGTCCACCCTTCCGGCTTCCAACCCTCCGCCGGCACTCGCACGGTGAATACGCCAAACATCATGAAGAGGAAGTACAGAATCCCCATCGTGATCCAGGCCGACGCGATGGATGGGCGCCCGTGGGCGGCGTAGAAGTCCATCAAGAGTTTGCCCAGCGGACCGCCAATCATTGCGCCGCCACCGAAACCCATAATGGCGAGTCCTGTCGCGAGACCGGGCCTGTCAGGGAACCACTTGATCAACGTGGAAACAGGCGAGATATAACCTATCCCAAGACCGATTCCACCGATCACGCCATACCCCAGGTAAATCAGCGCGAGCGAGTGCAACAACACGCCCGCGGACCCGACCAGAAAGCCGCTGCCAAAACAGCACGCCGCCACAAACATCGCTTTGCGCGGTCCTGCGCTTTCGAGCCATTTGCCGAACAGGGCCGCCGACAGACCGAGTACAGCGAACGCAATAGAGAAAATGTACCCGACTTCTTTCAGGCTCCACGCTTGCCCTGCGGTGTCCTTCAAAGCCAGCAGAGGGTTTTTGAACACGCTGAACGCGTAAACCTGCCCGATCGATAGATGAATCGCCAATGCCGCCGGTGGCACCAGCCAGCGACTGAATCCAGGACCTGCTACAGAGTGATCACGATCCAGAAAGCCCATGTTTTTGCTTGCCTTTATTTCCGGTAAGAGTTTGTGAAGCGACGATGAGAATAAGCGAAGCGCGGTGGAGCAAATGCGGTGTCGCACGGAGAGGCGACGAGTTAACCAAACGGGTGAGTGTATCCCGAATGAAGGATGACGCACCACCCAAATAACACGGACGTGCGGTCGGTTTCTGGATTGGCCGTGACTCGCTCAGAGTCTCGGATTGTCGGGCGTTCGTCCGTAGCCACTTCGCGACTCAGGAGTATTCGACTCCGACTGGAAAGAACACCGAACCCGCATTCGACTCCAGCGTTATGCAGATCGGCCTATTCAGGCGGTAGGCGACCGAACGTAGCCGCTGAAGGATTGGGAGGGCGTTAGCGAGGTCGTCGTTCAAGGGGGCGAGAACCGGAGATGCCGTTCCTGAACTCGCCGGTATCCTAAAGGTGAAATGATGCGGGAACTGGTCATATGCGGTTGGAACATCGGATTCGACAAAGTCTTGCTGACAAAGACACTGCGAGCGGAGTTCGGCTATTCGTTGACTGAGGGGAAGTCGATAACGGATCGAGTTCTCGACAACGAACAGATACGAATCTCGTTAGAACATCGAACCATCAATGAGGAAGACCTCCTTAATAGGCTCCGAGAGATTGGTGTAAGGGCCTCAATCGAGAGCTAGATTAGGCCAATCCCTCAAATGTCCTGCTATGGCTCGCCTTAAGTTCTATAGGCGCCGCTGTTTCGCATCGGGTTGAGGGTGACACGTCACCCCAGACGAACGCACTAAGAAGATAACCGGCACTGCAATTTGGGCCGCAGTTCCTCACCGATTAGTCGGCCTCTTGCCGCCAATGGTGCGTTCGGGATGAACCGCTGCTCCAGCTGTGCCTCTTTTGATAACCAAGCTTGCTGTGGGACCATTGCGGTCTATGGTCTTCGTCAGCCTTACGCGTTTGCGAGTCCGGTCAGTACGCTTTGTTCCCTGGTTTGCCTTGTATACACTTCGGTCGCGACAGCAAGTGAAGAAAGCGGCCGGGTTTATAACCGGCGCGCTGCTAGCGGATCGGAACTGGGCTTTTTGGACGATGACGGCCTGGAAATCCGAGGAGAGCATGCGTGCATTTATGACAAGTGGAGCGCACAAGCAGGCGATGCCACGTCTCCTGGACTGGTGCGATGAAGCCTCGGTCGCGCACTGGACGCAGTCAGATGCTACATTGCCCACCTGGATTGAGGCAGACACCCGTATGAGACAGAGTGGCCGTATATCGAAGGTTCGACACCCAAGTCCACACCACCCAAGCCTGAGCTACCGTGCTCCGCGAACGACGGGCGGCGCACCGATTCTGCGTGACTAGGCCGGTGTACAAAGTAGGGAGTCGTCCGCTCGCACAAGCGTGCAAGCTGGGAACAATTCCCAGATGACGGGCAATCCGGAAACGACCCACTTAACAACACGGAAATTAACTTGACTTTTACATCGCAGCAATCAAGCATGACCCCGCGTTCACCACACACTGATCCGCGACAGCGAACGCCTCTCGCGTTCCGCTGTCCGCGAGAGGAGCACGATAAGCATGGCGTCCATCGCAGAATCTTTCGACAATGCAGGTGAGGTCCGCGGCTCGCGAACAGGAATCAGCCAGATCATCCTGGCCTCGTCCGCCGGCACTCTCATCGAGTGGTACGACTTTTATCTCTACGCGATCCTTACGCCGGTCCTGGCCTCCAAATTCTTTCCCGGTTCACTGACCACCAGCTTTCTCTATTCCCTGGGTGCGCTCTGGGTCGGTTTTGCCGTCCGCCCGTTTGGCGCCGCTTTCTTCGGTCACATCGGAGACCTCGTCGGCCGCAAATACACGTTTCTCGTCACGCTCACCATCATGGGCCTGTCCACATTTTGCGTGGGCCTGCTGCCCACGTATCAGAAGATAGGAATCACCGCAGCCGTCCTGCTCGTAGCGTTGCGCTGTCTGCAAGGCCTCGCTCTCGGCGGAGAATACGGCGGGGCAGCTACCTATGTTGCCGAGCACGCGCCCGATCATTCCCGCGGACTTTACACCAGCTTCATCCAGACCACCGCAACTCTCGGCCTCTTCGCCGCGCTGCTGATCGTGCTCGCCACCCGCATTCACTATGGCGAAGCGGTCTTCACTGACTGGGCATGGCGGATTCCGTTCCTGATCTCGCTCATCCTCGTCATTTTCTCCATCTATATCCGTCTCAAGCTTAAGGAATCGCCTCTCTACGCGAAGCTGAAGGCCGAGGGCAAAACGTCGAAGTCGCCGATCAGAGACATTGGACGCAAGAACTGGGGCCTCATCCTGATCGCCCTGCTCGGTGCTACCGCCGGTCAGGGAGTGGTCTGGTACACCGGCCAGTTCTATGCGCTTTTCTTCATCACCAAAACTCTCGGTGTGCCGCTCAAGAGCGCATACATCATGGTTGCAATCGCGTTGATTTTCGCGACGCCCTTCTTCATTTTCTGGGGATGGCTGTCAGACCGGGTCGGGCGCAAACCCATCCTGCTGGCCGGTTGCGCGCTCGCTGCCGCAACCTACTGGCCCATCTATCACGTCATGGCGGGGGCCGTGCACAAAGTCGGCGGAAAGGCAGTCTGGTGGGACAGCCATACCCTGATCTTCATGTTGTTCATCCAGGTCTTCTACGTGACCATGGTGTACGGCCCGATCGCCGCGCTGCTCGTCGAGCTCTTTCCGGCGCGCATTCGCTACACTTCCATGTCGATCCCCTACCACCTCGGCAACGGGGAATTCGGCGGCGTCACTCCGCTACTATCCACCTCGCTCGCCGCCTACTGGCTATTGCACCACCCCGGCGATCCAAAAGCCCAATATATGGGTTTGGTTTGGCCCATCGGAGTGGCCATCATGACGCTGATTGTCGGGCTGATCTTCCTCCCCGAAACCAAAGACCGCCGCATCTGGGACGAAGTGAACTAGTTCCAGGCCATCTACTAAAAAGCCGCGGCTTAAGCTGCGGCTTCTTTTCGTGAGAATCTTCGCGATGCTGCTTTGGTGCAGCAGGTTCGCGATGTCGGCTCTCTAGTTGCAGTCGATGGCGATGAACGGCTGAGTCTAGCTGCGCGCTTGCGCACTTCATAAGTCACCAATTACCGTTTCCCCTGACTCAACTTCAGAGGCCTATTCGATGTCCCAAGAAACACCCGCCGCCGGCACAACCTACTTCTCCTCGCTTCTCCACGAAGACCGCGTCTTTCCGCCGCCGCCCGAGTTCGCCGCCAAAGCCCGCGTCAAATCCCTTGTCGAATATGAGGCTCTCTATCAGCGCTCCGTCGCCGATCCTGAAGCGTTCTGGGCTGAAGTCGCAGCCGACCTGCACTGGTTCAAGCCGTGGGCAAAAGTACTGGAGTGGAATGAGCCATGGGCCAAGTGGTTCGTCGGAGCCACCTGCAATATCAGCTACAACTGCCTCGATCTGCAGATCGAGCGCGGCCACGGCGACAAGACCGCCATCCTTTTCGAGAGCGAACCCGGCGAGGTCCGCAAACTCACCTACTCTGAGTTGCTTCGTGAAGTAAGCAAGTATGCCAACGCGCTCAAGTCGCTCGGCATACAAAAGGGCGACACCGTGGCCGTCTACATGGGCATGTCGCCAGAGCTCGCGATCGCGATCCTCGCTTGTGCGCGCATCGGGGTCGTCCACTCCGTCATCTTCGGCGGGTTCGCCGCGAACGCCCTGGTCGATCGCATCAACGATGCCAAGTGCGTCGCCATCCTCACCCAGGACACATCCTTTCGCCGCGGGTCGCACGTCAAGCTCAAGGCCACCGTCGACGAAGCGGTCACCAACTGTCCCACCGTCCAGCACGTCGTGGTCTACCAACGCAGCGGCGAAACCGTCCCGATGAAGCAGGGCCGCGACCACTGGCTGCACGAGCTCACCGCCAAAGCCAGCGACGATTGTCCGGCTGAACAACTCGACTCGGAGGATCCGCTTTATATCCTTTACACCTCCGGCACGACCGGCAAGCCCAAGGGAATCGTCCACACCATCGGCGGCTACGCCGTGCAGACGTACTACACCGCAAAGCTCGTCTTCGATCTTCGCGAAGACGATATCTACTGGTGCACCGCCGACATCGGCTGGGTGACCGGACACAGCTATGTCGTTTACGGAATCCTCCAGAACGGCGCCACCACTGTGATGTATGAGGGCGCGCCCAACTGGCCAGAGAATGATCGCTTCTGGAAGATCATCGATGCTCACAAAGTTTCGATCTTCTACACCGCTCCCACAGCCATTCGCGCCTTTATCAAGTGGGGTGATCAGTTTCCCAACAAGCATTCGCTCGCTTCGCTCCGATTGCTCGGCACCGTCGGCGAACCCATCAATCCAGAAGCTTGGATGTGGTATCACGAGATCATCGGCAAGAAGCGCTGCCCCATCGTCGACACCTGGTGGCAAACCGAGACGGGAGCCATCATGCTCGCACCGGTTCCCGGCGCCGTCCCAACGAAACCCGGTTCTGCGACCCGTCCAATTCCCGGCATCGTGCCCGAGGTCGTCACTCGGGACGGCGAGCCTGTTCCCGAGGGTCAAGGCGGGCTTCTCATCGTCCGTAAGCCCTGGCCGGCGATGGCGCGCACCATCTACAACGACCCTGAGCGCTACGAAAAGCAATACTGGTCCGACGTTCCCGGCGCCTATTTCACCGGCGATGGCGCGCGCTGCGACGCTGAAGGCTACTACTGGCTAATGGGCCGCGTCGACGACGTGATCAACGTCAGCGGCCACCGCCTTGGCACGATGGAGATCGAATCCGCCCTGGTCGCCCACAAAAAGGTTGCTGAAGCCGCGGTCGTAGGCCGCCCCGATGAGTTGAAGGGCCAGGCCATCTGCGCCTTTGTCACCCTCGACGAGGGCTATAAACACGGGCCTGACATGAAAGAAGAACTCCGCGCCTGGGTGGGCAAAGAAATCGGGTCGCTGGCAAAACCAGACGACATCCGCTTCACGCAGTCTCTCCCTAAAACGCGTTCCGGCAAAATCATGCGCCGCCTGCTCCGCGAACTCGCCACCACGGGGGACGTAAAAGGCGACGTCACCACACTCGAAGATTTCTCGGTGATTGCCAGTCTGCGCGCGGAAGAAGAGTAGGCGAGCCGCTCCATTTCATGCTACTGTCATTCGCATCCGGCGAAGCACTTACGCCGTCGTTTTCGGAGATGCCTATGTCCACCACGAACTCTCTTCCCACGGGGAGCAGTGTGTAAGTCGGTAGACTCGGCATCCTGACCCAGCTCCTCAAAATCTCAAATTCACAGCGCAGCGCAGTTGAACTGTGCTCACACGAGATGCATTCGCGTTCGCGAATCGAGGAAAACTGGAATGGACTTTGCATTCGACATCGCATTTGTACGGAACATCGAAAGAAGCACCGCCGAATTAGGTCGCGATTGCGCCCAGGCGATGCGCCCGATGCTGCCACACCTCGGCATCGAAACTTTGCAGACCGCTGGCGGTATCGCCGTGTTTGCCGGCGTCGGTTCGCCCATCACGCAAGCCATCGGGATTGGGCTCGATGGGCCCGTCGCCGCGAACCAACTTGAAACCCTGGAACGGTTTTTCTTCGATCGCGGCGCAACCGCTGACTTCGAACTGACACCGTATATCGACCCAAGTGTGCTGGAGTGGGTCCGCGATCGCCCCTATCGACTCCAGGAATTTTCTGAGGTTCTCGCTCTGGATCTCCGCAAAGACCAGCCTGTTTCTCTTCAAGCAAACCACGAAGTCGAGGTGCGTATCGCGAAGCCCGAAGAGTACAAACTCTTCACGCACACCGTCGCTCATGGCTTTACCCATGGAGTGGAGGTGCCGGCGGAAGAGCTGCTGATGTTTGAGGGCTTCGCCCGCACTCCAACGGCGCTTTCTTTCCTGGCTACGATAGGCGGTGAACCAGCCGGCGGTGCCACTCTGACCATCCAGAACGAAATCGCTGGACTTCACGGAAGCAGCACGTTACCAGCCTTCCGCAGCCGCGGCGTACAGACCGCGCTGATCGTTGCCCGCTTTACGGAGGCGCGCCGGCGTGCATGCAAAACCGCTGTGACTGTCACCCACCCGACGGGCAGTTCGCGCCGCAATATGGCGCGGTTCGGCTTCGTGCCTGCTTACCTCCGCGTCAAAATGTCCCGTAGGAGAGACTAATGACAACCAGGTTTTCCACACAGATTCTTGACACGCATGTTAATCTTCATCAGCGGAAAGCCCGGCAATTTGCCGGGCTTTTGCATTTTTTACGACTTCTAAACGTCTGAAAATAAACGGGAAAATGCTAAGCCCCTTATTATCAAATATGGTCGCAATAAGCCCTTTGTTTTCAAATATGGAGGTATGAAAGCGGTATAGGGGGAGGGTGGCCTGCTCGAACAGCTTCAGAAGGCTATTTCCCGGCTAGGCGCGGCAGCGTGAAATGAAATCTCGCGCCATCGCCCGCCGTGCTCTCGGCCCAGATGCGTCCGCCATGCTGCTCGATAATGCTGCGGCAGATCGCAAGGCCCAGCCCGGTGCCGCCCATCATGCGCGAATCGGAAGCATCCACCTGCTGGAAGCGTTCGAAAATCGTCTCCAGTTTGTCAGCGGGAATGCCGCGACCCTCATCCATGACGCAGACATGCACCTCGTTCGGGCCGGTGGCGCGAACAATCAGCCGAATATGCGACCCAGGCGGCGAAAACTTGATTGCATTGCTCACCAGATTCGTCAGCGTCTGCAAAATTCGGTCGGAGTCAACGAATGCGGTTATCGGCTCGGCATCGATACGAAACTGGATGCCCGTTTTCTGTACGCTCGAATGCTGTAGATCAGCCGCCCGCTGCAGCAACTCGTCGATGCGCACATCCTCGCGATGCATCTGCATCTTGCCCGCGGACATCCGCTCTAGATCGAGTATGTCGTTCACCAGCGACACCAGCCGGTCGGTGTTGCCGATGGCGACGTCAAGCATCTGCTGCGTCTTTTCGGGACGCGCGTGCAGCGCTCCGCCGGCGATCAGCCCTAGCGCAGCGCGCACGGACGTAAGCGGCGTGCGCAACTCGTGGCTCACCGTCGCGATGAACTCGTCCTTCATCCGTTCCAGCGCGCGGCGTTCCGTCACATCTTGAAAGAGCACAGTCGTGCCCACCGGCTCACCCTCATCGATCTGTGGACACGCAATGTATTCCGCGTCAAACATCGTTCCGTTTTTGCGCCAGAACACTTCATCGCTGACACGCGTCGTGGTCGATTGGTCGATCGAGTTGTGAATGTGGCAGTCCTCAATCTCGATCGGCGTGCCTTCCCGCGTCGAGTGATGGAACAGCGCGTGCGCGTCATATCCCAGAATCTCATCCGTTGAGTCATAGCCGAGCATCTCGAGCGCGGCATGATTGATCAGCGTGATCCTGCCCTCGGGATCGAGCGAGACGATGCCGTCGCCGGCCGACTCCAGAATCGTGCTCACCTGCCGGTTTGCAATGCGCAGCGCTTCTTCGGCGCGGGTCTTCTCGGTAATGTCGATGCCATGGCCCAGCACAAATGGGTCGCGCCCTGGCACATGAATCAGTTTGTTGCGATACGCGATCACGCGCGTCTCACCAGCACGGTCATTCAGATGCAATAGACCCTGGCGTTCGCCGTGCTCCATCAGATCGCTGAGGTAAGTCTCAAAGCGCGCTTGATCTTGCTCTGGCATGAAATCCAAGATCCTGACGCCAATCATCTCTTCCACGTCATAGCCGAGACTGGCGGCCGTGTGCGTGTTTACCGTAAGCATCACACCGTCAAGATCATGGGTGCAGATCAAGCCGAGTGAGCCTTCAATCAACTGGCGATAGCGTGCTTCCGACTCGATCAGGGTTTCCTGGGCTTCGCGCTGCGCCGTAATGTCGATCCCCGTCGACACAATGTAGGAGACTTCTCCATGAGCGTCGCGCAAGGCAGCGCCCGTCCAGGAAATGCGCTTCAGTCCTTCGCCCGTCACCCAACGGTTCTCAAATTCGGTTGGAACGTTGCCCGCGCAGATGTCAGAGAAAATCCGAATCGTCTCCGGAATGTCTTCCTCAGGAACCAGCTTCTCCCAGAATGGCCTGCCGACCAGCTCATCGAAACTGGATCCTGAAACAATTTCGCACGCGCGATTGAAACGCACGACTCGTCCCGCGGTATCGAATACGATGACCAGCGTGCCCATGGTGTCCAGCACAGCCGAAACGAAATTCCGCTCCAGATTCAAGGCCTGGTCTGCGCGTTGTCGGGTGCGAGCTTGCTGCTCCAGCTTTTGTAGTTTCGTGTTTAGTTCGAGCCGGGCGATCACCTGCCGCGCAAGAATGAGCAAGGCATCTGCCTGCGCACGGTCCAGTGTTCGCGCCTGGTGATCGAGCACGCACAACGTGCCGATCGCAGCGCCCGCAGCCGTGATCAGGGGCGTGCCGACATAGAAACGAAAATACTGCTGCCCCAGACGTATTCCGTCGGGAGCGTGTCGCGGATCTTTCGTTGCGTCGCGTATGACATACACGCCAGGGTTGGTTAGCGGAACGTCGCACGGCGAATTCTCAAGCCCACTCTCTGTGGCAGAGATGCCGAATGTTGCACGGTGGGGGAGGCGCCCAGCTTCGATCATGCTGATCACGCCGACCGGCGCACCGCAAAACTGCGCTGCCAGTCGCGCGATATCTTTCAGCACTGGATCGATTGATTCTGCGCCGCCTGGCGCTGCCAGTCGTGCGCTCTCATCCGGCTGCACGGTGGCCGCTGTGCCCGTCCTCGAATCATGTGAGGTGCGTGTAGAAACTGGTGTCATTTGGCTACGCTGATATTAAGGGCGATATCAAAGTCCGTTGGGCCACAGTGTCTGCAACTTTCGAGGCATTCCTCACTGCGGTTTAGGGGCGATTTCTTCCGTGCACCCGCAGTCAGGTGGCTCTTCATTACTGGCATCCATCGCCACCTTCCATGCGCCGTCCGGTTGGCGTTTCCAGATCGTCATATAGCGTCCGCTCGTCACGGCGGGTTTGCCGTCTTTGTCTTTGCTGCGGGCGTCGTAATGTCCCCAGGTGAAACCCATATCGCCGGCCGGACTCATCTGGCCGCCCTGTGGCTTCCACGTCAATTGAAAGTCTGCTGCGGACCACTTCGCCGTGCTCGCGATATTCGACCGCCCACTTTTTACTTCGCTTTTATTCGAGATCGTGACGGCATCGTCCGCGAAAAAGCTTGCGAATGCGGCTCCCCCGCCCGCGATAGTGGCCTGCTCAAACTTCGTTTCGAGATCAAACAGAAACTGCACGCCCGGCGACAGTGAGGGCGTGGCGCTTAGCGGGCCCGGTTTGCTCGGCGGAGAGAGAGGGTCCGGCAGCGATTGCGCTTTCACCAGCGGCGTCGGCAGCACCGCGAGCAGCAGCGCGAAGAGAAAAAACTTGGGACGCGTCATCCCGCTCTCCTTGCGTTAGAGCGATGGGTTGTACAAAGCATTTGCGTCATGCTAACAGCGAAATTCGATCTCAAGGAATGTTCTCTACCAATTGATATACTTGATAACGGCAGTGACTTCGGTGATTACTGGTGGCCAGCGACCCCAAACCGGGGTCGTTTTTGCTGGGCTTCCATCAGTCCATCATCGGTCACCGTCAAACATCTACGGCATGAGCAATCTTCTTGATACCATCCATTCCCCGGCAGATGTGAAGCAGCTCTCGATGCCGCAACTGCAGGATCTGGCGCAGGAGATTCGCGAGCGCATGATCCAGGTGTTAGCTGTCACCGGCGGCCATCTCGGCCCCAATCTGGGAGTCGTTGAGCTTACCCTCGCCATGCATTACGTGTTCGACACCCCGAAAGACAATTTCGTTTTCGACGTCTCGCATCAGGCCTATGTCCACAAACTACTCACGGGGCGACGTGACCGGTTCGACACCATGCGTCAGCCCGGCGGGCTCAACGGGTTCGCCCTCCGCACCGAGAGCGAGCACGACAGTTACGGAGCGGGTCACGCGGGCACGGCACTCTCCGCTGCGTTGGGAATGGCGGTGGCCCGAGATCTTGCGGGCGGTAAGGAACACGTCATCGCATTCGCTGGCGACGCCGCCTTCACCTGCGGCATTTCCTATGAAGCGTTAAACAATATCGCCCAGCAGACCAAGCGATTCATCATCGTTCTCAACGACAATGAATGGTCCATCGATCGCAATGTAGGCGCCATCTCGTCCTATCTACACAAGATCGTCACCAATGAGCACTACACTCACCTGCATGATCGCGCCGTGCGCCTGATCGAGAAGATCGGGGGCAAGACCGCCAGCAAACTCACCCGCCGCGCTGAAGAAGCAGCCAAGGGTCTGCTTTGGCCATCAATGATCTTCGAAGAGTTTGGCCTTACCTACTACGGTCCCATCGACGGCCATAATCTTCCATTGCTGGTTGAGACCTTCAAGTTTCTCAAGCAGCAGGACCGCCCTGTGCTGCTGCACGCTATCACGCAAAAAGGGCGCGGCTTCCAACCGGCTCTCGATAAACAGAAAAAGTTTCACGGCCTCGGTCCCTATGATCCGGAAACCGGCGAAACTAAGGCAGTCGGCCAGAAGACCTACTCAGAAATCTTCGCCGAGGCTCTGGTAAAACAGGCGACGCGCAACAAGAAGATAGTCGCAATTACCGCAGCTATGCCAAACGGGACGGCGCTCGATCTCTTTCGCCCGCATCATCCCGATCGTTACTTCGACGTAGGCATTGCCGAGGAACATGCCGTCATCTTCGCTGCCGGCATGGCGACAAAGGGCTACAAGCCCTTCTGCGCAATCTATTCCACCTTTCTGCAGCGGGCGTTCGACCCGATCGTGCACGACGTCTGCCTGCAAAATCTTCCTGTTGTCTTTTGTATGGACCGTGGCGGACTGTCAGGCGACGATGGCCCAACCCATCATGGACTCTTCGACATCAGTTATCTGCGCGGCATTCCCAACATCATCCACATGGTTCCCAAGGACGAAGACGAACTCGCCGACATGCTCTACACCGCGGAACTTCACGATGGGCCGAGCGCAATCCGCTATGCGCGCGGCGTTGGGCCGGGTAAGCAGGTCAAAGCGGAACCCGTCGCACTGCAGATCGGAAAGGCCGAACTCGTCCGCGATGGTGAAGACGTGGCGATCTTCGGTCTCGGCGCATTATTGCCGATGGCCAAGGAACTCAGCGATCTGCTGGCGCAGGAAGGCATCTCCGCTGCCGTCATCAATCCGCGATTCGCAAAGCCCATTGACAGGGAATTGGTCGAGCAATACGCGCGCCGCGGCTGCGCCATCGTCACATTCGAAGATCATGTGCTGGCCGGCGGCTTCGGTTCCGCCGTTCTCGAGGCGCTCAACAACGCCCACCTTGATGTGCCGCTGGTGCGCATCGGCTGGCCTGACCAGTTCATCGAGCACGGCAAAGTCGACGCATTGCGGATCAAATATGGAATCACCGCGGCCGCTGCGCTCGAACAGCTCAGGCCGCTGTTGAAACGCGTACCCCACATCGTCGCGCGTTAAGCGATCCCGGCCTGCCGCGCCACCGCCGGCAGAATCTCCCGCAAGCGTCTCTGGCGAAATTGAAAAAGCTTCTTCAATTCGTTTCGCGCGACGATGGCATTCAACGCATCCCCCAACGCACCGCCAGGCAGTGCGTAGGTGACTGCATCGGCCACTGTCGTGCCTTCCACCCCGTCGCGGAGCTCTGACGCCACAGAGTGGCAGTGCAACCATGCCGCGAACGGTCCCCGCACCTGCTCATCGCAGAAACTCTCGTTCCATACGAAGTGCGTAATGCGTGCATCCCAGGTCAGTCGAAACGGCGAATAAGGGAAAGGCCTGAAGCTGATCAGCATCGTTGTCCCTTCGCCCGCAGCGATGCTCAGCAGACGCGGCCTTCCGAGCCTTGTCGCTGGTCGGGCTGGCGTCGCCTTCACCTCAACGTGCTCGATGCGCGCGCGCTGCCATCGCGGCATCAACGGAGGGAGATTGTTAGGGTTCGCGAAAAACGCGAAGACCAGCTCAATGGGATACGGAACCCAATCTGTCGTAGAGAAGCGGTGTTCCATTCAATGATTAGAGCAGACAAGAAGAATGATTAAAGCAGACACGAAGAAAGGCGCTCCATCGCTGGAGCGCCTTTATCACCACATTTTGTACTGGTGCTTAGTTGGGCATCAGAACTGTGTCGACAACGTGGATGATGCCGTTCGACTGATACACATCGGCAATCGTTACGGTCGAGGTGCCGCCCTTTTCGTCCGTAACCACGATATTCTTTCCAGACATTGCGAGAGTTAGCTCGTCGCCCTGTACGGTCTTCAAGGTCGCCTTGCCACTGCCCTTCTTGATCATCTGGGCCAGCTTCTTCGCGTTATATTTGCCGGAAACGACATGGTAGGTAAGGATCTTTGTCAGTGTCGCCTTGTTTTCTGGCTTCACCAGGTTATCGACCGTGCCGGCAGGCAGTTTGTCAAAAGCGGCATTGGTCGGTGCGAAGACCGTAAACGGTCCAGGGCCGCTTAGAGTGTCGACCAGCCCGGCTGCCTTTACTGCTGCAACCAGTGTGGTGTGGTCCTTCGAGTTCGCTGCATTTTCAACAATGGTCTTGTTTGCATACATCGGCGACCCGCCGACGTCTGGATTCTTTGCTTGTGCCGACGCTGAAAGAGCCGTCAATCCGAGCGTGAGGGCGGCAACAAGTGCCAAAGCTTGATTCTTCATTTAAGTAGTCCCTTTCGTTTGGTACATCTAAGTCTAAGTCACTTGACCGATCAGTTGTTGACTGCTGACCGGCTCGATGGATGAACGCATCCTATGTGAGTTTGGATTGCCGGGGCATGCTCTGGCAAGCCGAGATGCCAGAAATTGTTGACTCGATAGTGAAGTGCCTCGTGACCTTTGTTCAGTTGACAAGGGACTTCCGACATCGTCAACTGAGGGGGTCTGCCCAAGCATGCCAGAACGCCGAGCCAGGAACGCCCAAAAACATCATCGAGCCGGGGGCTTAGTCGTCATCGGGCTGCTCAAACTACTGAAGGCTGCCTTCTTTCTCGCTCTTGGAATCGGCGCCCTCCGCCTGCTGCATCGCGATCTGGCCGATCTCGCCCTGCGGCTCTCCATGGCCCTCAAATTCGATCCCGAAGGCCGCTTTGTCAACACCGTTCTCGATCATGCACAGCAGATCACGCCGCACCGGCTCAAACAGATCAGCCTCGCTTCGATCGCGTATGCCGCCGTGGCCACCGTCGAGGGCATTGGCCTGCTCAAAGAAAAAGTCTGGGCCGAATACCTCACGATCCTTCTCACGGCATCGTTTCTGCCCTTTGAAGTCGTCGAACTGATCCATCACCTCACTTGGCTCAAGGTCGTCGTGACCCTGACAAACATTGCCGTTCTCGTCTATCTCATTCTCTTCGTCCAGCACATGCGCAAGCGCCTGGCCGTGCGCACGGCCTATTCCACCTAACCGCACCTTCGCCTTTTCTTCCCTACTTTGAGATACTACTGAGCCAGCTTTGGCAAGAGGGGGAATCCATTTCCTAAACACATTCTGTAGTAGGTCAGACCTAGAAAACTACCAGAGGATGGGATTCCCACAGCATGTCCACGTAAATCCTTTAAAGCCAATAATTAGTGCTTTGACAGGGAATAATGCTGGCGTAATCTGTGGACGAAAGTGGTTGAAAGTGGATCAAACAGGAGCGATCCGCACTCTTCGAACAATGTTAACCCACACAGCCGTAATCGAGGGCCGATGTCGCCAAAGCGTCAACCTCGACAAAAGAGAGCTCGCAAATGTTTCGTGGTAATCACCCAACGCGCGTGGACGAAAAGGGCCGGCTAAAGCTGCCGGCCGAGTTCAAGCGCCGCGTGGATGATCAGTATGGGGCCCAGTTTTACATCACCAGTCGCGATGGACGCGAAGCAGAGGTTTACCCGCTCAAAGAGTGGGAAAAGGTTGAAGCAAAACTTGCGGCAATTCCAGATATGACTCCGGCGAAGCGCAAATTCCTCGACCGGGTCAACTACTACGGCCAGACAGCCGAGATGGACACGCAAGGCCGGCTACTCGTACCCCAGATCCTGCGGGAGTCGGCAAAGATGAGCGGAGACGTCGTTATTTTTGGTATGCAGACCTATCTGAAGGTCACCAATCACGACGTGTTCCGCAAGCACATGGATGCGAATCCGCTGACCGCGGAAGATGAGCAGTCGCTGGCCGGATTCGGGTTGTAGGTAAGGCGCTCCCCAGGGAGCACACATGCGAGGCGGTAGCAGATGGAAGCACGACCGCAACATGTGCCGGTTCTTTTAAAGCAGGTAATCGAATTTTTAAATGTGCGGCCAGATGGCATTTACCTCGACGCGACGCTGGGGTTCGCCGGGCATTCAAGCGAGATTCTTCGCAGGTTGGGGCCACAGGGCCGGCTAATTGCATTCGACCGGGACTCGGCAGCAATGGAGTCGGCGACAGCAAGGCTAGAGCAGGTGCGGCAGGAAATCGGAAACGCAGCCCCGCAGATCGAACTGCATTCGACCGAGTTTTCGAGCGCGACCGAGTTGATAGAAGCAGGCAGCATCGACGGGGTGCTCGCAGATTTTGGCGTGAGCTCGATGCAACTGGACGAGGCGCATAGAGGATTTAGTTTTCAGGCGGACGGCCCTTTGGACATGCGGATGAACCCGCGCATCGGAATCACCGCCGAACAAGTGGTAAATCAGACCGGCGAAAAAGAGCTCGCCGGCTTGATTTACGAATTCGGAGAGGAAAGGAGGTCGCGGAGAATCGCCAGAGCCATTGTCAGGGCCCGGCCGATAACAACGACGGCACAACTAGCCAGAGTGGTTTCGGCCGCGGCCCCGGCGATGAAACAGAAAGGCCGGCATTCTTTACATCCTGCGACCAGGACGTTTCAAGCCCTCCGTATTCGTGTCAACCGTGAATTAGAAGAGATCGAGGCGCTGCTCGAGAGCGCGCCTAAGTTGCTAAAGCCAGGGGGGCGGCTGGTGGTCATCAGCTTCCACTCGCTGGAAGACAGATTAGTCAAAGATGCACTGCGTGACGGGGCGAAACAGGATATCTGGAACGTGCTCACGAAAAAGCCGGTAACGGCGGAGGAAGAAGAGCAGAGAAATAATCCGCGATCGCGCAGCGCAAAATTGAGAGCAGCAGAGAGGTTGTAACAACAGCCGACTCAAATGTAACCACAGTGGTTACAAAAGAGCGGGTGAAAATCAGAAGAAATCGGACTGGGGTCGTCCTACCCGCTTTTTGGCGAAAGCAAACGACCGCACCACATCCCTCCAGTGTCACAGCGGCTCCGGTCCGGTTCGCTGATTGAGGGAGCATTAGAGAGAATGTCGCATTTGATTGGAGTAGGTATGGCCACACAGACTTTTGCAGCGCAGGGATTCGAGCAGCCGGTACGCCGCCACACCGTCTCCGCGGCAGAGCGCAACTCGACGTTGTTTGCGGCGCAGCAGCGCTCGCGCCGCGGACCAACTCCCGAGGTGTTCTTTTCGAAGCATCTCGACAATGCGCGTCTGGTTAAAGCTGCCGATCCTCAGCGAAGTCGTGAAATGCGCAGCTTCGCCTTCGCGATGGCCGCTCTCTTCGTGCTTGTCATGATCTACATGGGCCAGCACTTCAGCGCCATTGAATATGGCTACCGCATCGAGACCTCCAAGCAGCAGCTCGAGCAACTGCATGAACAAAGCACCCGGTTGATGCTGACCGAGGCCCAGCTTGCCAACCCGGAACGCATCGACCGGATGGCTAAATCGCTCGGTCTCGATGCACCTCTACCCGGCCAGGTGGTCCGTCCTGAACTGACTCCGTCTTCTGACGCAACAAACGGGCCCGTTCTTGCACAGGCTGCACCTGCCCCAAGCGTTCTCACACGATAAGATTCCGTTAGTCCCACACCTCGAATTCTGGAACGAAGAGAGACATGAAGAACACACAGTTGCAGCCCCTGATCGCACCGATCCGGCGGCTGCGATTTTTGTATGTGGCCCTCTTTTTCGCGGCGTGGGCTGCGATCATCGGCCTACGACTCGTCGTGCTTCAGGTGTTCGAACATTCCGAATACTTAGAGAAGGCATCACGCCAGCAGCAGCACGTCTTTGAGGTCCCGCCTCGTCGCGGCGTTCTCTATGATCGCAACCTGCATGAACTCGCGCTGACCACGACGGTAGATTCCATCTACGTCGTGCCGACTGAGGTTCAGGACGTGGCGGCCACCGCGCGCGCCTTGTCCGCGCTCGTGCACGACGACCCGAGCGACGGCTACACGAGTGCCAAGCAAATTGAGAAGCGAATCAATTCTTCGCGCAAGTTCGCATGGGTCGCACGTAAGGCCGACGCCAAAACCGTAGACCGCGTCAAGGCGCTCAACCTCAAAGGCGTTTACACGTGGGGCGAATTCAAGCGCTATTACCCAAATAGTGTGCTTGCGGCGCAGACACTCGGCTACGTATCGCTCGACGACGCGGGGCTGGGTGGCCTCGAACAAAAATTTAATGACAACCTCAAAGGCACGCCCGGCCGCATGTTGGCCGTGCTCGACGCCCGCCGACACGTTCTAGGAAGCGAAGAGCGCGAGCCTGTCGCCGGCGAAAACCTCATCCTCAGCATCGACGAGAATATTCAGTTCATGGCCGAACGCGCTCTTGACGCGGCGCTCGCAAAAACCCACGCGCTGAGCGGTACGGTCGTTGTTCAGGATCCCCACACGGG
Source organism: Terriglobales bacterium (assembly GCA_038199445.1). Taxonomy (GTDB): domain Bacteria; phylum Acidobacteriota; class Terriglobia; order Terriglobales; family Acidobacteriaceae; genus JBBPYY01. The sequence goes on along the minus strand of JBBPYY010000075.1, from coordinate 8,812 downwards.
CGAGATTCTCGCGCTTGCGATCAGACCCACCTACAACCCCAACGACTTTCGTCATGCCACGCTGGATATGCTGCGCAACCTAGCCGTCAGCAACGTTTATGAGCCCGGGTCGACCTTCAAGCTCGTCACCTACTCCGCTGCCCTCGAAGAAAAGGTCACCACTCCCGACTCCATGATCGATTGCCAGAACGGCGCGATCACGATTTTTGGCCGCACCATTCACGACTCCCACGCCGGCCTCGGCCGCATCACTGTCTCCAAGGCGCTGTGGGAATCGAGCGACGTGGCCGCGGTCAAGTTGGCGATGGCGATGGGCAAAGATAAGTTCTATCGATATATCCATGCCTATGGCTTCGGTGAGCGGAGTGGCATCGAACTGCCGGCGGAGACACGCGGCCTGCTGCGTCAGCCCAAAAAGTGGGGCGCAACCAGCATCGGATCGCTCGCTATCGGCCAGGAAGTCGGCGTGACGCCCATTCAACTGGTATCCATGGTTTCTTCTATCGCCAACGGCGGTACGTATTTGCCGCCGCGTATGGTGCTCTCCAGTGAAGACAACTCGCGCGAAAGCGGCCGTCTCAAGCCCATCCCCTATGCCGGCGGAACCGACGTTCCCAACCCATTGCCTGAAGGAGCGCACCGCGTTATATCTACTCTAACCGCCGCTCAGATGCGCAAGATGATGGAAGGCATCGTACTCTTCGGCACCGGCAAAAAGGCCGCGCTCGACGGCTACTCCTCCGCTGGCAAGACTGGGACCGCGCAGAAAATAGATGTAGCAACCCGCACCTACTCCAAGACGAAATACATTGCGTCCTTCGCTGGCTTCGCCCCAGTGAACAATCCAGCCGTCAGCGTTGCTGTCATTATCGATTCGCCAAAAGGTGACTACCACGGTTCCGCCGCCTCCGCACCAGTTTTCCAGCAGGTAGCACAGCAGGTGCTCGAATATCTCGGCGTCCAGCACGACATCGACATCCAGCCTCGAAATACGCCTGCCGATAAAACTCCTCAGATCGAAGACAACCCCGCCGATCATATCGGCGATCTCGACGCTCTCTTTGCCAGCGTCAACGATCTGCCCGCCGACGACCCGTTGCGCAACCCAGTGCAAACGCCACAACCAGATACTGTCGCGCGATCGGAGACCGAGGCGCCTCCGAAAGCTGAGGTCGCCGCCGATACACCGCGTTCAGAGCCCTCTACCGTGATTGAGGCAGGCGTTGAGCCGGCCGCGCCGGAGCCCCGCTCCGCGCCGCAGCCACAGTCTGAAACAAGCGCCGGATTCGCCGGGCCGACAGGAAGCGTCGTCGTGAACGCGGGCAAGCGCGTCACCGTGCCCGACTTCGTCGGCAAGACAGTGCGCGGCGTCATTGAAGCCGCAGCGTCTACCGGTCTCGATGTCCATACCCTCGGCAGCGGAGTGGCGCGTCAGCAGGCTCCCGCGCCTGGCACCCCCGTACCAGCGGGTACCTCGGTCGTCGTACGATTTACTCGATGACGCAAGCGGCACCCACCTTCACTCCCGAACAACTCGCTTCCGCAATCGACAAATATTTCCGCGACAACCCTGCCGCAGTCGTAATGGAAGACGGCCGCGTCCAGTTCGATATGCAAGCCGCACAATTCACCGTCAGCGGCGAGCATTCCCGGTGCATGCTGCACATATGGTCTGAAGCCGGCAACATCATCCGCCGCATCGTCGGTATGCGCGAACGCCACGGCAACCTGTTGCTTACAACGCAGCGCATGGGGCATGCCAAGCCGCAGTCCCTGGAGCTTTCACCAGGTAGCCAGCGCAAGTCACCGACCTCCCAGGCCACCGCCCGCGCGCGTTATTCGAAACTGATCGAGCGGGTTCTGGCCCGCAATTTCCATGGATATACGGTCGATCCGTTTCGCAACACCGTCGATCTGCAGCGCAGTTTCGGCCCCGCATATGCCCGCGGCGTATTGCATCGCGGGCAGAGTGCCTGGGCCGTAGTCGGTGTCGGCCCCGATGAGACTCCAGCGTCGATCGACAACGCGCTCAGTGTAGCGATTCTCTGGCTCGCGCACTGCCGTGAACACGCGGGCGGCCGGCGCCTCTTCCAGGGTCTGCGCGTCCTCGCCCCACGCGGGCATGCCGACGTCACCGCCGCGCGAATGCGATGGCTCAACCCCAAAATCGCACAGTGGGAACTCTACGAACTCGATGCCGTGAGCGAAGAACTCGTGCAGCGCGACCTGCACGACAACGGCAATCTCAAAACGTGGTTCTCGCGCGCCATAAATGAAGTCGCGATGCGCGAACGCTTCGCGCAGCCGATCGCGCACGTCCTCTCACTCGTCCCCGAAAAATCGCGCGTCGAGATATTAGCGCGCGCCTCAAACGAAGTCGCATTCCTGCTCCACGGACTCGAGTTCGCCCGCGCACGCAACGCATTCGTCGGCGACTCATTCGCGCGCGCGCAGGAGGTCCTCTTCGGCGCGGGTGAGAATCAAACCGTTCTCACCGACGCCACGCAAGAACGATTCCGCGAAACCATCGCAGAACTTTTTGCACGACGCCACGCCGGCGGCGACAAACAGGACGTCGTCTATCGCATGCAGCCCGAGCGCTGGCTCGAGTCCGAACTCCGCCACAAACTCGACTCCCTCGACACCGCCATTGACGCCGCCACCGTCTACTCTCAGGTGCCCGCGTTTGCCGCCTCCGATCGCGGAGTGCTCGATCTCGTTGCAGCCACTCACGCCGGGCGTCTCGTTGTGCTCGAACTCAAAGTCGGCGAAGACATGCATCTCGCTCTTCAAGGGCTCGATTACTGGATTCGAGTTCGACACCATCACGGTGGCAACAACGACGATTTCAAACGCCACGGATATTTTCCTTCGCGCGAACTGCAATCACAGCCACCGCTCCTCTACTACGTCGTCCCGTCGCTGCATCTTCACCCGGCGACAGAAGTGATCCTGCGGTATTTCGCCCCAGAAGTGGAATGGATTCTGCTTGGCATCGACGAACGCTGGCGCGAACGAATCAGCGTAGTCTTCCGCAAGCGCAGTGCTTAGGCCTTGTAAGTCGCGCCCAGGATAAAGAAACTCGCAACCGCGTCCGCGATCAAGCTGCTCGCGATTCCAAACCAGCGTGCTTTCCCCGCGCCCAGAACCAGCAGGGGAAACGCCAACAGCCCCGGCATCAATAAACAACGATCAAGCGCGGTGATCGAACCCGCCCTAACTTCACCTTCGGTGTAAACGCCAAACGCCGCCAACAACAGAATGAAGATCGGTGCCATCACGGTATAGGTCGCCAGCAGCATTCCGACAACGAACAACCTCGTCCGCCAAGTCTTCCCTGCAAGGCGATCTACAGCAAAGGACCACGCCGCAGCCATCCCCATAATCGGCAGTGCAACCAGTACCGCGGCAAAGGTCACGTAGGCAAGGTCGCCCACTAAACGCCGACAGGAAACGGCTTGGGACTCGACTCATCCAGATTCGCGCGCCCCATCAAACTATCGAAGCGCCCCTGCAGCAGGCTCATCAACCCGGTGTACCAATAGCCGACCACAAACAAAATCAGAAAGGGAATCGTGAAGTAGTTTTCGCGCGACCACGCATACCAGATCGTCAGCGCAAAATAGAAGCCCAGCGCGAGCTCGATCAGCGGCACGATGCCCAGGCGCTTGCGATACTTCACGCCCTGTTTCTTGTCGCTCTTCTTCTGCACGCGATACTTCGGCGTTCGCGCAAACGCAGTCTTGTAGCCGACAAGCGCTTCAAGCACCGCGCGAGTATTCGTGATGGTCAAACCAATTCCAAGCGCCATCACAATCGGCATATAAAGGAATGTCTTCCCCCACGTCTTCGGATACAGCTCTTTCTGCGATACCAGATAGAACGATGAAACCGAAAAAGTTGAAGCAGCAAAAAGCGGCACATCGATAAACAGCATCTGCCACCAGCCCTGATAGAACCGGATGATCATCGCCGGCATCAGCAGCGTCGACAGAACGATCATTAGGGGGTAGCTGATATTCGCCGTCAGGTGATAGAAGGCTTCCAGCTTGGTGTGCCACGGGGCATTGCTCTTCAGCACCTGCGGCAAAATCTTCTTCGAAGTTTGAATCAGACCCTTCGCCCATCGCGCTTGCTGCGTCTTGAACGCCGTCATCTCGATCGGCAACTCAGCCGGGCACTCAACATGTTGTAGATATTTGAATCGCCATCCCGCCATCTGCGCGCGATAGCTCAGGTCCGTGTCTTCCGTGAGCGTGTCGTGCTGCCATCCGCCGGCATCATCAATGGCAATGCGCCGCCACATTCCCGCCGTGCCGTTGAAATTAAAAAATACACCGGTGCGCGAACGGCCACCGTGCTCCAGCACAAAATGTCCGTCCAGCAAAATGGCCTCTACCTGCGTCAACAGGCTGTAATCGCGATTCAAATGTGTCCAACGCGTCTGCACCATCCCTATGCCGTCTTCGTTGAAATGGTCCACGACCTGCATCAGCCAGTCGGGTGCCGGCACAAAGTCCGCATCAAAAATCGCGATCAGCTCGCCCTTTGCGGTTTGCAATCCCACATCGAGCGCGCCCGCCTTATATCCGTAGCGGTTGGTGCGATGCACATAATAAATTGGCTGGCCCTCCGCGGCAAAGCGTTCCACGATCGCGCGCGCCACCGCTTGGCTCTCGTCCGTCGAATCGTCCAGCACCTGAATCTCAAATCGATCCCGCGGATATTCCAGGGCGCAACATGCCTCGACCAGTCGATCGATCACAAACTGCTCGTTGAAAATAGGCAGCTGCACGGTGACAAAAGGCAGTTGCCCTTCGCGGTACGGAGTGAGTGCCACGCCAGTGGCATTCTTGCGGTGCCGATAATACAGCCACACCAGTTGGTACCGGTGGATTCCGTAAAACGCCAGCACAATCATCACCAGAAAATACGGCGTCAGCAGCAGCGCATCGAACCAGTTCCAGCGATAAAGACCGCGAAACGTCGTGTCAGTATAGTGCGACTTGAAATAGTGCGCGACACCATGCGGAGCAGTGACGGCAGAGGCAAGCAGATGCGCCGCGGTATGTGCTTGGGCGATTGCGGCGTCGAACAGGGCTAGGCCTCCGCGGGCAACTCCCGCAATGCTAGTTTACGCGACGCGGGAATTGCCGAAACCACAGCGCGCACAGCTGATGCGCAGCATGCGTGGCTAGTGATTCAAAAACCTAATTATTCAGAAACATAGTCCGATAAAGCGTATCCCGCTGCACCGGCTTGAAACCCGCATCGCGAATAATCCGCCGCAGTTCTTCTTCCGTAGTGGAGTTCTCCGTACCAGCCGCCTTCACCACATTTTCTTCCAGCATCACTGAGCCCACATCGTTGCCGCCAAAGCGCAGACCCATCTGCAACACTTTCAGGCCCTGCGTCACCCAACTCGCCTGCACATTCTCGATGTTGTCCAGATACAGCCGCGAAATCGCCAGCACCTTTAGATACTCGACCGAAGTCGCCTCATCCCAGCCGCGGCCGCCCAGCGCCGTGTTCTTGGGCTGAAAGCTCCACGGAATAAACGCTGTGAATCCGCCTGTTTCTTCCTGTAACCGCCGCACCTGTTCAAAGTGGTTGATCCGCTGATCGGCCGTCTCTCCAACACCGAACATCATCGTCGCCGTCGTGCGCATACCCAGCTTATGAGCGGTGCGGTGCACCAGCAGCCAATCTTCTGTGCCGCATTTCAATCGCGCGATGCGGTGCCGCACTTCATCATCCAGAATCTCCGCGCCGCCGCCGGGAATGGAATCGAGGCCGGCATCGCGCAGCCGCCGAATCGTATCTTCGACCGACAGCTCGCTGTACTCCGCAATCGCGAGAATCTCCGACGCTGAAAAACAATGAAGCCAGATCTGCGGAAAGCGCTGCTTGATGCCGCGCAGCATGCGTTCGAAATAATCGATTTTGAGATCCGGATGCAGGCCGCCTTGCATCAGCACGCCGGTCCCGCCCATCTCCAGCGTCTCGCGAATCTTCTCGTAGATCGTGTCGAAGTTGAGGATGTATCCTTCTGCCGCAAGCTTGCCCTTCAACGGACGATAAAACGCGCAGAAGGTGCAGTACTCAGTGCAATAGTTTGTGTAGTTGATATTGCGGTCGATGATGTACGTGACCACGCTCTCAGGGTGCAGGCGGCGGCGCACCGCATCGGCTTCCATGCCGATGCCGATCAAATCGTCTGACGCGAACATCTCGCGGGCTACTTCGCGGCTTATGCCCATGGCCTTATTGTACGGGGGGGCTGCTCGCGCTTGCAGCCTCATGAAAGGTTTACATTCCCGACCCAAATACCGCAGCCTCATGCGTTAATGGAATTGCGGCCCCCGATCACCATCCCCACTAACGGAGCTCCGATGCGTCTCTATCCAGCCGTCCTTGCCGTCCTTCTCTTTTTTTGCGCGGCTTTCGCGCTTGCGCAACAGAAACAGCCCGACGTCCTCGTTTTCACCAACGGAGACAAACTGACCGGCACGCTCCTTCGCGGTGTCGGAGACAGCGTCGTCTTCAAAAGCGACATGGCCGGCGAACTCACCATCCCCTATTCCAAGATCAAGCAGCTGGATACGCACACCGCGTTCGCCATCGTCGAGAAGGGAAAAACCATTACCCGCAAGACTCCCGAAAAAGAAGTGCCACAGGGCGTCGTCTCCCTGGCTGACAACACCATCAGCGTTGCTGATCCTGCTACGCAGACTCCGGTTCAGGTCCCCGTTGCCAACGCAGCATATGTGATCGACGACACGATCTATCAACAGGATCTGCGAGGCAGCACCAGATTTTTGGAGGGTTGGAACGGCTCCGTCACACTCGGCGCATCGCTACTCAAAGCCACCCAAAATGAATACGCTGCCAACGCGGCCATCGCCCTGGTGCGAACCATTCCTCAAGCCGAATATCTCGCTCCGCGCAATCGAACCACAGCGGGCGGCGTGTTCAACTACGGCGAAGTCACCACGCCGACGCTGGTCAATGGCGCGAGGGTCACGCAGGTTGCGAGGACCGACATCTACCACGCGGACGCTGAGCGCGATCAATACTTCACCCCCCGCGTGTACTATCTCGGCCGCCTCGCGTACGACCACAATTACTCGCAAGGCTTAAAGCTGGCACAGATTTATGGTGCGGGTTTCGGATGGACGGTGGTGAAACAGCCGAAGCAGGAACTCGACCTCAAGGTGGACGTTCACTACACGCGCGAAACCTTTTATCTCGCTGCCCAAAATCAAAACCTGATTGGGTCCGCCTTTGCGGATATCTACCTGCTCAAATTACCGCGTGGCCTGTTGCTCACGCAGTTCGCGATGGTCAGCCCCGCCTTTAATAACATCAACGCCACAGCGGCATCGGCAGGCGTCAACGTCGCTGCCCCGTTGTACAAACGGCTTGCGCTATCCGCTGGCGTCATCGACAACTTCATCAACAACCCCGGCTTTCTGAGTCCCGGAATTCCCTCGAAGAAAAACTCGATTCAATTCAATACGGGCCTCACGTACACATTGCGATAAGCGGTCTGTGCTTCCTAATCGCTCGGCGGCTTTGCCAACTCGACTTGGACGGCGGCAGGCATCGGCTTATCGGCGTTGGCCAGCAGCAGGCTCACTTGCCACATCTGCGTTTCATCCAGCATATGGCTATAACCCGGCATGCCCGTCAGGCGGATTCCGTTCCGCACTCTCCAGTACGTTTCTCCCGGTGGATCATCGCTCACACCCGTATGGTCACGCTCTACCTCCCACAGTTGCGGTGGCCCGGGAAACATCGCCTTCTCATAACGCGACGGCTTCCCCGGCTGACCATGACATTCCATGCAGTTCGCGCGATAAATCTGCGCACCCGCGATGAAGGTGTCCTCGTTGGGTTGTATAGGGGCATTCTTGGGAGCCTCGCGTTCAATGCGAGCGTTGAGCGGAATCCGAGTGAGTTGCCTCTCGTAAGGGAAGGAGTGGTCCGCAATTGCGACCGGCGGCGCGCCGTAGTTCAGGTAGACATACGCAAACACAGGCAGAATCAAAATGCCCACTAACACACCCAAAACAAACTTCACTCGAAAGCCTCCTTGGCGGCATTCCGTGCTTCGACGTGGTTCGATGCATTTTAGAAAAGCAGCCGCCGCATCAGATTGCAAGTGATTAAATAGGACACTGAGGATTCAGCAGCGTGCATCGTGAAATGAAAAGGTCACTTGGTCTCATTGTTCTGGCCGCCTTGGCCAGTTTTTCTGCCGTTGGAGCCGATGCGCAGACCAACGCATCGCAACGTCGCCAGGCCAATCGCCAGCGCCGCGCCCAAGCCGCTATCAAAAACACGTACAGCCATAAATTCGAAGTAACGCTTGGCGGCGGCTATCTCCGCTTTCGTCCGGGTCCCGATCTCCGTCACATCAATGAGATCGGCTGGAATGTGGCCGGCACCCGATATTTCAACGAACGCCTCGGCCTGACTGCAGACTTTCGCGGCTATTACGGCACAGCGCACCCGTTTCCAAACCAATTCGCCGTCTTTAATACCGGGATTCGAGAGTACGTCTATCAAGGTGGACCGACGTACCGCATCTATGCGCGGCAAAAATTTGCCGTATGCGCACACGTATACGCAGGTGCATCTACCGGCGTGTTTGACGTGCATACCAATCACATACCGCCGGAACTCGTCGGGATCTATCCCGTAGCCACGGTCTTTGCAGGGACGGCTGGCCTTACCGCGGACTACAACATCGACCCTGCTCTCTCCATCCGGGTTGCGCCCGAACTGGTCGTCACCCGTTTCGGCAGTC
>JBBPYY010000074.1:0-6900 GCA_038199445.1 Terriglobales bacterium | reverse complement strand
CGGTCAGTTGTGAGAGCGCGTTCTGGATCGCCTGCATGTTCGATACGAAGGTGAAACTCATGATGTCGAAGCGGAAGCCGTCGATTTTGTATTTCTTCGCATTGAAGACGACGGCATCCTGCTGCAGTTTGCCCATCATCTTGTGCTCCGTCGCGGTATCGGCGCAGCAGGAGCCGGTCAGCAGATTTCCATCTGCGTCGAGGCGGTTGTAGTAGTCGGGCACGACCTGATCGAGAATCGAGTTTGGAAACTCTCCAAAGCCGCTGGTGTGGTTGAAGACCACGTCCTGAATGACACGGAGACCCGCCTGATGCAGGCCCATGACCATGGAGCGGTATTCGCGCACACGCCGGTCTGGATTGAAGGCATAGCCACCTTCGGGCGCGAGATAATGGTCAGGATCGTAGCCCCAGTTGAAAGCGTCTTTGCTTTGGATTGCAGCGACCGCGGCCTGTTGCTGCGTGCTGTCGGGCGGGTAGACGCTGAGGTCGCCCGTCGTCTGCCACGTGGTCTTGTCTTCATTGATGCTGTTGAAGTGGAAGGTTGGCAGCAGGTGAACGGCTTTGAGGCCGGAGGAGGCGAGGCCGCGTAGATGCTGCATGCCGTTGGTGTGCGGTTCAGTGAACGCGAGATACGTTCCGCGATGTGCAGCGGGCACGCTCAAATCGAACGCGCTGAAGTCACGCACGTGCAGTTCGTAAATGGAGAGATCGTTTTTGCTTGCGAGAGCGGGAGCACGGTCCTCGTCCCAGTCGTTGGGCTTGTTGCTCTCATCGTCGACATCGGTCAGGCGGCTCTTAATGCCGTTGAGCGCGAGGTCGACGGAGTAGGGATCGGTGACAAAATTCTCGACGATCTTGCGCACGCTGGGCGCGTACACCTTTTCGTCAAAGAGATAGTATTTGCCGAGCCAATCTTCATCGAAGGAAACAACCCAGATGCCGTTATGCCGATGCATCGGCAGAATTTTGGCCGGAGTGGTGTCGGTTTGAAGTTTGAAAAGCTCGAGCGACATCGACTGCGCGGTGGGTGCCCAGACTTTTACTTTGATGAAGCCGGATTCGTCGTCGGACCAGTCATGCCAGCGCTGCTCCTGATCGCCGCGATGCGTGATTACGCCGAGTCGTCCCCGGTAGAAGAAGAGATCGTCAAGGACGCCAGCGTCCTGCACACCGGTTGCGTATTTCAACGAGCCGTCTGAGCCGAGGGCCGAGAAAGCGAGCTGTCCGGTCAGCATTGTGCGTAGCGTGTGCAAACTGACATTTGCCGGCAAGTGCAGTACCGCGTAGGAAGAGAGCTGCGGGAAGCGGCTCTGTTCGTCTGGCGTGAATGTGGTGGCGACGGTCAGCGGCACGCGGATGCCACCCTGTACTCCTGTGGGGGTGAGCTTGAGGCTGGCGGTTGGGTCGCCGGTCACGAAGTAGGTTCCGCCACGCTGGATGAATGCAGCCTGAATCGCGACGGTGGTGCGGCTGATCCAGAACGCCTGCAACTTATTGAAGTCGGTGTTGAGCAGTTGTGTCGCGGTCGGCTGCGTGGTGTAGACGGTCGAGTCGCCAGAGATGATCCACGCTTCTTTGAATGTGTGCACATCGAGATGGAGATCGGGAGGCGTATCTTTCACGCCGGTAGCGATGTTGTGGACGATGAACCCTAGGTCGTTCGGATTCGGCTTGAGGCCCACATCGTAAAAGGCACCATAGGCGTCATAGCCCGCGACGAAGACCGGACCTCCGTTGAAATTGCCTGTGTCTTCGGTGGTGTCGTTGAACGCGTAGACGGTCCAACCGGAGAAGGCATTGTCGGGGCGGAAGTAGTGGATGCGCGCGTGGTCGGCGGGAATGGTCGGGTCTGGCTTATAGACCGTGGTCGGCTGCGTTGTGAAGAGGGTTTTGGCGCCGGAGATTTGCCAGTATTCTTTGTTCTGCGAAGGATTGATGTTCTGGTTGGGGCCGGGATCTTTCAAGCCTCCGTTGTGGATGATGATGCCGACGCTCATGGCCTTTGCCGTGACACCGACGTCGAAGTATCCGCCGAAGGCGTCAGTGCCAGTGAGTTGCACCGGGCCGCCGTTGAAGTTGCCCTGGTCCTCAGTGGTGTCGCCGAACGCGTACACGGTCCAGCCGGTGTAGTTCGAATCTGGCCGGAAGTAGTGGATGCGGACGTGGTTTGTTGGGATTGGCGGATTGGCTTGCGCGTGGGTGGCCAGTGTGGGCAAAAAACAGAGAAGTGCGAGGACACAACTGAACAGGGTACGAAGGCGCATGCGATCTCCGGAATTAGTTTCGGCGTTTGAGCGGCTGCTGAGCGAGCATGCCCGGCAGCGCAGATGGTACTTCCGAGGCGCGGGAATCGTCCAGCACGCCCCAAGGGAAGCGGTCGGGACTACCGACCGTTGGTCGAGTGTGCCGGCACTGGAGCGGCGGGTTTTGATGTGACAGTTTCGGTCATGCCGGGTTTATGCAAAACATCGATCACGCATTCGTACAGGCGGTTGCGCATTTCGAAGCGATTGGGCGCGCGTGTGACGTATCGCACGACGATATTGACGCCGGTTGGAGTGGGCCGAAGGTTGACCGCGGGGGCAGCGCTGATCTGGCTGAGTTCGCGGTGCCGGCTGGAATGTCGCCATTCCTGCTCAGCCAGTTGCGCATCCTTTTCGGTTTCTTTGAGGACGGCTTTGTGAATCTGATCGATAGCGGCATACGTGTCTGCAGAGGCGGGGACGTTGACTGCAATCTCATCCCACATCCACTGGCCGGCGGTTGAGAAATTGAAATACTGACCGCTGATCGCAAACTTGTTCATGAACGTAATTCGACGGCCGGTGGGATGACCGGTATCCGTCCAGTTGCCGGTCTCGAGCATGCTGGTGCGGAAAAGGCCGATCTCGACCACCTCGCCACCGACTGAGTTGATCTCAACCGCGTCGCCGACGCGGATGCCGTTTTTGCCCATCAGGATGAACCAGCCGATGAAGGCGAGAATGAAGTCCTGAAGAGCGATGGTGAGCCCGGCGGTCGTCAGGCCGAGGACCGTGGTGGTCTGGCGTGGCGCGCCGAAGAGAACGAGCAGAATGGCAACGAGCCCGAGCAACTGCACACCGAGTTGAACGATGGTGGCCAGCGTCTGCGTGCGGCGGCGATCGAGACCAGGGCGGGCGAGCAGGCGGCGCACAACGATATTGCAGAGGATGACGCAGATGATTACAAAAACAATCACCGCGAGCGACTGGAGGATGAGGTGCAGCAGAATGCGGTGCTGGAGCAATACCTGCGCAGACCATTTGCTGTAGACAGCCGCAAGTTGCCGTTGGATTTGGATACGATCGTCGAAGATGCTGAGCAGTTGGCGCTGCTCGCTGCGAGTTCGTATGTTGGCGAGCTTGGCGTTGGTATCGGATGTGGCGGTGGAGGACGAGCTGGAATCGGCCTGCTGAGCGGCACCGACAGATGCAGCCGACGCATTCTTCGCCGCGCCCGCAACCGCCCGATGTTCGGCGTACAGCGCGGTCGCATCGGTTAGCGCTTGCTGCATGGCCTGCTGGATGAGTTGGTATCGCGTGCGCTGCGAGAGCCACTCCTTTGACCGGCCGTACAGGGTGCCGTCCTGCTGCGCCGAAAGGACGGCGGTCTGCCCCTGATTGCTTGCCTGAGCGTCGTACTCGTGCATGACTGCTTCGTGCGCAGCGAGTTCCTGTTTGATTTTGTCGCGTGGATCGCCAGACGCGCGAGCGAGATCCTGCTGCGCGTCGGTCAACTCATCACTGTCGAGGCCGAGTTGCGCTTTTGCAATTTCAAGTTCGTCGCTCGAAGCCGCGCCGGAATGGCTCGACATCGAGGTCATGCTTTGGACCTTCGCCTGATCGTCTTTGACGACCTGTTGCAACTGGCCGACCCGGGTTGAGAGTGCAAGCGCTTCCTCGGAGAGAGCGCGAGGCTGCGCATTGGCTTGTCGCAAGGCGGTTGCGAAGGCTTGGTCGACTTCATGGTCGGCAAGGCGTTGGGCTTCGCGCGCGTACTCGACCTCTTCGGCACTGACAGCCAGCGCGGCGAGGGCTTGAGCCGTTTGCCACGGATGAAGGTCGACGATCGTCTTCTGACTCTCATTCAGAGCGCGCACTTGGCTTTGGCCATGGAGGAAGGGCAGATTTGCCATGGCGTCGCGCGTGGTCCAGGAGTACACGAGGCACCCGACGAAGACGACGATGAGGGCGATCAGCAGGATGAATCTGACGGGACCAAGAATGCGGCGGCGGGAAGGGACGGACGGGGCCTGGGGGGAGGGGGATGTTGCCATGGATTGATTGTTACAGGTGTTGCCCGGCTGGGGGCATGGCGGTGAGCAATCTATCCAAATTAGTGTGACTCTCTAAACCTTGAACTTCGCAGGGCCGCGTGCTCACCAAGCGAAATTCTTTCCGTATACTGTGGTGCATGTACGCGACGAGAACCGCCACCGTAGAAGACGCCGGCACCATTGCAGAGCACCGGCACCGCATGTTCGTCGATGCTGGACGAACTGACAATGCGAACCTGAGAGCGATCTCTGATGCGTTCAAGCCGTGGGTGACGGAGCAATTGCGAACCGGCAAATATATTGGCTGGCTGACAGAGTCCAACGGCCAGGTGGTCGCCGGGGCGGGCCTGATGATTCTCGACTGGCCGCCGCATCCGCTGGACATTCAGCCGTTTCGCGGATATCTGTTGAACGTGTATGTGGACGCCGCGCATCGCCGCAAACATTTGGCGAGCGACCTGATCGAGAATGCGCTGTCGGAAGCGCGGCACAAAAAGATCCGCGTCATCGCTTTGCATTCCACGGCAGAGGCGAGACCGATGTATGAATCCAACGGATTCCGCCGGACGGATGAGATGTTTTACGTCGAGGATTTTAGCGGCTGAAGGGTGACTTTCTTCTGTCTCGGTCGTTGTGCGGCAACCTGTATACTCCCATTTTTATGCGTGTATTCGTCATTCTTCCGGCGGCTGGGTTGGGCACGCGGATGACCGCTACCGGCAACGCGGGTGCGCCTCCGAAACAATTTATGGAATTGGGCGGAGTGCCGATCCTGGTCCACAGCGTGCGCGCATTCGAGGCTGTTAAAGATGTCGCGGAGATCGTCGTTGCCGCGCGCGCGATCGAGACGGAGCGCCTGATGCAGCAGCTTGCGGCGCATGGCGTGGACCAGCGTGTTCGAAGCGTCACGGGTGGGGACACGCGGCAGGATTCGGTGGCCAATGCTTTATCGAGTTTGAAAGCGGAGGACGACGATATTGTGCTGGTGCATGATGCGGTCAGGCCGCTGATCGATATCGAGACCATTGAACGCACCATAGCGGCCGTAAAAAAACATGGCGCCGCGATCGTCGGAGTGCCGGCAGTGGACACGATCAAGCAGGTTGAACGCACCGCAGACGGCGCGTTGATTACTTCGACGATTCCGCGCGAACGCGTGGTGCAGGCGCAAACGCCGCAGGGTTTTCGCTACAGATTGCTGAAGCGCGCCTTCGATGAGGCGACCGCAGATGGATTTGTGGGCACGGATGAGGCTTCGCTGGCGGAGCGCGCTGGAATCGAAGTGGCAGTCGTGATGGGCTCAGCGCGAAATTTTAAGATTACGAAGCCGGGAGATTTGGAACTGGCTGAGTTTTACCGGGCGCAAGCAAAGCGAGAAGGCACGGGCGCGAAGGACAGCAGCGGGGCATGAAAGGCGGAGGCGGGGAATGAGAATTGGTTACGGGTTCGACTCACACGCGTTCAAGCCGGGCGTTCCGCTGAAGATCGGCGGGGTTGCCATCGATCATCCTGAAGGGTTGGCGGGGTACTCAGACGGCGATGTGTTGTTGCACGCGATTACCGACGCTCTATTGGGCGCGGTCGCGGTTGGGGATATCGGAACATTCTTTCCGCCGAACGATCCTCGCTGGAAGGATGCGGACTCAGCGCTGTTCCTGCGGGTCGCGATGGAAGAGATCGAGACGGCCGGGTATCAAATTGCGAATCTGGATACGACGCTGGTGCTGATGCATCCGAAGATTTCGCCGATTGCTGAGACGATTCGCGAGCGCGTGGCGGACCTGCTGAAAATTTCGCCGGGATGTGTGGGTATCAAAGCGAAAACTCCGGAAGGTTTGAACCAGGACGGTGTGGCGGTAGCACATGCGATTGTGTTGCTGGAGACCCTGGAGAAGGCGGATGGGCTGGAAGTTTTGGCGGCAAGCGTCCCCACCGCGGACCACATCGATGTGGTGTTGGAGAACATAGGGCGTGACGTTCAAAGATCTGCTTCTAGTTCTCTGGCGTTGCCGCGCAAGCCTGCTTTCGACACGGAAGACCTGACTTAATCATTCAAAAAACTTGTTGTGCGGAGGGTTCATGTTCTTGCACCGCTTTGTGCTGGCCGCGTTTCTGGCTGCTGTGCCGTTGACTGCCCAGACGAAACCAACAGACTGGGCGACTCCAGCGGAGGCGTCGAAGTATGAGACGACCCCAAACTATGCAGACACCATGGCGTATTTGCAGCGCGTGGCCGCGGCGGCGCCGCACCAGGTGCGCATTGAGAGCTTCGGTAAGACGGGTGAAGGACGCGACCTGAACATCGTGATCGCATCGCGCGACGGCGTGTTTGACCCAGCGAAGCTGCATGCGGCGCGCAGGCCGATCTTGCTGGTGCAGAACTCGATTCATGCGGGGGAGATGGACGGCAAGGATAGTTGCCTGGCGCTGCTGCGGGACATGGTGATCACGAAGTCGCAGGCCAAGCTGCTGGACCGCGCAGTCTTCATTTTCATTCCGATCTACAACGCGGACGGCCACGAGCGGCGCAGCCCTTACAACCGCATCAACCAGAATGGGCCGCGCGAGGTGGGATGGCGCGGGAATGGGACGAATTTAAAT
>JBBPYY010000073.1:0-11428 GCA_038199445.1 Terriglobales bacterium | reverse complement strand
TGGCGGGCATTTCTCTCGGCATGTGGGCGCTGATCATTGGCGCGTACATCTTCATCCTGCATTCCTTCACTGCAGTGCCACAGCTCTCGAGGATGTCGCTGGCCAGTTGCATGCTGCTGATGGCGGCGAGCATCGTGAGTTCTGTGGTGCAGCTGCCTGTGGTGGGCTGGTTTACGACGATTACGGCGACAGCGGAAACGATGAAGGGTTTCTTCGATGTTCCGCGAGAGGCGGCATATGCGTGCGGGACGCTGATTTTGCTGGTTACGTTTCTGAGCGTGATTCCGGCGGGGCTGCTGTTTGCGCGGTTTGAAGGGGTCTCGTTGAGCCGCGTAGCCAAGCAGAGTGAAGAGGCGCAGGCAGAGGAAGCGGTACAGTCGGCGCGATGACAGCCTTTTTTGTGGGTTGTTAGTCCAACCCTTCGCATGCGCGAGGATGGGGCACCCGGCAGGCGCGGTTGCGTGCAACAGGTCAAAACCAAGAAAATGCAGATCCTTCCTCGGCCTACCCCATCGCTTTGCGATGGGGCCCCAAGGCGCCTCGTCAGGATGACAAGCCTTTTCTTATGGGTTAGATGTTTTGTGGGATACCGGTGAAAAGAAGAAGCCGCAGTTTTCGCTGCGGCTTCTTCTTTTGCGAGTTTGTTTTTGCGAGTTTCTGCTGAGCTAGGGTTTGCCTTGGGTGAAAAGCCCTAGTTTTGAGATGTCGTTGGCTACTACTAACACTGCGAAGACCAGGAGGAAGACGAAGGCTGTCTGGTAGATGCGTTCTTTGAAGCGCTGATTGAGATCGCGGCGCATGACCATTTCGATGAGGAGAAAGAGAATGACTCCGCCGTCGAGGATGGGAATGGGGAGCAGGTTGAAGATTCCCAGGTTGATGCTGATGAAAGCCATGACCTGGATGAGCGGCGTCCAGCCGGGCATCGCGGCAGCCTGACCGACTTGCTGACCAATGCCAACGGGGCCGCTGAGGGTGCGGACGGACATGCGGAAGGTGAGCATGCGGCGAAGCACTTCGCCGATCAAAGACGCGTTCTTTAGATTGTCCTGGACGGACGCGGCGAAGGCGGCGGGAAGCGACAGCTTCTCGGACCGAGTGGGCGGCGGGACGGGCTTGAACCCGAGACGGTAGACACTCTGCCCGGCGTCATCTTCCATGAGCTTGGGCGTGACGCTGAAGGTGAGTGGCTGGCCCTTGCGCAGTATGGAAACCGTGGCGGGTGCGCCGCCGAGCGTTTGCAGATAGGCGGCGACCGACTCTACGGAGTGGACCGGTGTTCCATTGATAGCAGTGATGTCGTCGCCGGCACGCAAGCCTGCTTGCGCAGCAGGGAAGCCGCTTTCCGCGCTTGCGATCTGCACCGGACCGGTTTGTTGCAGGGGAAGCAGGCCGAGGTAGTGGAAGTCCAGTTCGTCGCGGTGGCCGCGGGGTGTTTCAACCGGCAGGCGTAGCGGAACACGCTCGCCGTTGCGCTCCACCGTGACGCTGACGATGCGGTTCATGTTCAGCGCGGAGCGCTCTCCAACTTGTTCCCAAGTGGGGTCGGTCAGGTCGTCGAAGAGAACGATGCGGTCGCCAGACTTGAATCCTGCGGTCGCAGCGGGCGACGTGGGCGGGATGTAATCGAGCTGTGCCGGCTGATAGATGTATTCCGGAATCTGGTGGTGCGTCATGAAGACGAAGGTCATGAGCACGAGCGCGAGGACGAAGTTCGCGAAGGGGCCCGCGAGGGCGATGAGAATGCGCTGCCAGCGGGGCTTGGAATTGAGGTCGCCGGGATCGCCGCCGGGATGCGATGCGATCAAGACTTCGTTGGTGAGCATCTCGCTTTCGCCGAGGGCTGCCGCGGCGAGGATGGGGCCGCCGTAGCCGGGCTTTTGATCACTCGTGCTGACCTGGGCGCCGTCGCCGCCGAGTTCGCCGGCCATTTTGACATAGCCGCCGAGCGGGAGAAGGCTGATGCGGTAGTCCGTGCCGCCACGGCGGAAGCCGAAGAGCCGCTTGCCGAATCCCAAGGAAAAAGTTTCGATGCGAACGCCGCAGAGCTTGGCGACGATGAAGTGACCGAGCTCGTGCACGAAGACCATAACGCCGAGCACAAACAAGAGCCATGCAGTTACAAACAGAACGTGAGCCATAGTGGGTTAAAGCCCGACCCTTTGCAAAACAAGATGACGCTACCGGTGAAAAGCGTGACTAAACAGAATGCAATTGAGGCTGATCTCCGAGGCAGCGCAGGGCGACCTCGCGTGCCAAGGCATCCTGCTCGAGTACCTGGGCAATCGTCGCCGGGAGTCCGGAAGCAGTATTTTCGAGCACTGTTTCGATTGTACGCGGGATGTCATTGAAGGCAATCTGTTTGTCGAGGAATGCAGCGACGGCGATTTCATCCGCCGCATTGAGGGCGATGCAATGATTTCCCCCCGCCTCGGCTGCCTCATATGCGAGGCGGAGGCACGGGAAACGCTGGAAATCAGGCTGGCTGAAGTCGAGTTGGCCGAGTGCGGCGATGTCGAAGGTCAAATCGGACGCGATGCGCTCTGGATAGCTGAGGGCATAGAGGATCGGCAGGCGCATATCGGTGACCGAGAGCTGGGCGAGGATGGAGCCGTCGATGAATTCCACCAGGGAGTGGATGGTCGATTGCGGGTGAATCGTGACCTTAACCCGGGACGGCGGAAGGCCAAAAAGACGGCAGGCTTCGATGATTTCGAGGCCTTTATTGAGCATGGTCGCGGAATCGATGGTGATGCGGCGTCCCATGATCCAGGTGGGATGTTTGAGAGCTTCTTCGACGGTGATGCTGGCGAATTCAGACAGCGGCGTGGTACGGAAGGGGCCTCCAGATGCGGTGAGCCAGATCTGGCGGACCTCGGCTGTGCGGCCGCCGCGCATGCATTGATGGATCGCATTGTGCTCCGAATCGATGGGAAGGAGCGCGACATTCTGGCGTTTGGCTTCGGCGATGATGAGCTCGCCGGCGGCGACGAGGCATTCCTTGTTGGCAAGGCCGATGGTTTTGCCGGCGCGAACCGCGGCGTATGTCGCTTCGAGGCCGGCGACGCCGACAATGGCGGATACGACGAAGTCCGCGTCAGGGAGTGTCGCAACTGCGAGGGTGCCTGCGGTGCCGTGGACGACTTCGATACCGGTGATGCCTTCGGCGGCGAGGCGGGCTTTGAGCGATGCGGCAAGGATCTCGTCCGACATGGAGACGACGCTGGGACGCCAGCGACGGCATTGGTCGAGTGCGGATTCTACGTTCCGTCCGGCGGCGAGCGAGGCTACGGCGTAGCGGTCTGGAAAGTTCTCAATGATAGAGAGAGTGCTTTGCCCGATGGAGCCGGTGGAACCGAGGATGGCGATTCGCTTCAAAACAATTAAGGGACAAAGAGCTGCTGGATGACGAGAGCGTACCACAGCACCGGCAACGCAAACAGCATGGCGTCGACGCGGTCGAGGACGCCCCCGTGGCCGGGCAGCAGTGTGCCGGAATCTTTGACGTTAGCGCCGCGCTTGATGGCGGATTCGGTCAGGTCGCCGAGTTGTGCGGCGACGTTCATCGCGACGACCAGCAAGAGGCCGAGAAGCGCTCCGTGAGGGCGATTGGAGACGATGAAGGTGCGGGAAAAGAAAGTGGGGAAAGCCGCCACGGCGATGGCGACGGAGATGATGCTGCCGAGGAGTGAGGCAACGGCGCCTTCCCATGTCTTGGCGGGGCTGATTTTTGGCGCGAGCTTCTTGTGTCCGAAGTTGCGGCCCACGTAGAGCGCGGCAATGTCGCCGGCCCATACGACCAGAAGCAGGAGCAACAACTGGGGTACGCCAGCGTCGAGAGCGCGAATGCGGGGAATGAGCGACAGCGGGTAAACGATGAACAGCAGGCCAAAGAACGCGAACGAGGCATCGCGGAGCACTCGGTCGAGTGGCGAGCGAAAGGTGCAGACGGCGCAGAGGATGAAGCCGGCGCCGGTGAATGCCGGCAGCATCATCGCTGGCGAATCAAAGTTGATGGCTAAGAGGGCCACGGCGAGCGCAAGCGTCAGCCAGCGCGGAGTTGTGGCGCCCGTCGAGTCTGCGATGACGAGGTATTCCCACAGGGCAAGACATGCGACGGCTGCACTGACGATGCTGATGAGCCATAGCGGCCCCAGGAAGAGCAGCACCAGGACGATGGGAATGAGGGCCAGTGCCGTGAGGATGCGTTTCATGCAAGACACAGCATACAGAAGAGGACTTTTGCGGCTAGCTGCGTACGAGGTCGCTAGCGGCTTCGTCTACGGGATCGCCGAGGCCGCCGTAGCGACGCTCGCGGCCCTGATAGTCGGCGATAGCCTCGAGCAGATGCGCGCCGCGAAAGTCAGGCCAGTATCTTTCAGTAATGAAGATTTCTGAGTACGCGATCTGCCACAGCAGGAAGTTGGAGACGCGCTGTTCGCCGCTGGTGCGGATCAACAGGTCGGGGTCAGGCATCTGAGCGGTGTAGAGGTGGCGCGCTACATCTTCTTCGCGGATGGCGGCGGCGGCTTCCGCGGGAGTGGTGCTCTGCGCAACCTCGAGGGAGATGCGCCGGACGGCGTCGACCAGCTCTGAACGGCCCCCGTAATTGAGGGCGAGTGTGAGCGTCGTGCCGGTGCTGGAGGCGGTCGCCTGGGAAGCCCAGGTCATCATGTCCTGAACATCTTTTGGCAGCTCGTGGATGCGGCCGATGAAGGCGAGGCGGATGTTATTGCGCAACATCGTTTTCACTTCGGCGGAGAGGTACGACTTCAGTAGTCCCATGAGGAAACCGACTTCGGCCTTGGGACGACGAAGATTGTTTTCCAGCGAGAAGGCGTAGAGCGTGACGTAGGGGAGGCCGATGCGGGCCGCTGTTTCGGTCACTCCGCGGACGGCTTCGGCACCGCGCTGGTGACCGAAGAACCGTTTGAGGCTGCGTTGATTAGCCCAGCGTCCGTTGCCATCCATGATGATGGCGACGTGGCGCGGCATACGGTGCGGGTCAAGCCCGCGATAGATCGCTAACTCTTCGGCCGAGAGTTCTTCCAGGCGGCTGAATGGAGTTGGAGAGGACACTTATTTCTCCCAACTTCTGCTCATAAACATTCAGCCCTGAACGTAGCACACGCATACGGCGGACGCAAAGCGCCCGCGTGCGTTCGCTTCAGCGTTATGCGCTGCGCCTGCGGCCCGCAGCGAGGTCGCGAATCTGATGCAAAAACATGGAGCGCTGCAGGGCGTCCAGCTTAAGCAGAACGGGAGCGATCTCGGCGAGGAACGGGTCGGCGAGAATATCGTGCCCAACATCCCGGCGATCAGCGAGCAGTTCAGTCAGATGAACCTCGAGCGCGTTGGCCAGTCGCTGCAGGGAAGACAGCGTTGGCACGGCGCGAGCGTTCTCGATTTTGGAGATATAGGTGCGTGGCACCTGCATCCTGCCGGCGAGTTGGCGCTGGCTGAGGTTGCGGCGACGACGCAGCTCGCGCACGGCACGAGCCACCTGCGGGCCGCTGGACTCCTCAGCCGGTGCCGCGACGAGCACGGGGCCGGGCGTGGCAGCAACGGGCGGCTCGACTTCGAGCGGCTTTTTGCAGCGACGGCAGATCGAGCAGGTTGTGCGGAATTGAACGAGACTGCAATGGTCGCAGCGTAAGACTTCACGGTCAGCGACAGGCGTCAGTGTAGTTGCCATAGTTGGTGCGCGGAGTGCCAGAGCAGTGGACCCCTTGCTATTGCCGAAGTGAGTATCTCATTGTCTGATAACGAGCTGTCAAGAGAAAAACGGACGTGAGCAAGAAATTCCCAGAGAAACCCGAAGAATGCGGAAGCGAGGTCGTCGGGGCATTACGATAGCGCGATGAGTGAAACGATCTTGGACCGCGCTGCCGCATGGTCGTTGCTGACGGAGTTCACGTCATCCGCGAGCCTTTTGAAGCATGCGCTTGCCGTGGAGACTTGCACACGCGCATACGGCGAGCGCGAAGCGGCGGTGAGCGGACTGGAGGGCAAAGCGGCGGCTGAGTTAATCGAACTCTACGGCAACACGGGATTGCTCCACGATTTCGACTATGAGCGGTATCCGACGGCGGAAGAGCATCCGTTTGTCGGCAACAAGATTCTCGCCGAGCGGGGATGGCCGGAAGAAATGCGCACGGCAATTCTGGGACACGCGGAGTACTCCGGCACCCCGCGTGTGTCGCACCTGGATAAGGTTCTATTCGCGTGCGACGAACTCGCAGGCTTTCTGACAGCGTGTGCTTTGGTGAAGCCGACCAAGTCGATCTGGGAGGTTGAAGTTGCGGGTGTGAAGAAGAAGATGAAGGACAAAGCGTTCGCCCGCGGCGTGAATCGTGATGACATTACCAAAGGAGCGGAGGAACTGGGCGTTCCGCTGGAGGAGCACATTGCGTTCTGTCTCGATGCGATGCGGCGAAATGCGAAGGCGCTTGGATTGGAAGCGGATAAATCGTGATCTTCTCTGCCAGTGTATGGGTGCGAGTGCCTATGATCGGTGCCGTGCTGCTGGCCAGCATGGCTGTCTCAGCCCAGACCACCGCCAATGAAATACCTGAGGCCAGCCCGTCTCGACCGACGGTGACGAATCCCGCGACCTTCCCACCGGTGGGCTATGTGCAGTTCGAAACGGGGGTGTTGATCGCAGCCGATTCTCCTTCTCTGGATCGGCAGGTCAGTCTGAATCAGCTGACACGACTTGCGGTCACGGAAAGATTCGAGATCCTCGTCCTCAGTCAGCCATGGGCCATCACGAGTCTGGGAGACGGATACCGTTCAGATGATGGCGACGTGGACGTTGGCCTGCAGGGAATCGTGCTGCAGGGTGCGAAGAGTAGGCCGACCGTTGCGGTGAGTTACTCGGGACGCGTACATACGGGTTTCGCAGCAGATATTGACATCGGAAGTTTGTCGCAGTCAGCTATCGTGCTGATCAGCGGCGATGTGAAGAAGTTTCACTACGATTCGAACGCCATTTTCACAGAACAGACCGCGTCAAGAGTCCGCCGCGGGCAGTTTGGGCAAACTCTATCGGTGAGCCGGGCGATTGGAAAGTGGACCCTTGCAGGAGAGTTGTGGCATTTCACACAGCCCTTTCTGCGGGGAAATGCGATCGGCAATCTTTATGCCGTGTCGTATGATGTGCGGCCAAATCTCGTTCTGGATGCTGGTTTTGATCATGGGCTGACGAGTAGCTCGACACAGTGGGAAGGTTTTGCGGGCTTTACCTATCTGCTGCCGCACCGGCTGTGGAGCAAGCGATGAAGGCAGAGCCAGCGCATCTGTTGTGAGAGGCATGCTGAAGAGACGCGAGATAGTTTGTACCCAAAGCGGAACCGCGGGCCTCATATGAAAGTGGCCGCAAGCGCATGAAAACGCCCTCGCGCGCGACATAGGGAGAGATCCAATTGAATTCTCGTTTCTTGAATACTCGTGGCACGGTTCGTATGTATCCGTATCCGCTCCTGATTGCTTTTCTACTGTTCACTTTTGTTGTGCAGGGTTTCGCGCAGGATAAGCTGCCCGGCCTAAAAGCCGGAGTCAAGGCCCCCGCGTTTCAACTGAAAGACAACGCTGGCAAAGTACAGAACTTCGATTCGTTGAAGGGGAAGAACGGTTTATTGGTGCTGTTTTTTCGTTCGGCGGACTGGTGCCCCTTCTGCAAGCAGCAAGTGCTGCAGTTGGCCGCGGCACAGCAGGAGTTTGAAGCGAAGGGCATCAATGTTGTGGGCATCAGCTATGACTCAGTGGACATACTCGCGGAATTTGAGCAGCGTCATGGACTAAAGGTGCCTTTGCTTTCTGATGAGAAGTCGGGCACGATTCGCAAATTTGGAATTCTGAATCCTGCCGCGACTGGATTTGAAGTGGGGGAACCGTATCCCGGCTTGTATCTGATCGGCGCGGATGGAGTGATCAAAAGCCGCTATTTTGAACAGGAATATGTCAATCGCTACACGCCGAATCTGGTGTACTCAATTTTGTTTCAGGGTGAGCCGTTGCCGGCGGGAGAAGGGAAGAGCATCGACGCTCCGCATGTCAAGGTCGTGCTGGCTCAGTCTGACAAAAACGCTGTGATCGGCGATCGGGTGCGCCTGAGTGCCAAGATCGAACTGCCAGAGGGTGTTCACGCGTACGCGCCCAGAGCGGAGAGCCGGGGATATAAGGTCGTGCATTTGACTCTCGAACCGAATGCGCTCTATTCTACGTTGCCGGCTTCCTACCCGGCAGGAACACCGACGACATTCAAAGCGCTGAACGAAACGGTGCCTGTCTACAATGGTCATGCGGAGATCACCGAAGATATCCTGCTGGCCGACAAGCCAATCTTTCGTCAGGTGCAGACGGGTCAGTTGAAGGATGTCACGGTCAAAGGAACGCTCGCGGTTCAGGCGTGCAATGAATCGACCTGCTTTTCGCCGCAGAGCATTCCGGTGGAGTGGAAGATCGTGTTCGACAAGGCCGACCTGGAGCGCTCCGCGGCGCCAATTCAGCATAAATAACGCGGCTAATACGGACGCGTTTCGCGACGTACCATAGGCGTCAGCTTGGCCGGCCCGCTATGTGTGTTCTATGCTGACGGCACCTCTCTGCCTATGCCTGAAACCGAATTGAAGCAAGCCTCTGCTGCCAATGTGCTCGCGACTGCACTCGATACCAAGAGCGCGAAATTCATCGCTCGCGCTGACGCGATGCGCGCGATGTTGCAGCAGTATTCCGCCGAAGAAGCGGAGATCGAGCTAGGTGGCGGCAAGAAAGCCATCGACAATCAGCATGCCAAGAACCGTCTGACTGTTCGTGAACGCATTGAACTTCTCATCGATTCTGGTTCGCAATTTCTTGAGCTGAGCCTTTACGCTGCGCATGGGATGTACACGGAGTGGGGCGGTGCGCCAGCGGCAGGAGTGGTAACCGGGCTGGGCCGCGTGCATGGCCGCCTGGTGATGATCATTGCGAACGATGCGACGGTGAAGGCTGGAGCATTTTTTCCCATGACCGCGAAAAAAGTGCTAAGAGCGCAGCACATCGCTCTCGAGAACAAGATTCCGACGCTGTATCTCGTCGATTCGGCGGGTGTTTTCCTGCCATTGCAGGAAGATGTGTTTCCCGACCAGGACGATTTTGGGCGCGTGTTCCGCAACAACGCGGTGATGTCCGCGCAAGGCATTCCGCAGATGACCGCGATCATGGGGATGTGTATCGCGGGCGGCGCTTATTTGCCGGTGATGACGGACCACATTTTGATGACGGAGGGCAGCGGGCTGTTTCTGGCCGGCCCTGCGCTGGTGCAAGCCGCGATCGGGCAGAAAGTAAGCGCCGAAGATCTGGGCGGTGCGACGATGCATTCGGAAATCTCGGGCACGGTGGATTACAAAGAGCCGAACGATCATTTGTGCCTGGCGCGGCTGCGGTCGCTGGTTTCGCGGCTAGGCCGCCGTCCCGTGGCTGCGTTCGATCGCATCGCTGCGGAGCCACCGAAGTTTGCGGCCGACCAGCTTTACGGCATCGTTGAGCCGGATCCCGCGAAACAACCGACGCACAGCTATGACATGCGAGAGGTGATTGCGCGCATCGTCGATGGCTCGCGTTTCGATGAATACAAGGCGGATTACGGCCGCACGTTACTTTGCGGCTATGCGCGGATTGGAGGGTTTGCGGTCGGCATCGTTGCGAACCAGAAACAGCATCAGCCAACGACGACACACTCCGGCGAAAAGCGAATAGAGTTTGGCGGGGTGATTTATGCGGAGTCTGCGGACAAGGCAGCGCGGTTCATCATGGACTGCAACCAGAATCTGGTACCGCTGATCTTTCTGCATGACGTGAACGGTTTCATGGTGGGAAAAGATGCGGAGTGGACGGGAATTATTCGCTCGGGCGCGAAGATGGTAAGCGCCGTTTCGAATTCGGGGGTGCCGAAGATTACGGTGATTATTGGCGGGTCTTTTGGTGCAGGGCATTATGCGATGTGCGGGAAGGCGTTTGATCCGCGATTTGTTTTTGCGTGGCCGACAGCGCGGTATGCCGTGATGAGCGGCGCTGCGGCGGCGGGCACGCTGGTCGAGATCAAGGTGAAACAACTGGAACGGGGAGGCACCCAGCTCTCGGATGAAGACCGCAAGCGGCTGTTCGACGAGACCAAAGCGACGTATGACGGGCAGACGGATCCTCGCTACGGCGCGGCTCGGCTGTGGATCGATGCGATTATCGATCCCGTGAAGACCCGTGACACATTGATTACCGCACTCGAGGCCGCGGCATTAAACCCGGTTGTGCCGGCGTTTAATCCGGGTATTCTGCAGACATGAGTGCTGTAGCGACCAAGCCGAAGCCGCGCGCGAAGTCGGCGCCGTCGCGCAAGAAGAAAGCGAATGAAGCGGGCGGCTTGTTGCGCTGGTGGCCTTTGGCGCTCGGCATCCTGATCGCGATTTTCATTGAGCGAATCGCAGCGACGGTTGCCATCGTCGCTCCAGAGGCGGCGAAGTTTGTTTTGCCGCTGCCTTACATCGTGAAAGGGCATACGTTCGGGCTGCCGGCGTCTACGGCGGAGAACATCAGCGAACTCGCGACATTTGCGCAGTTTCCGCTGTATGGATTTCTGCTAATTTTGCTTTCGCTGCGACTGCGCTTCCGCTTTGCTCTGCTATGGCTGTTTGTTCTCCACTGTGCCGCGTGGATCATTGCGGTATACGTATTGCACGCTTAGCGATCTGTCATGACGAACGCCGTAAAAATAATTGAGTGTCCGCGCGACGCCTGGCAGGGCCTGCCCAAAATTATCCCTCCGGAGGTCAAGGCCGAGTACCTGCGTGCCCTTGTTGCTGCTGGATTCGAGCATATCGACGCGGTCTCGTTTGTCTCAGAGAAGGCCGTGCCGCAGATGGCGGACTCTGAGCACACGCTGGCGCTTTTCGACCCACCCGAAGAGATCGAAGTGATCGGGATTGTGGTGAATGAAAAGGGCGCCGAGCGGGCCATCGATACCGGCTCGGTGACGACAATTGGATTTCCGTATTCCATTTCGGCGACGTTTCTGGAGCGCAACCAGCGGCAAAGCCCTGAGCAATCACTTGACGCGCTGGAGGCCATCGGTGAGCACGCATTTCGCGCTGGACTGAACCTGGTGGTCTATATTTCCATGGCTTTTGGCAATCCGTATGGAGATGTGTGGAGCGTCGACGAGGTGATGGAAGCGTGCCGACTGTTGGCGGACAATGGCGTTACGCAGATTTCACTCGCGGATACGGTGGGCGTCGCGAGCGCCACGCAGGTGGCGGCGTTGCTGGATGAGGTGCTGCCCGCGATGGATGAGGAGTATTCGACGCTGGAAGTTGGAGTGCATCTGCATGCACGGCCCGCGGATGTTCCGGCCAAGATACTGGCCGCGTATCGCGCTGGCTGTCGCCGATTC
>JBBPYY010000072.1:0-14816 GCA_038199445.1 Terriglobales bacterium | reverse complement strand
TCAGTGTTGCCGAGCTGTAGCAGCTGATCCTTGTAGGTGGGCACGCGCTCAAGCCATCCCAGCGGTGCGATCATGGAGAAGAGCAGATGGAGCTCGGCATGTTGCGGCACACAGGACTGGATGAACAGCGTGCATTTCTCAGGGTCGAGTCCGGCGCCGAGCCAGTCGAGTGCTACTTCGAGTGTGTTTTCCGTGAGGCGCGTGGTGTCTTCGTAGTCGGTAGTGAGCGCGTGGAAGTCGGCGATGAAGAAATAACAGTCGTATTTGAATGCGCCGTCGTCGGCGCGCTCGTTCTGTAGGCGCAGCCAGTTGTAGAGGGCGCCCATGTAGTTACCGAGGTGGAGCTTGCCGGTGGGGCGCATGCCGGAGAGCACGCGATTGTTTTTAGACGATGTCATTGGTTGAGGTTGATTGTAAATGCGGCGCTAGAACTCTCTCTCAGCGCCAGCGAATCCATTTCTATAGCGCGGCGAGGGCTCCGTTGAACAGGCCGAGCGCGGAATAGAGGAAGGGGGAGATAAGGCGACCGCCGAAGAAGAAGATGATGAAAATTCCGTACATGCCGACGGAGTCGTAGACGTTGAGAGCGGCGCGGGGCAGGAAGTGGCGGATGACGTGGCTGCCGTCGAGAGGCGGAATAGGGATCAGGTTGAAGATGAGCAGGATGAGATTGATGAAGATGCCAAAGTAAAAGATGAGTGCAACGGGGAACAGCAGGCCGGTCATGGAGGCGGGGTCGATGACGTGGTAGAGGGCGGCTTGCATGGCGAGGCCGACGGCGGCGTATCCGGCGGGGCCGGCGTGTTTGAGCAGGATGAGGATGAGCAGCGAGGCGATGGCGGCGAGCAGGTTGCTAAAGGGGCCGGCGAGCGTGGTGAGGATGTCGTCGCGGACGATATGCCGGAAATTGCGGGTGGTGACTGGGGTGGGCTTGGCCCAGCCGAACATGGCTCCAGCGGTAAACAGGCCAATGAGCGGAAAGAGGAGCGTGCCGAAGATGTCGATGTGCTTGATGGGGTTCAGGGTGACGCGGCCGAGCATGCGGGCGGTGGGGTCTCCCAGGCGCGAGGCCATCCATGCGTGTGCCGCTTCGTGCAGGCTGAGCGAGAAGAGCAGGACTACGAATTCAAAGATGCCAAGGGTAATGGTGGAATTCATTGGGCTGATTGATGGTAGCAGGCTGGCGGGACCGCGTCGGCGACTCGCAACCGTTGGAACGCGCGGGCTGCAATCCCACCCTTTGCTGCGCAAAGGATGGGGCACCCGACTCTATGCGCTTGGACTCTCTGTCTTCGGAGGAATGTCGTCCTTCGATTTGAGTTGCTTCGCGGGGACGCCGCCGAAGATGGCGCGGTCGGGGATTTCTTTGGTCGCGACGGCGTGTGCGCCGAGGATGGCGTCGGCGCCGATGCGCACTCCTGACATCACTGCGGCACGGTAGGTGATGCGCGCGCGGGGACCGATTTCAGTGACCATGTTGGTGACGTCGGCCTGCTCAAGCGGGTCGTGGCGATGCGAGAAGACGCTGGCGAAGTCGGAGAGCGATGTTCCGGCGTGGAGAATGATTTCGCCCCGATCGTCAAGCATGCAGCCGCGATGCACGACGCAGTTGTCTTCAATGGTCAGGTTGTAGCCGTAGCTGAACTCGACATCGTGAAAGATTTTTACGTTCCGGCCGATGTGGCGGAAGATGTGTTTGCCGAGCATGCAGCGGAAGCGGAATCCCAGCCAGTGATTCAGCCCGACGGGGGAGCGATCGAACATCTGCCAGAACCAGATGAGCGGCTTGCGCTGCGCATATTTCTCTTCGTCGAGGTCGCCGTAGTATTCGGGCTCAAGGGTCGCGTTGAAAGAATTCAGCGAGAGGCCGAGCACGTTGAAGGGCAGCTCGGTAGTCATGTTGACGTTGATTTTGCCGCCGTGCGGACGGCCGAGGTAGAGCTGATAGAGTTCGTCGCGAACGGTCTCGGCGCGCCGCTCAGGATCTTGCTTGCGGGTGAAAATGTCATCGAGGTGCGCGAGCCAGCGCGTGTATACGTTCTCGGCTTCGGGCAGCGGATGCAGGTCGCGATATTTGTATTTGGGCATGCGTTGATCAGGCTATTCGATTGCGAATACAGCGTACACGGTGGCGGAGCTGGTGACCTTGCGCGGGTTGATGGCGAGGGGCGGGGTTGGGGCTTCGGACTTCATGGCCATGGCACCGGCCATCGCTCTCACCGGCTCGATCGGACGTGCCTGGGTCTGATTGCTCGCGTAAATCAGCCAGCCCAATTTCGCGTTGAGGCCTTGCGCCATTTGTTCGGCGATTGTGCGGGCGCGGGTCAGGGCTTTCGCGGAGGCCTGCGCTTCCAACGCGTTCTCGTCGGCGACGGACCAGTCGATGTTGCCGCTCTGGTTGGCTCCGGCATTGACCGCGACATTGAGAATCTTTGCCGCATCATCGGCTTTGGTTTTTACGTCCCACGATTGCGTGACGGTGAACTGGCGCTGGGCGCGCTGATCGGCGGGCAGATTCTGCGTTTCGTACGGCTGGACATGGTTGAGGTTTTGCTGCTGGCTTTCGATGTCTTTTTTGGGCACTCCAGCGTCGGCGAGGGCTTTGGCGATGGCGTTGGAGACGCGCGACGCAGTGGCATAGGCCGATTTTTCGTCCGCGCCGAAGGTCTGGAAGCCGATGTGAACGACGGCGGTATCGGCGTCGGCGACCGCATTTTCGCTGGCGGTGACGGCGATGGTGCGGTTGTCTTTGTTGACCTGGATTTGTTGCGCCGGCGCGGCAGATGCAATGAGCAGGAGTGCGGCAATGCTGATAATAACCTTCATGGAATGCTCCTAGATCTGAGTGCAAAGCGCCGGGTTCAGGGTAACGAATCTAAATGCAAAGCGCCGTGTTCAGGGTAACCGGAGTATGACGCAGAAGAAAATTACGACGCTGAAGAAGGATGGTCATTCTATCGACGCGCGAAAGTCCTTGAGTGCTCTGAGGATTTGGGTCGCGCTACCGCTGTCGATCGCATGTGCTGATTTTTCTACGCCCTCGCGGAGATCGGACGCAAGGCCGGCAACGGCCAGTGCGGCGGCGGCGTTGTATACGACGATGTCGCGGCGGGGGCCTTTTTCCCCAGAAAAGATGGAGCGGAGAATGTGCGCGTTTTCAGCGGCGTCACCGCCGGTCAGGGCGCCCAGTGGCGCGGCGGGAAGGCCGGCTTCGGCCGCGGTGATGCGCCGCTCGGTGACAGCCTCGGATTCTGTGACTTCGGCGATTTCGCTGGGACCGTGCAGGGTCAACTCGTCCACGCCGTCGGCTCCATGGACGACGAGCGCGCGGCGGACGCGAAGAAGAGAGAGTGCGGCTGCAGCGGTGGGAACCAGTTCGCTCGCGTAGACACCCAGCACCTGCGCAGCGGCGTGCGCCGGATTCGTCAGCGGGCCGAGAATGTTGAACACGGTGCGGAACCCGAGCGCGCGACGGATGGGCTGAATGCGTTTGAGGGCGGGGTGCAGAGCAGGAGCATAGAGGAACGCGAATCCGGTGGCGCGCAGGCAGGCGACGGATTGGTCGGGTGAGAGCGCGACGGGGACGCCGAGCGCTTCGAGCACGTCGGCGGAACCGCAGCGGGAAGTGACGCTGCGGTTGCCGTGCTTGGCGATCTTTGCTCCGGCTGCCGCGGCCACGAGAGCGGCACCGGTGGAGATATTGAAGGTGCCGGCGCTGTCTCCGCCGGTGCCGCAAGTGTCGACCAGGACGGCGCGTTCGGCGGCGGTGAAATCGAGTGGAATGGCAAGGGCGCGCATGGCGTCGGCGAAGCCGGCAAGTTCGGTTGCTGTGACGGGGCGCGCGGCGAGCGCGGTGAGCAGCGCGCGGATGTCGGCGTCGGCGACGGTCGGGCCGCTCAGCGCGAGATGCATCATCACATCGCGGGCGGAGGCGCGCGTGATGCTTTCGGGGCGCTCGCTGAGATATTTGGAAAACGGCATCTGCCATTGAGCGTAGCAAGCCAACGCCTGCCAGATGAAATTTCATTCAAGTGCGGTGCGGCGATTGCTCGCGGTTCGTTTGCCAAGCTAGTATGACTAGTCCGATCAACCCGCCGTCTGCAGTCGATACAACGGCTCCCCGATCTTGATAACAGCAACCCGGGACGAGAAAATCGCTTCCTTCTGAAAGAACAATCTCAACCATGAAAATTCACGAGTATCAGGCGAAAGAAATTCTTGCGAAATATGGCGTGGCCGTGCCTCGCGGCGAGATGGCGAGCAATTTCGAAGAAGCGACAGACGCGGCGAAGAACCTGTTTGCCAGCGGCGCGAAGGTCGGAGTTGTGAAGGCGCAGATTCACGCCGGCGGTCGTGGCAAAGGCGGCGGCGTGAAAGTGGCGAAGTCGCTGGACGAGGCGCTGGAGCATGCGCAGAAGATTCTCGGCATGCAGTTGATCACGCATCAGACTGGCCCGGAGGGACAGAAGGTGCAGCGGCTCTGGCTGGAAGAGGGTGCAGCGATCGATCGCGAACTTTATCTTGGCATCGTGCTCGACCGCGCTACTTCGGAACTAGTGTTTATGACTTCGAAGGCGGGCGGCATGGAGATCGAAGAAGTTGCCGCGAAAGACCCGAAGGCAATTGTCAAGGAATACATCGATCCGGCGGTTGGCTTTCAGCCGTATCAAGCGCGCAAGCTGGCATTTGCGCTGGGGCTGAAGCCGACGCAGATCAATCAGGCAGTGCATTTCATGATGGGGTTGTACAAGGCGTTTGTGGATACGGACTGTTCGCTGCTGGAGATCAATCCGTTCATCACCACGAAGGACGACAAGCTGCTGGCACTCGATTGCAAGATGACGTTCGACGACAATGCACTGTTCCGACACAAGGAATTGAAGGAACTGCGCGATGTTGCGGAAGAAGATCCGCTCGAAGTTGAGGCTTCGAAGTACGCGCTGAATTACATCAAGCTCGACGGCAACATCGCGTGCATGGTCAACGGCGCGGGGCTGGCGATGGCCACGATGGACATCATTCAGTACGCGGGCGGCTCGCCGGCAAACTTTCTCGATGTTGGAGGCGGCGCGAACCAGCAGCAGATCGAGCATGCCTTCGAGATTTTGTTGTCGGATAAGAACGTGAAGGCAGTCTTCATCAACATTTTCGGGGGAATTTTGCGCGTGGATACGCTGGCTACGGGAGTGGTGGGCGCGGCGAAAAAGTTGAATGTGCAAATCCCAATTGTGCTGCGACTAGAAGGTACGAATGTTGAGGAGGGAAGAAAAATTCTCAAGGATTCAGGGCTGAAGTTCATCATCGGAGAGACGATGAAAGATGCCGCGGACAAGGTTGTTGCTGCTGCGAAAGGGGCGAACTAAATGGCGGTACTGGTTGATAAAAATACGCGCCTGATCGTGCAGGGCATTACCGGCAAGGAAGGCACCTTTCATGCGAAGGGTTGCGCGGAGTATGGAACGAAGGTTGTGGGTGGGGTCACGCCGGGCAAGGGCGGAACGACGCATGAAGGTTGGCCGGTATTCGATACCGTCGAAGAAGCAGTTGAGAAAACCGGGGCGAACGTGACGGTGATTTTTGTGCCGCCGCCGTTTGCCGCGGACGCGATTCTCGAAGCGAACGATGCGGGGCTGCCGCTGATCATCTGCATCACGGAGGGCATTCCGACGCTCGACATGGTGAAGGTGTGGGCGACGTTAAAACACTCCACGTCGCGGCTGGTCGGGCCGAATTGCCCGGGCGTGATTTCTCCGGGCAAAGCGAAGGTCGGCATTATGCCGGGCCGCATTCACAAGGAAGGCTCAGTTGGAATTGTCTCGCGTTCCGGCACGCTGACCTATGAGGCGGTGTATCAATTGACGACCCGCGGCATTGGTCAGTCGACCGCGATTGGCATCGGCGGCGACCCGATTATCGGGACGACGCATATCGATGGGCTTCGCCTGCTGAATGAAGATCCAGAGACGGAAGCGATTATTCTGATCGGCGAGATTGGCGGTTCCGCAGAAGAGGCCGCGGCAGCCTATGTGAAAGAACATGTGAAGAAGCCGGTGGTCGGATTCATCGCCGGGCAGACGGCTCCCCCGGGACGCCGCATGGGGCACGCGGGCGCGATCATCTCTGGCGGCCAAGGGACGGCTGAAGAAAAGATCAAGGCGTTTGAGGCGGCGGGGATTCATGTCGCGAAGTCGCCGGCGGATATCGGCGAGACGCTGGCGCGGGCGATCGGCAAAGCGTAATTGTCATTGCAAAAGCGGTTGCAAAGAAGAAGCGCGGCTTTCGAGCCGCGTTTCTTCTTGCAGCATCGTTTCACTGTATCTCTGGGCGCTAAACAGCGGTTGCCGCCAGGAGCGGGTCGGGAATTGTGCGGAGAGAAATTGCAAGGACGGTATTAACGCACTCACAAATAGATATTTAAGTAGAAAAATAGTTTGACGAGAATCAAAACAATCACGTATACCCAAGCTCGAACGACGATATCGCCAGCGCACGAGAAACTAAGCAAGAAAATACGGCGCGGCGCTTCGTAGTTCGTTCTAACTGTACCAATTGTTCCACCGCTTATTTGCCTGGTTTTACCTGTGTATCTCCGCGACGACAAGCGCGGCGTCTCTTATTGACGTCCGTCTGGACGAACGACACGCCTCTGTGATCTGGACAAAAGCCCAGAGACAGCGGTGAGCCCCGATCCTATTGCTGTTAGTCGCTGAGCAGAAGTCCGCTAAAAACTTGCATTGCATTATTTCTCTCAATAGGAGCATTTATGGATACATTTGTCTCCCAACCCATGTCGGTAATCTCCGACTATAAGAACGTTGTCAAAGAACTTATGCCGCTGTGCCCGGTATGCGAAAGGTCATGCCGGGGACACAAGTACATCGAGTTAGGCTCATGTTCTCAGATGGCGTTCTATGAACTCATGATTCATCTGTTCAGAAAACACGACTGGTATGGGTTAGCGAAGGTGGGCAGTTTGGACCCCACCCGTGACTCCCTGTTCGCGTTCGCCATTCGCGGCGATCATCCGCTCGCCACCGTGGCGCTGGTCAGCAGTCCGCCAGACGGACGTGCCGGCAGCTGGATCATGTTGCAGGACGTGGTCTCAAACAGTGAAGCGGAGGCGATGCGTGGAAGCGGATCGCGAGACTGGATGCCCGTCTAACCACGCAATCGGCCGTCGGCGTAAGCGTTAGCCAGCGTCTTTAACCATACGCATTCGCAGGCGCGCATGCCCGGAATGCACCTTGACCCCAGAGAGGCACTACCATGTCGGAGATCATCGTTGGCGTCGTCTTCTTTGCAATGTTTTTTATCCCCACCATCCCCAGCGCTCGGACAAGTTCCGAGAATCAGTTCTAATTGCAGCAAACAGGTCGCTTTATCGATAGATCTGCGGCAGCCTGGTCAGATCGGTGAAACGCGCAGAAAGCGCGACACCGCTTGATTCCAGTCCCCGAGAAGTTGATGCGCTCGGCTGCTGGCCGTTTCTTCCGCATGACGGATGACTCGGGCTCGCAACCATCGTTGTTCCTCTTCTGAGCAGTCGGCGGCCCGCTGCGGAATGACCGACTCTGCATGGAAGCGTTTCTCGACGATGAAGCGATCGCTCTCGTCGTAGACGTACGCTACGCCGCCCGTCATGCCGGCGCCGAAGTTGGTTCCAGCATCTCCGAGGATCACGACGGAGCCGCCTGTCATGTATTCGCATCCGTGATCGCCCACGCCTTCAACCACCGCGTGCGCGCCCGAGTTGCGTACTGCAAAGCGCTCGCCCGCGCGTCCGGCCGCGAATAGCGATCCAGCGGTCGCGCCATAGAGAGCGACGTTGCCGAGAATCACATGATGCGAACTGTTGCGGGCGGCGCTGCCGACAGGCCGGATAACGATTTCGCCGCCGGACAGTCCTTTACCGACGAAATCATTTGCCTGGCCATCGAGCGTCAGTTTCATTCCGGTGACGGCGAAGGCACCGAACGACTGTCCCGACGTGCCCCGACATTGGATAGAAATGGCGGCACTCGTGTCGCGATCCGGTTGCAGCGCGAGCACGCCGGCGAGCCTCGCGCCGATCGAGCGGTCTTCGTTCACAATGTTAGCGCTGATCTGGCAGTCCCGACCCTCGCGCTGGGCTTGTAAGACCGCTGCGACCCACGCGTCGTCGATCGGCGGGCGCGATTCCGGACGCGGGTTGTGGTTTTGTTCGCTTCGCCGCGCGCCCGAACAGTGATTGGTCACCATGGACGATAGATCAAGGCCGCCATCGCGCCGCACTTGTTCCAGCAAATCGGTGCGACCTATCGCGGATTCGAGCGAAGGGAAGCCGAACCGGGCCAGCAACTGTTGCAGCTCATGCGCCAGGGACTCGAAAAAACGAATGACGTGCTCGGGCTTGCCGCGAAACTTCGCGCGCAGGTCAGGCCGCTGTGTAGCGATTCCCGTGGGGCAGGTGTTGAGATGACACTGGCGCGCCATGTCGCACCCGAGCGCCACCAAAACGGAGGTACCGAACGCAAATTCCTCAGCGCCGAGCAGCGTCGCAATCAGCACGTCACGCGCGTTGCTCAATCCACCGTCAACGCGCAGGCGCACGCGGCCGCGCAGCTGGTTCTGCATCAACACCTGCTGCACTTCGGCCAGGCCGAGTTCCCACGGATTGCCTGCGTACTTGATGCTCGAAAGCGGCGAAGCGCCGGTCCCGCCGGAGTTTCCCGCGATCACGATGTAGTCGGCGTAGGCTTTCGCGACGCCCGCCGCAACCGTGCCGATGCCGAGGCCGGACACCAGTTTCACCCCGATCCGCGCGCGCGGATTGACGCGCTTGAGGTCGTAGATGAGCTGCGCGAGATCTTCGATGGAATAGATGTCGTGATGCGGTGGCGGACTGATCAGCGCAATTCCAGGTTGCGCGTGCCTGAGCCGCGCGATCAGGTCAGTGACTTTGTGCGCAGGAAGTTGACCGCCCTCGCCGGGCTTCGACCCCTGGGCGATTTTGATTTCCAGTTCTTCTGCGCGGGCAAGATACTCCGCCGTCACGCCGAATCGCCCCGAGGCGACCTGTTTGATCTTGTTGTTCAGCAGAAGCGGGCCGCCCGGCCGGGTCGGGCGATACACCGCGGGATCTTCGCCACCCTCGCCGGTGTTCGAACGTGCGCCGATCTGGTTCATCGCCTCGGTGATCGTGTGATGCGCTTCCGGGCTCAACGAACCGAGAGACATCGCGCTCGCGATGAATCGTTTGATCAGCATTGCGGCTGATTCAACCGAGGCGATGGCGAGTTCCGGGCCTGCGGGCCGAATGTCCAAAAGATCGCGAAGTGCGGCGGGACGCTTCGGTAGAGGGGATGGATTGGATAGAGAGGATGGATTGGATAGAGGGGATGGATTGGATAGAGGGGATAGATTGGTCTCTGCCGGCGCAGCCGTCAAGACGTCGGTCGCCGCCGCGCCACGCGCTGTTCCGGCAACTTGCTGGACCGCTTTTACTGTCGGTGGCTGCCACGCATGAATCTCGGCGCCGTCGTGTCTGCGGAAGCGCACCCACCCCGGATCTGGAAGTTCGGCGAGCGAGGAAGGTTGCCATAAAGAACGGACCGCCGTTTCGATGTCGGCTAAGGTGCAACCAGAGAGCGGCGATGGCGTGCCGAAGAAGCAGCGATGGATGACCTCATCATGCAAACCGATCGCGTCGAAAAGATGGGCGCCGCGGTAACTGTCAACGACCGAAATTCCCATCTTTGCCATCACTTTGGCGAGCCCCAGTTCAAGGGCGCGCTGCATTCGCTCTTCGCCATCGACTGGGTTCAGATGAGCAGCTGTCTCGAGCGCGAGCCACGGACACACCGCGCCGGCGCCGTACCCGATGAGAACAGCTGCGTGGTGCAGGTCTCTGCAGTCACCCGCCTCCACCGCCAGTCCAACCTGCGTTCTGAGGCCGCGGTTCACCAGCGTCGAGTGCACCGCTCCCGTTGCCATCGCCATCGGGATTGGCAACGCACTGTTCGTCGCCCCGCGATCTGTGAGCAGCAATATCGCCGCCCCCCCGACGACCAGGTCGCATGCCCGCGAGCAAAGATCGTCGAGCGCATGCTCGAGTGTCGATAAAGTGGGAAGCAAACAGTCAAGCACAGCGAGGGGCAAATGGTCCGCGTTCGGATGCCTCGCTGCGCGCAGCGTCGCAACCTGACCGCGCGACAGGAACGGCGAGGGCAACTCGATTCCTGGCAGCGGCGCATGTTTATTCAGCAGATGAGGCCACGGCCCGAGCCGCGTGCTGAGCGAAGTGACGCAGGCCTCGCGCAGTGGATCGATCGAAGGGTTCGTCACCTGCGCGAACCTCTGCCGGAAATATGCGTAGATTGAGCGCGGTGTGTGCGAGAGCGGCGCGATGGGGGTGTCGTCGCCCATCGACCAGATCGCATCTTTCGCATCGGTCGCCATTGGGGCGAGCACCATCTTCACGTCTTCGCGCGTGTATCCAAAGCCGCGCTGCACATTGACCAATTCTTGCGCGTCGCGCGGACTGCCATGGTCGTGCAGCGGTTCGAGGCGCCCAGGCTCGATTAGCTCCGCATATCCGGTCGCGTGATCGAAGATGTTATTCAGCGCTTCGTTGTCGTAGAACGTTTGGGCGGCTAGATCGACCAGCAGCATCTGCCCCGGACCAAGCCGCTCGCTGCGCCGGATGGTCTTCGGATCGAGATCGATCAGCCCTGCTTCGGAACCCGCGAAGACCAGACCGTCTTCTGTTACGTAGTAGCGGCACGGGCGGAGTCCGTTGCGATCCATCGCAGCGCCGACCAGTTCTCCATCGGAAAAGGCCAATGCCGCAGGGCCGTCCCAAGGCTCCACCGTTTGTGAGTGATAGCGCATATAAGCGCTGCGCACCGCATTGGGCGCGGGCGGCAGCAACATGCGGACCGCTTCGGCCAGCGTGCGTCCGTTGCGTGCGATCAGCTCGACGGCTTCATCCAGACTGGTGGAGTCGGAGCCGTCTGGTGTAATCAGTGGATGGCATTCGAGCGGAATGCTCGAAGCGCGTGCATCCATGCGCGCACGATTTCCCCATACGGTGTTGATCTCGCCGTTATGCGCGAGCATGCGCAGCGGCTGCGCGCGTTCCCACGCCGGCATCACATTGGTTGCGTAGCGCTGGTGAAAGATCGCGAACGCCGTCGTGTAGCGAGCGTCGTGCAGGTCAGGATAGAAACTCGGAAGCAGCCGCCCCGCGCACAACGCTTTGTAAACCAGCACGCGCGAGGAGAGGGAACAGACATAACCGCCCGCCGCGTTTCGCTCAAAGCGTTTGCGCGCGACATAGAGCCGCCGCTCCATGTCTTGATGATTGCTCGTAGTCAGCAGCAACTGACGAATGCGCGGCATGCTCGCGCGCGCGATTTCTCCCAGCGCTTGCGGATCGACAGGGACGTCGCGCCACGCCAGCATTTCGAACTGTTCGAGAGACACTGAGCTTTCTAGTTCGCGCTCGATCGCAGCAGCATCGTCCGTTGCCGAATAGAAAATCACTCCCACGGCAAGCGGCTGCGAAGCCGACAGTTGCACGGAGGCATGCGCCAGTAGCAGTTCGCGGGGGATGCCAGTCATGATGCCCACACCATCGCTGCTCTGCCCATCGGCGGCGATCGCTCCGCGGTGCGCGAGCCGCGCCAATGCGGTGAGCGAATGGGTGAGGATCTGGTGGCTGGGAAGAGCGGTCAGTGTCGCGACCAAGCCGACGCCGCAGGAATCGTGTTCGAAGCGCGGATCGACGAGTGTTTTGGCTTCGGACTCGACCTGCTGATAGCG
Source organism: Terriglobales bacterium (assembly GCA_038199445.1). Classification (GTDB taxonomy): domain Bacteria; phylum Acidobacteriota; class Terriglobia; order Terriglobales; family Acidobacteriaceae; genus JBBPYY01. The sequence goes on along the minus strand of JBBPYY010000072.1, from coordinate 3,014 downwards.
CTCCATATCTCAATATACTCGGCTGGATGCCGTCGTTCCCGGCCGCAGGTTTTGGCCGAGTTCCCGAACAGCGGGCAAGACGCTGCAAACCCAGTCAACTCGATAGCAACCGGTTCGCGGATATTTAAGACATTCGCCGCTGGCCCAGATAGCGAAGTTCGACCAGCGTGCAGTCATCATTCGCGGGCGTTCCCTGTGCGAACGCGCTTACAGATTCGAACAGCGCATCCATGTGGGCGCAGTCGATGCACGATTTCTCCAGTCGCGCATCCCCATAAAATTCGCCGACCTGGTCCTCGGCTTCCGTCACGCCATCCGTCACCAGGATGAGGCGATCATCGCTTTGCATGTGCAAGGTCTCCGCGGTGAACTCCGTACTTGCGAAAAGTCCGATGGGCAAGTTGCCATTCTGCAATCGGATGACTCCATTTGCGGTGACCAGCAAGGGCTGCACATGGCCGCAGTTGAGATACTCCACCGCGCCGTCGTAACTGAGCCGGACTAGAACCAAGGTGGCGTACTTATGTATGTCTTTCGCGCAAACATACTGGTTTGCTAGAGAAGCAATCTGCGTCAATCCCTGGCCGGCAAGCAATTGCGTGTAGATCAGACCCTGCAGAGTCGCCGCCAGCAATGCCGCGGACATCCCTTTCCCCGATACATCCGCGATCACTGCGTAAAGTGCATCGGGTCCCGCAACGAAATCGTAGAAGTCTCCGCCCACCTCCTTGCATGGCAGAGAACGCGCGCACACCGTAGCGTATGAGAGTTCGGGCAGGCGAACCGCCATGATCCCCTGCTGGATCCGCGCCGCAATTTCCAGTTCCTCCCGATAGCGCCGTGCGTTCTCTTCGGCCTGGGTGAGCGTTGCATTCTCGACCAGCGCGGCGGCTTCGGCGGCTATGGTCTGCAGCAGTCGAGCATCGACTGAGGTGATCCGGTGCGCTTCCAAACGACTGTCCAGATACAAGACACCGATTGTTTCCCGCACTCCACCCGGGCCCGGAATCCGCTTTCTCAGCGGAATGCACACGATGCTGCGAATACGCTGCGCCACGATGCTGTCAGACGGCGGTACGCCTGTTGCGGCCAGCGTGTCTGTGACGATGTACGGTGCGGCGGTCTGGGTCGCAGCGTTGATTGCGGTCCACGAGATCGTGTCGTCACGCGTGATCGCTTCCCCCGTTGCCGTTTTTCCAACGGTAAAGGTCAGCGCCCCGTTACGGTCTGCGAGAAAGACGAAGCCGCGTTCCTCCAGCGTCAAATCGAGCGTCGTGTCGATCAGCGAAATCAGGATCTGCTCGAGACCGCCGTCGGTGTTGAGACGTCGCGCTGCCTCGAGCAGCCAATCCAGTTTTTTAAGGTCGGACCCTTGCGCCGCTTTCGTACCAAGTTGCGTGGTTAGCTCAAGCAGCGTGGAAGAAGAATCCGACGCTTTCTCAAAGTGAATGCGAGGGCCGTCTTCGTGCCCGAAGTGGAGAACATCGCCAGCGCGAATTGCGTGGTCAGTGACTCGTTCGCCGTTCAGGTAGCAGCCATGGCGGCTGCCTTCGTCCACAACGCGGTAGAGTCCATCGCGCTGGATGATGAGCGCGTGCGTCCGAGATACGCTGGGGTGTGCAATCGTCAGATTTGCGATGGGGGAGCGTCCGATGACAAACGGGGTCGCCGCCACCTTGCCCCGTCGCCGGGTAGCGCCGTTGACGAGCTCATAGGACAGCTCGGATGAGGTCGGCCGCATAGGTTCCCTCCCAACAGAGGCCCTAGGATACCGCGCCGGCACCCGCCGATGCCGCGGCCTGACCACCCCCTGACACACGCGCGAGTCGTCGCCGGAGCTAATGGGCGTGATCTCGCGCGCGTTTTCCGAAACGGAACTCGATGCGGCGAACGCTCCCGAAGACGAACGTCTTCTCGTCGCGGCCTCTCTTTTGCGGCCGAACTCTGAGCATACCCGGCTAGCATCAGCGCCATCGAGGCTTCCGACATGAAGAACACGTCCCCTGTTTACATCGTGCTATGGCTGCTCGCTTCACTCTTACTGCTGGGCTGCGGTGCGGGTCAATCGCCGTTTAACCTCGCGATGCATGTGCTGGTTCAAAGCGCCAGTCCGGTGTTTGACGCCGGCAAGAACGTGAATCTGAATGCCGTGGTCCAGAACGACTACACGGGCCGGGGCGTGACCTGGAGCATTGCGGGCGTGAACTGCCGCGGGGCGGCTTGCGGGTCCCTGACCGGTACGAGCGCGACCGATGCGGTGTACGTTCCGCCAGCCGCATTCTCGAACAGCTTTTCTGTGAAGATCACAGCGGTCTCTATCGCAAATGGTCTCATCACCGGCGCAACGACACTCAGCGTTGCCCAGCCCCTGGTCATCACAACGACGACGGTGCCCGTCGCAGCGGTGGGCAACGCCTACTCGGCGACCCTGGCGGCGACCGGTGGCGTGCAGCCCTACCTGTGGACAGTCCTCGCCGGTTCGTTGCCTGCCGGACTTGTGCTCAACAGCGCGACTGGCGTCATTACAGGAACGCCGGCGACGTCGCAGATTGCGAACTTCGTGGTTCAAGTAGCGGATTTCGGAGGCATCACAGCCACGGCCGCCTTCAGCATCACGGTTCAGGATGTTTCGGTTTCAATTTCTCCAAATGCGCCACAATTCATTGAGCCGCGGCAGACCGTTTCCGTCACTGCATCTGTCCAGAATGACCCCGCGAATCTTGGAGTGAAGTGGAGCATCGCCGGCTCGAACTGCGGCGTGAGCGGCTGCGGGACGTTTACGAGCGTAACGCCTCTGACCGTCACCTATGTTGCACCCACGCAAGTTGTGGCGGACACGCCGGTCACGGTGGCAGCCACTTCGATCGCCGATCCGACGCGATTGGCCACGGAGCAATTCATCATCGCGGCTCCGCTTGCGCTGGCGACGACCTCTCTACTCGGGGGCAGCGTCGGTGTACCATATGCCGATCGCGTTTTTGCAACCGGCGGCATCCCGCCCTACTTTTTTGCAG
>JBBPYY010000071.1:0-5998 GCA_038199445.1 Terriglobales bacterium | reverse complement strand
GAGCAGGATGGCAAAGATGCGGTAGTCAATGACCGCGCGCACGAGATCGGCGACGCGGCGCAGCAGGGTATTCAGGTCAAGCGTGGTATTGAGTGTGTCCGCGAGACGGACGAGAAAGCTGACTTGGCTAAAATCAAGCCGCGGCTCAGTAATAACTGTAGTGCCACCGACTGGGCGATAGTCGCCCTCATAGGCGTGATGCCGCTCCTCGCCCGAGGCCGGCGGCGATGCCGCGGTACCTGGCGAATCTGGCTGCATGTCGGGTTTGTCTTGCGGGGTGCGGGATGAGGAACTCATGCGATCTGGCGATGAACCAAACGCAATTCTAGCGCAGCATGCCCGAACCTATTGTGCGGCAGATTCAACATGAGCGACGAAATTAGGGGGCGCCTAGTTCGCGGACGATTTTTACGGAAGAGCTTGCGCCGATGCGGCTGGCGCCTGCTTCAAGCATGGCCTGAGCATCGGCCAAGGTGCGGATGCCGCCGGACGCCTTGACCCCGGCCCCCCCGCCCGCAATACCGCGTAGCAGGCGAACGTCTTCGACCGTAGCGCCACCGGTGGAAAAACCTGTCGATGTTTTCAGGAAATCAACACCCGCAGCCATGCATAGGGTCGCTGTCCGCAGCTTCTCTTCTGTGGTCAGCAAGCACGTCTCGAGAATGACCTTGAGAATCGCTCCGCCGTCGTGAACTATTTGCGCCACCGCGCGGATGTCGCGCTCGACCGCCTCATATTCGCCGGCTTTGACCATGCCAATGTTCAATACCATGTCGAGTTCGCGAGCGCCGAGACGAACCAGAGCTTCTGCTTCATCGCGCTTGGTGCTGGTCAGCGATGCACCTAGGGGAAAGCCTACAACCACGCCGACAGGTACATCTGTGCCGGAAAGAACTGAGGCAGTGAGCGAAGTCCAGCAAGGATTGGTCATGGCGCAGGCAAAATGATACTGCGCAGCCTCATGACAAAGCTGTACGACTTCTGATCGGGTAGCGTCGGGCTTCAACAGGGTGTGATCGAGCACTGAGGCCAGAGAGGGCCACGCGGAAAGCGTTTCGGAGGCAAATGCAGCAGCGTCAAAATACGGCGCTTCAGTTAAAGCAAGAATCATGCTCATTCTTCACCAGGTCTCTATGGGTCGCGACCGGAACGGATAGTACGCACACACATACACGATCCGCAAGGGTCTCATTAGTCATTACCCATTCGTTAATCGTGCTGATCCGGCGTCATCACGCAAATGTCCGGCAGATTGCGATACTTCTCGGCAAAGTCCATTCCGTAGCCAACGACGAATTGATTTTCGATGGTAAAGCAGATGTAATCCGCGTCAATTTTTTCCAGTCTTCGACCGGGCTTATCCAGGCATGTCGCAATCACCAAAGCGCGGGGATTGTGTTGTCGCAGCAACTTGCACAGATATGAGAGGGTGATGCCCGTGTCGAGGATGTCCTCCACTACAACAACGACTTTACCTTCGATTGGATGATCTAAATCCTTAATCAGCTTTACCGCGCCGGAAGTTTTTGTGGATTTTCCATAGCTTGAAACTGCGACGAAATCGAAGGTGCAATCGAGGGAGATGGCTCGCGCCAGATCCGTGAGGAAAAAAGCAGCGCCCTTGAGCACGCCAACCAGCACCAGACACTGGCCGGCATAATCTCGCGTCAACTGTGCGCCGATTTCTTGAACGCGATCCGCGATCTGCTCCCGCGTAAACAAAACTTGCAGGCCCGCAGGACGTGCTTCGGTATGTCGCATGACAGCCACTGGGTGACAGGATAGACCCGTCGCTGCTGCAGCGGCTTGTCAATTTACCGCGCGCAACGCGCGACAAAGACGCCGCTATACTCAAAGCAATGCTTCCTTTTATCCACATTGGACACTTTGCTCTGCCCACCTTTGGTTTGCTGATGTGGGTAGCGGCGGTTGCCGCGTGCGGCGTACTGCATGCGAATTTTCGTCGCAGCGGCTCTGATGCGGATGCCGTAAATATCGTTGCGATTACGACCTTGGCGGGAATCATCGGGGCAAAGCTATGGCATGTCTTCGAGAGCCCGCATGAGCTCGCTGCCGCCCCGCTCGCCTTGCTTTTCGACCGCGAAGGCTTCGCATGGTACGGCGGGCTCGTCTTCGGAATCGTCGCCTTATTGATCCAGGGACGCAGGTTTGCGAATGGGCCGATTCAATTGCTCGATCTCGCCGCACCCGCTGCTGCTATCGGTTATGGCATGGGGCGAATCGCTTGCCTGGTTTCAGGAGACGGCGACTACGGCATTCCTAGCAACGTGCCTTGGGCGATGGCGTTTCCCCATGGTTTGGTGCCGACGTCGCCGGGGGTTCGCGTTCACCCCACGCCGATCTATGAGCTGCTCTTCGGCGTTGCGCTCGGCGCGTATTTATGGTGGCGTGGCCGTGTGGCCAGACCGCTGGGCCTGTTGACCGCCGAATTTCTGGTGTTGAGCGGGATCGGCAGATTTCTGGTTGAGATTATCCGCATCAATCCAAAGGTGTACTTCGGAATGAGCAACGCGCAAGTGGCGAGCCTGGCGACGATTGTCGCGGGCTTGTTGCTCGGCATCTGGAGTGTGCGGCGGGCGACGCGCGCAAATTCCCGCAATGTGATTCGCTCGGCTAGAGCCGTTTAAGATACAGCATTGCGGCTTCGTACTCTGGGAACTGCCGTTCCTCGGCTTGAAACTCCCGCGAATGCACGCAACGGCGCGTCCCTCGTCTTTTTACCGGATGCTTGAGGTGCAGCATCTCGTGGTAGAGCAGATATTCCACCGCGAAACGCGGCGTATCGGGCCGGTCGAAGACTCGACTGACGACGATCGTGTTGTGCGCGGCATCGTAATGCCCCAGGGAGCGGCGCGCGTGGTGCGCGCTCCAAGTCAATTGTGGCCGGCCAAGCAGGCCGTGGAAGTAGCGCATGTTCAGGCTTTCGAACACTTCATTCAGATCGTAGTGACGCCCTTTGGCGGTGGAAAGATTTTTTCGCCCGCGCATCTGCCGCATGCGATCGGCCTGATGCGACACCGCTGCGCTTGACACGAATCGGCGATAACGGTCGTCATGCGCGCGTTCGATTGGCTTGCGATACAACTTTGCCAGCAGGATGTGTGCGATAGCTTCAATGACTGAAGCTGGCGCGGCCTCGAGAAGATCGGAGAGATGGACGTAGATACCACCCGCGCGCAGCCGAATCGTCGTGTTCAAGCCCACGAAGCGATAGAACCGGACGTGCAGCGGAGGCATCGGTGCCCGGGGCCGCAAGTTACCATAGGCCTGCTCAAAAATTGCACTCAGTTCGTGGGGCACTTACAAAGAGAGTAACAAGCGGGCAGGCGGCGACCAATGCTTAATTATTCGGGGCTTTCTTTTTTTCTTTGAAATAGAGATTCTGCTCTTCAATCATTTTTTGCCCGGCTTCCGCGATGCTTGCAGCCGCTTCCTGCGCCGTCTTACGGGCAAAGTCATAGCTCGGGTCGGGCGGGGGCGACCGCAAAACCTCCTGCCAGCGAGCGTTTGCGTCCAGCAGTTCTTTCAGCGGCTTTCGAATGTCGCTGTGGCGCTCAGTATAACCATCGAGATTATCTTGCACCTCATCGACCAGATGTGTGAACTCGTCCATGAGGTTGTGCAGTTGTAACGACTGCTCCGGTGTCACCGGTCTTCTCGAGACAAGAACCGATTTGATACTCGCGATGCGCTCGTCGGTGAATTTGATGTAGAGTTTGACGCGCTCGGGTGGGTTGTCCGCACTTTCGCGCAACTTGTCTGTGTCCGCGTCGGACAACGGTACATGCCTGGTTTGCGCATACACCGCAAAATTGCACGCCAGCACGGCGCAGCAGCATCTGAGAAAGACCCTTGCCATCGACCGTTGAAAAACCCTTGCCATCGACCGTTGCATTGACCAAGTCCGGGGCCGAGTGGGGGTCAGTCGTTGCCTCTAGGTGCCTGGTGGCTAAAAATCAATGGGTGAAAATGGCAAGCATCAGTTCGCTGCGCACCTGTTCGAAATGTTTCAGCGTGTTCGCCACCTGCGGTTGGTCGTCGCTGGAGGTGTTGTGGAGCAGTTCGTTCAGTTTGAGCGATGTGTGACGCATCAATATCTCTGCGTCTTTCAGTTTTTTCGTATCGCCGTTCAGTCCACCATGGATGTGCTCTGTATATTTCTGCAGGGCGGCAAGCGCTTGAAGAGTCTGTTCACTATCCCCGGCTGACAGATGCCTGCCCGCTAATTCGACCATCTGGTGCGCCATCTGCGCGTAGAGATAGCACTGCTCCTTAGGGCTGGCCTCAGCGCGGGCTTGGAGAGTCGCAAGCTCGTTCGTGCCGAGAATTTTCTCGTCGATGTTGGCTGCCGAGCTTGCCGCACAAGTGAAGGCGAGCAGAGATGAGAAGAGAAGACTCTGACCTATAAGCCGCATATCGTGCCTCCCTGCCTTGCAGACGAAGACTACGCTTCCGTTGCGGCGGGTGCCACTTCAGTGCATCCGTTCCAGCGTGAGTAATCTATGCCGTGCTTCGAATTCCTGATCTGGAAAATTTCCCTTCGCCGCACTCAGGAACCGCTTGTAATAAGCCATCGCTGCCTTATATTGACGCAGATTATCGTACGTTGTGGCCCATAGAAATAAAGCCGCAGGCGGATCAGGGGTCAATTTTGACCGTGCAGTAAGCGCTTGTAGTGCCGTGGAATATTGGTGGTTCTCCGTTGCGGAAAAAGCGAGGCCGCTCCACGCATCCACCAGCTTGGGGTCGATGTCAGCCGCACGCTGGTATGCCGCCTGGGCAGCGGCGTAATCGTGCTGGCGCAGCAACACCTCGCCGCGGGTGAGGTAGAGATCAGGATCTTTGCTGCCCTCGGCGGTCGCGGCCAACGCCATATCGAGAGCTGTGGCCTTTGCGGTGTCACCAGTCTCTAGGTAGAGGTTGGCAAGCAAGCGGGTAACGTCTGCGTCGTTCGGCACGCTTGCGTGGACATGCTCGGTGAACGGCACCGCTTCGGCGTATTTTTTTTCGCGGATCAGGAGATGCGCAAGGCTCGCTGTTGCAGGAATGGAATCGGGCGCGTTCACGATCGCTTTGCGGTAAGCGGCTTCGGCGCCGGAGAGATCTCCGCTGTTCTCTGCGATCTCAGCGGAAAGCAGTGCGTCCTGACCGGTTTCGGGAGTGAGCTTTAGGGCGTCCATTAACTCGGAACTGGCCTGTGGAGGATTGTCGCGCCGGTCGATCCGGGCAAGGGTGCGATAGACCTCTGCCTTAGCCGCGTTTGGTCCCCCACCCGCTGGCGTAAGGCGGCTCGCGGCGACTAGTTCGGTACGACCTTCGGCAACCTTATTTTGCTCGAGCAGCAGGCGCCCCAGCGCAGCGTGAGATTCAAACTGATGCGGGTCTGCGGCAATGGCTTTGCGATATGCGTCGAGTGCTTCATTCGGTTTTTCGATTGCTTCGTTGCAGAAGCCTATGTCGTACTGAGTGCGGGCGGCCTCTTCTGGCGAAAGCGCAGGCGATGCAAGATGTTTTTCCAGAAGCGACAGCGCGAGATTCCAGTCGCGCTTGACCATGGCGTCTTCAGCCGCATCGAGAGAAGGTGCCGCTGCCTTGGCCGCTTCAGGAGCGTCGGCGGAGTGGGTGCCGGCAGGCAGAGCCGGTGGCTGCGCGGAGACCGGAAGTGCCACACAAAGCAGAAGCAAGGCAAGGCATTTCATCGCGCGCCTGCGAGTTCCGGAGTGCGACGGCGCTTCAAAGCGCGCGACAGCCATTCCCCGGTATGCGACCCCGGAGTGGCGGCGACTTCTTCTGGAGTGCCTGTTGCGATGATGCGCCCCCCCGCGGCTCCGCCCTCTGGGCCCATGTCGATGATCCAGTCGGCTGCTTTCAAGACATCGAGATTGTGCTCAATCACCAGCAGGGAACCGCCATCGTCGATTAGCTTGCGAAACGCTGTCAGCAGTTTGCCGATGTCGTCGAAGTGCAAGCCGGTGGT
>JBBPYY010000070.1:0-30083 GCA_038199445.1 Terriglobales bacterium | reverse complement strand
CCGAGTTGCGACACCTCGATCTTCGCGGCAACCCACTGACATCTTTGCCTGCGACAATCGCCAAATTGCCCAAACTAGAAAAAATAGACTTGCGCTGGGTGACCGATTTGTACTTACCCCCTTGGATCGAGCATCTGGAGGCACGCGGATGCGTCGTCTACCGGTAATTCTGCCTGTGCCCTTTCTTGCGGCGATGCTTTCTTTCGGACGAAAAAGAAAGGGCAGCCCCGAGGAAGAAAGGGCAGCCCCTCTGGGCTGCCTTCTTCTTAATGATTATGGATTATCGGATAACGACTGTGAGCGGAGCTGAGTCGACCACCGTTCCAGAGGTTCCGACGACATTGATGACGTAGGTGCCTGCGGGCGTCTTTGGACCCGTGCCTGAACCGCAGCCGGAGAGTCCAAGCAATCCGCCCATGCCCAGCATCAAGACCACCAGCAACAGAGCCTGACGCTTGCGGCCGTTCATGCCTTTACGACGCAGACCGAAGGCGCTGAGCGCGGCGCCGGGCAGCCAGAAGGCGAGTGCCGGGAAGGCTGGCGCATCGTTGCCGCTTACAGTCCCTGTGTTGAAGATGCCGCGAGTTCTGACGATCAGCTCGACCGTCGTCGTGGAACTGCCCACGCCCACGGTTGCCGGGAAGAAGGTGCACTGCATCGTGGCCGGCAGGTTGGTGCAGGTCAGGTTTACCGTACCCGAGAAGCCACCATTGCCCGTGAGCGTCACCGCGACGAAGCCTTTGTCGCCGCTCTTCAAGTTCAGCGAGCTGGGATTAACGGTGATCGTGAAGGCCGCGGTGACCACTTGCAGGAAGGCCGCCGAGGTTGAGCCGGTGAAGCTCAAATCGCCGCCGTAAACCGCCGTGATGGAATGCGCGGCGCCGCTGGTGAAGGTGGTGGTCAGGGTGGCTTTCCCGCCGGCTAGAGTGCCGCTTCCGAGCAGTGTCGTGCCGTCAAAGAACGACACGGTTCCGGTCGGAGTGCCACCGCCCGCCCCGACGACTGTCGCGGTGAACGTTACCGCGGCACCTTGAACGGACGGGGAACCCGAGGAAGTGACCGTGGTTGTGGTTGCGGACTGCGTCACCAGGAATGGGACAGCGTTGCTTGTGGACCCACCAAAGTTGACATCGCCGGAGTACACGCCCGTGTAGAGGTGCGCGCCCGGAGCCGGAGCCGGCAGGCTGAGGGTGGCCTTTCCGCCGGCGAGTGCGACCGGCGCGCCGAGGGCCGTGCCATTATCGGTGAACTGCACCGTGCCGCCCGCGACGTTGGCGCCGGCCGAGGCCGGAACGATGGTCGCGGTCAGCGTTTGCGGGACGCCGAAGGCCGAACCCGCCCCACCCGGGGTGAGCGTGAGGGTGGATGTGGTCGTAACTTTGCCGACCACAATGCCCGTTTCGCTGCCGCTAACCCCGCCGGTGGTGGCGGTGATGCTCTGCGTTCCGGCCGTGTTCAGCGTTGCCGTGAAGCTGTGCACGCCCGCATCGGCCACCGTGTAGGTGAAGGACGTGGGGACGAAGACAGCCTTCGTATCCGAGCTGGTCAGGGTTACCGTTCCCGTGAAGCTGGTGCTGGTGTTGTGTTGCGCATCCTGCACGGTTACGGTGACGGGTGCGCTGGCGCCCGCGTTGATCGCGGTCGGGAAGCCCGAAACGATCACGAAGGCAGCGCTGGTCTGCGCGTTCACGGTTATGCTGATGGCTGGCGGCGAAGTCAGGTTCGGGCTCGCGACGGTCACCGAGTAGGTGCCCGCGGTATTGAGCGGGGTGCCTGACAAGCTGATGGTCGCTATTCCATTGGCCGCGGGGACTGGTGCGGATGTAAAGGTGAAGCCGCCCGGTCCAGTGATGGTGACGGTTACCGGCGCCGTGGAAGCGGTCACCGTGTTCCCGAAGGCATCCACCACGGTCACTACGACTGAACCGATGTTGCCGCCCGCGGTGATCGGGGTCGTGATGGGGGCGACGGTCAGCTTGCTCGCCGCGCCAACCGTTACGGTGAAGGTCTTGGTGACTGTAAGGCCCCCAGTCGCGTTCAACGTGATGGTGTAGGTGCCGGCTACGTTGAATACGGGCAGGCCGCTGAGGTTAATGCTGGCCACGCCGTTGACAGCGGTGGTCGGCGGGACGGGCTGTGAGTAGCCGTTGGGGCCGGTCACAGTTCCGGTGAAGACAGCACTCGAGGTGGTCACCGTGTTGCCGTTGGCATCCTGCACGGTGGCAGTGAGCGTTCCGAGGGTGCCCCCAGCGGGCACGTTGGGAACTGTGACGCCGATCTTCGTTGCAGCGCCAGCCGAGACAGTGACGGTCTGGGCGGTCGCGTTGAAGCCGTCTGCACTCGCAATCACAGTGTATGTGCCTGCTGCGTTGAGTGGGGTGTTGGCCGCGATGGTGCCAGTTCCGTTGGTGAGCGTTCCGGAGAAGTTCAGCACCGTACCGTTCGGACCAGGACCGGTGACCGCCACATTGGCCGGGCCGTTGAAGCTCGTCACCGTGTTGCCCGCTGAGTCCTGCACCGTGATGGTGACATTGCCGACGTTGCCGCCAGCGACCAGGGTCGCCGGTACTAGGCTGGCGATTGTCTTCGCTGCCGCACTGACACCGACGGTGAAGCTGCCCGTCGAAGAAGTCACGGTTGCATTCGTGAGGTCAGAGAACGTGACGGTGTAAGTGCCCGCCGTGTTGAACACGGGCAGCGTGTTGAGCGCGAACGTAGCGACACCCGCCACTGCGGTCGAGGCGAGGGTCTGGCTGTAGGCGCCCGGTCCGGTCACCGTAGCCTGCAGGTTGTCGGTCGAACCGGTGACAACGTTCTGGTTGGAATCGAGCACCTTAATCTGAACGCTGGTGAGGGTGTTGGTGCCCGCAACCTGCGTCGCTGGCAGAGGCGGTGCCGGGGTGCCGAGGGAGATCGGGGCGCCACCGGTAATGGTAAGCGTTGCGATGGGCGGCAGCGTCAGGCCAGGAGTGGTGGTGTCGGACAGAGTGACGGTGTAGGCGCCCGGCGTGGTGAATGGAGTGAGGTTGTTCAGCGGAACTGTCGCGACTCCGGCGACGGCATTCGCATTGACGGATGAGGAATAGCCACCCGGCCCGGTGACTGTGACCAGGATGTTGTCGATCGAGGTCGTGACGATGTTGTTATTGAGGTCTTCGACGGTTGCGGTGAGAGCTGAAAGGGCCACTCCCGCCTGTCCGGTCGTTGGTAGAGTTGCGACAACCTTGGTCGCTGCGCCAGCGGTTACCTGTTCGGTCACCGTGACGGGTGTGATTGCGGCCTGCGTTCCCGTAGTTTTAACCGAGGCGACGTAGGTGTACGTGCCCGTGGTAATGAGCTGCACGCCAGATAGATCGAAGCTGGCGATTCCATTGGCATTGACAACGGCCGTATAGGTGACCGTGGGACTGGGTCCGGTGACGGTCAGAGTAACGGTGTCGCCGCTGGCGCCGGAGCTCGCGCCATTCGAATCCTGTTCCTGGACAGTGATCGGAGACCCGACAACGCTGGCCGCTCCAGGCGATGCAACAGTTGTCAGCGGCGCGGTCACGAAAACAAGCTTCGTGGGTTCGCCGGTGGCGGTCGCGGAAAGCGCGATGGTCTGGATACCGACCTGCGAAGTGACCACCAGATTCCCGGTGAAGAGCGCTCCGGCGGTCTGGGTCGCGGTCGGAGTCGCCGTGACCTTGAAGAAACAGGTCTGTCCGTGGATCAGGGTGAGTGGGAACACCGCTCCGCCCTGCGGTTCGCAGGTGCTCGCCGGATCCACCGTGAAGCCGGGGGCTACCGCGACGCTGGTGATGGTAAAGGGGTCGGTACCGCTGTTCTCGACAGTGATGTTCTGGGGCGCGCTGGCGCGGTTCTGGGCGACCGAACCGAGGCTGATGGTGGGAACGGTCTGGCCGTCTACCTGGTCGACATCGCCGGTTTTCGCGTCGAAAATGTGCAGCTTTCCGGTGCTGTCAAATGCGACAGCGACGGGCTGGTTGAGATTGGTAAGGGTAGAACCTGAACCGCTGACCGTGGTGCCGGACACGCCGATGATGCCCGCGACGGTGTCGATTAAATTGGAAGTAACATCGATGCGCCGAACAACTGCATTTCCCGTATCGGCAATGTAGATGTCGCCGCCTGCGTCAACGGCGATTCCGCCGGGATTGTTCAAGGTAGCTTCAATCGGGATGCCACCGTCGCCTGTGGCACCTGATTTGCCAGTGCCAGCGATGGTGCTGATCTTTCCAGTCGTGCTGACCTGGCGAATAACGTTATTGGTCGTATCGCTGAAGAGAAGGTCGCCCAGGGAGTCGAAGGCGAGCGCAGAAACGGCGCCAATCTTGACGGCGGGATCGGTGGCCGAAAGACCATCTCCCGCAAAGCCCGAAACTCCACTGCCGGCGAAGACGCTGATGGTTCCGGCGCTCGGGTCGACTTTACGGATGACGAAGTTGCCGCTGTCGGCAATGTAGAGATTGCCTTGCGCGTCTACAGCTACGGCGGTGGGACCCTTCAGGGCTTGCTGGTTTGCCGGCGTGACGTTCACCGCGCCGCCTGGAAGATTGCCCGCGACCGTCTGGACGAAACCGAGTAAGACTGCGCGGACTGCGTTGTTTCCGGTATCCGCGACAAAAACTGCGCCGGCGGCGTTCACGGCCAGACCCGAGGGGTCAGAAAAGCGAGAATTTGCTACGGTGCTGTCTACGAAACCAGCAGAACCGGCAGCGCCCGCGACTGCGGTAACCGCCGCAGCGGTGTTCCCGGCCGGCACAACCGAAAGGACCTGCTGATTCGCGACGATGTATGCGTTGCCTGCACCGTCGAGTGCGCCGCTGCTCAGTGCGCCGCCATTCGCGGCGATGTACGCGCCAAAGCTGGCGGGATTGGTGATGGTGCCGGGGGTGTAGGTGGACTGCAGGCCCGTTCCGATGCCGGTGAGGTAAGTAATGCCGGCGACTACGCCTCCGCCGGAAACCGCAACCGCGCCGTTGCGCTGGCCGAGGCCCTTCGGCGCAAACTGTACATTGACTGTGCACTGATTGCTATTGGCTGCCGAGAAGACAAAGCCGGGTATGCAAGTGGTGGGTGGTCCGCCAACATCGCTGTAATCGACGACGTTGCTGCCGGTGGCCGCGATGCCCGACGAAAATACAGCGACGGTATCGATAGTGGTGCCGGATGTGCCGCGTACCGCGATCAGATGAACAGGAGCTGTAAGGGTGCCGACTGGGACCGACCCATAGTCGTTCGGCGGTTGACTTGCAAACACACGCTGGGACACGTATAGGCCAATGGTCACCATGGCTGCGACAGCGGTGGCGACGAACAGTCCACGCCGGAGCTTGCTATGAAATGGATTGGTAAGAGGAGTTTTAGCGCGGTTCGCAAACGTGACAGCGAGTCCCAGGGTGGTGAACGCAACCAGACAGACGATAATCATTAGTAACTGACCTTCTCCAAAAAAAATGCGCACGTCGATTGCACTGTGAGTGCACTCTGAGTCCCCAGGGTTCAATCGCTTGGATTCCCAGAACGGGACGTGCCACGACGAGCAGAGTCTAACCTGAGATTTGTTGGATTAGATACAGATATTTTGAAAATAATTCAGTCTAAGTACTGATAAGTTAATGGTTTCAGTGCAAACCAGGGGAATCATTCGATTGCAGCCCCGTGGGATCGAGGCGCCAACAATTTTGAAACTCGCTTCCCGCGGCGCGCAATAAGAGCGGTTTCTTGAAGCCAGCCACGACCTCTTAAACGCTGTGTTTGTCACATCTTTTAGGTAAACCGACTTGGTTGCCTTTGGGTACTAAAGTCTCCAAGCGCATGGATTCAGTGGGTACTAAAGTCCTTCCCCCTTGACGGCGAGGCTTTGATACATCGCATACACCTTGCAGAAGACTGCGTCCCAGCTGGAAGTCAGCGCCTGTTCTCGGGCGGCAGTTTTCATTGTTGTGTGCAACACATCGTCTGCAATCGCGCTCTTTACCGCCGCTGAGAATCCATCGTCGGGTGCAATGAACCCTGACCGTCCATCGCGCACGATGAATTTGGGCCCTCCGTCGGGAGTGACGACGGCGGGCACGCCCGAGGCGAGAGCCTCGAGCACGACGTTGCCGAAGGTGTCAGTGTGCGACGGAAAGACAAACAGATCCATGTTGGCGTAGGCGCGGGAGAGGTCGGCGCCGCGCAACACTCCCGCGAATGTGGCGTCAGGAATGCGCTGACGCAGCCACTGCTCTTCTTCCCCCTGGCCAACAATCAGGAACCGGGCGCGCGTGACGCCGGCGTCCCGCAAATCGTTTGCGATTTGCGCCAGCAGCGCGACATTTTTTTCGATCGACAATCGACCGACGAAGCCGAGAATAAATTCGCCGTCCGAGGCGTCGCGGGTGCGATGGGCGGGAGAAAAAAGTTCAGTGTCGACGCCGCGCTGCATCAGCGCGCAAGGCCGTCCGGTGGTGCGCTCGAGCAAGTCGCAGAGTTCCTGATTCGGTGCGAACAGCACGTTGGCCCGCCGGTAGAACCGCGTGGTGGCCCATAGCGACGCGCGTTCGATGTGGAGTTCGGTGCTGTTGCTGGTGCGGCGCGGCAGCCAGCGCAGCAGCGTAGACGCGCGGCGGCCGGCGTACTCATGCAGATTGGTATGCCACGAAGCCGCGAGCGGCACGCGCAGACGACGCGCGAGGGTGGCGCCGAGAATGCCCAGCTCACTGGGACCGGTGATGTGGATGATGTCTGGCTTGAAAGCGTCGAGCGCGGCGCGAATGCGCCGCCAGTGACGGAAGTAGAGCGGATCGAAGCGCAGGCCTTTGTCGAGCGCGATGGAACGGCGGGAGCGGGAGAGTTCCAGTGTGGTGATGGAACCATCGGTGACCAGATCGCGCGCGCGGTCGCCGGCGCGGACGCAGAGAAACGGCAAGTTGTGCCGCCGGGCAAAGGCCTCGAAGTGACGGCTGGTGTGGGCAACTCCATTGATCTCGTGAAACGAGTCAGGGAAGTAGGCGACGCGTGGCGGCGCGGGCATCTTTTGAGTGTATGCGGGTGGGTGAGCTGCGGGGGCCTTGTACGCGAGGGCTGGGCCGTCGGCTTGCGCAGGTACGGCGGAGACTAAGCTTCCTGCTCGCTGGCGCCGACGCACATTTCTGGCGGGCTGGAGAGGGCAAGCCGCAGGCCGACGGCCATCGTCGGATGGTGCAGCAGGTGTACCAGCCCAATGGCGAAACTGAGCGCCCAGGGCGCACGGCCGGTGGGCCACAGCTCTGAGACGCGGCGCATCACGCCGCTGGCGTCGGGGTGAAAGACGCGCTCGTCCCAGCGGCGCATGCCGTCGGGGAAGGAGGGAAAGTTGCTGACCGCTTCGAGCGTCGAGCGCATAATACGCTGCTGCCAGGGCTCTTGATACTGCTGCATGAAGAGCACGTGGCTTTTTTTCTCGTAGCGAATCTCGTGGACGAAGCGGGTGAAATTTTCTGCGTTGGAAAGATTGACGTTCGCGTTGGGCTCGAGCGCGTGACGGTCTCCGCCGGAGATGACGAGCTGGTTCCAGCGCTGCGCGAGTTTGACTACGTCGCGATTTTCACGCGTGTGGCGCAGCCCGTTCAGTTCGAGCGCGTGGATCAGGTTGCCATGAGCGCCGAGGAACGTCTCGACGTGCTGATGGTGGGCCGCCTGACCGATCTGGTAGAGATCCCACAGCGGATGGTTCAGGACGATGAGCACGTTCGGGAGGGCATTTAACTCTTCAAGCAGGTTGATCAGATCTGCGTCGCCGGGCTGGTCGGTGAAGGCCGCGAGGCGGGCCATCCACGGTTGCGCGTCGGCGCTGGGCAGATTGTGGAGGCCGATGTGAAACTCCGTCCGGCCGTAAGGCGCGCTCCACTCCAGCGAAACGGGAATGTGGCGGGCGGATGGCACGGTGCGCAGCAGCATGGGGGCGTTGATGGTGTCGTGGTCGGTGATGGAGACCATCGGCATCAGGTGAAGCTGTTCTTCGATCTGACGATGCTCGAGATCGAAAGCCATACGCGGCGTCAGCGGCGGTGTCCAGTGGCCAGCAAGGAAGACGAGATTCATGCCATGCCTTTCGCGCGTGACTTTTTCGTAGTGCGCGAAAATTGGCCGCAGCAGGCGATACTCCGTCGCCATCATGTGCAGGAAGGTCAGGCTCTCTTTGGACTGGCTGGTGTGACTGTGCAGCGAGATACCTGAGAAATACTCCCGGGCGGCGGCCGGCTCGTTCCAAATCGAGGAGATGCGCGATTGAAGAGTCATAGTGGCGGCTCCGTACGTGCTTCCTACATGCACAAGTATCGGGGCGACTCGTGAATAGGGGGTTACGGCCTGTTCAACGTACGTTCAATATTGGCTGGAACCCTGAAAGTAACCCGCGCGGCTCTATTTGTAACGCAAGCAGTGGCGTATTCGAGTAATGTGCCACCGTAACTGGCTTATTTCGCTGCTTAGCTGCGCGTCGCGGCGATTTCGGGCCGCAGAATCAGGTCGGCGTCGGCGGACTCTTCGACGCCGGGAACCTGATGCTGGGCGAGATGTTCTTTGACCAGGAAATGGCGTAGATGCTCGAACGCTTCTTCGGGGGTGTTGACATAGTGGAACAAGTTCAAATCGGCGGGAGAGATCACACCCTTTTCTACAAACATATCCATGTTGAGAATCTGTTTCCAATAGCTCTCGCCGTAGACAATAATGGCCATTCTCTTGGCGAGCTTCTGCGTCTGCGCCAGCGTGAGCAGCTCGAACATTTCATCGAGCGTGCCGAAGCCGCCCGGGAAGACGACCAGCGCCTTGGCGAGATATGCGAACCAGTACTTGCGCATGAAGAAGTAGTGGAACTGGAAGTTGAGCGCGGGCGTGATGTAGCGATTGGGCTGCTGCTCAAAGGGCAGCGCAATATTCAGCCCGATGGACAGGCCGCCAGCTTCATAAGCGCCGCGATTTGCGGCTTCCATGATGCCGGGGCCGCCGCCCGAGGTGACGACAAAGCGGTGGCGGCGCGAGCGGATGGCTTTCGACCACTGCGTCAGCAGGAACGCGAGTTGGCGTGCGGCCTCATAGTAGTGGGCCATCTCGACGGCCGCCTCGCCGCGCTTGCGCTGCAGTTCTGTGGCTTGGGGATCGGCAGCATTGACAGGATGGACAGGCTGCTCCGCCGCAGGCGCGGGCTGGGCTGAACCCGTATTGGCCAGCAGTTCCAGATCGCGGGCGGCATCGTCCATGGCGCGAAAGCGGGCGGAGCCGAAGAAGACCACGGTGTCTTGAATCTGCTCGCGGCGAAAGCGCGCGAGCGGCTCAGAGTATTCCGAGAGAATGCGCAGGATGCGGCCGTCGGGGCTGTCGAGGAATTCGGAATTCTCGTACGCGAGGGGCGCGATACTCAGGTCGGCGGGCAGCTTCGGCACTTTGGGAAGATCGGATTGATTTCCGTCGCTCATCGCGGCCGGTACTCCTGATAGTGGATGGCTTCCGAGGCGCCAATCCAGAGGTTCAAGAGCCCGAGGCCAGACACAATGCCGCGGACAAAGCCGTTGTGCGCGAGGTGGGAGAGCGAGGGATAAAGCAGAAAAAGATGGTTCTCATCCCACAGCCGCGGCCACCAGGGAGCGACCAGCAGCAGAACTCCAAGGTAAAAGCAGAAGCAGACCAGAACGAAGAGCGAGAGGCGCTGCAGCCAGATGGGGGCGTAATCGAAGTTGTCAGAAGAGGCGTCGTGTTCAGGCGGCGCTGTCTGCGAAACCTGCGAAGGATTGGGTGGATACAAATCGGGCTGCGACGGCATCGGAAGCTTCAGTGTAATGGGTATGAACGCGAGAGGCCAGCCAGGAACGCTCTGTTGCGCAACGGTCGGGTGCGCCAGCGACAAATCCTCGGAACACCTCGGCCCGTCGCGCGACACGCTCGTCCGCCTTTTGGGCCGTGCCGGCCTGGACCAGCGTTATGCCGCGCGTGGCTTCTTCACGGGTGGATTTGTTTTTCGTGTAAGCAAATCCGGCAGCCGCGAGACCACCTTGAGGAAGGGTCGCTTGTCCTGCAACACGCGGGCCAGCACCAGCGATCCTTCGACTGCGATCACCGCCTGTTCGGCGCGCTCCCGGGCAACGCCGGCTGACAGACCGCTTTCGCGTGCTATTCGGGTGAACGCGTCGAGCCACGCCGTGAGCATGCCGCGCAAGGAGTCAGAGAGCACCTCGCTATTGCCTGACAGCGAGAGTGTGTCGAGAACGCAGGCAGTCGAGCCGTCTCGATAAAATTTCCGCAGTTGTTGAGAAACGAAGCGAACGCGCTTAGCCGGAGTGTCCTGGCAAGACAAAGGCTGCAGCACATGCTGCTCAAACCAGGCGCCCACGCTGCGCGTAACCGCGAGAGCGATCTCTTCTTTTCCACCAGGAAAACGGTGGTAAAGGCTCGCTTTTTCAAGGCCCGTCGCCTCAGACAATTTGCTGAGGCTCGCGCCCTCATAGCCGTAGGTGCGAAATACATCTGTCGCAGCCGCCATGAGCTCTTCATCTGTGACTTTAGAGAAAGCCATTCGTCACCCCCAAGCAGAACAGACAATTTTCCGATTGGCATGGAAACGCACGAAAGAGCCGTCTGGAACATGGGGCAGCCGCGCTGCCCCACGCGCGTTCGCGGCGCACTCAGTGAACGTTCTTAACATTCTTGTCGAGGAACACGAGCATCAGGGCCGCAATCTGGCCACTCTCTTCTTCAAGCGCAAAGTGCCCGGTGTCGAGCAGATGTACTTCTGTATTCGGATCATCACGCTTGAATGCCTCAGCGCCGGCTGGGAGGAAGATGGGGTCGTTCTTGCCCCACACCGCGAGTACGGGCGGCTTGCGATCGTGCAGGTACTGGTGCCAACCGGGATACAGCTTCAGGTTGTTGCGATAGTCGTACAACAGAGCCAGCTGAATGGCATCGTTGCCCGGCCGGTCGAGGCCCATCTGATCCAAGGTATAGGCGTCGGGGCTGACATTCTGAGGGTTACGGAATCCCTGCGTGTATTGAAACTTCGTCGACTCAAAAGTGAGCAGGGAGCGCGCCTTTGCCTCTGTCTTTGGATTGCGATCCTTCCAGAATGGGACGAGATTGTCTGGCCAGAAGGGCGAGAGGCCCTCTTCATACGCGTTGCCATTCTGCGTGACAATCGTCTGGATTCGCTCCGGGTGCTTCGTTGCCAGACGGAAGCCCACCGGCGCACCATAATCCTGAATGTAGATGGAGTAGCGCGTTGTGCCGGTCTCGTCGAGCAGATGATCGACCACCGTTGCCAGATGGTCAAAGGTGTAGTCAAAGTCGGCTGGTGCGGGGGCATCGCTGTAGCCGAAGCCCGGGTAGTCCGGCGCGATCACGTGATATCTGACCGCGAGCGCGGGAATCAGGTTGCGATACATATGCGACGATGACGGGAAACCGTGCAGCAACACGATCGTTGGACGTTCGGGCGAGCCAGCTTCACGATAGAAGACATTCACTCCATCGACCTTTACCGTGTGATAGGTAACTTGCACGGGGGCGTTCGATGCTGGTGCCGGTGTGGTCGCGGAAAAGGCGCTGACGGCAAACAAGATCGCTGCAAAAAACTGGACCAGCCGGTCAGATATCGCGTGACGCTTCATTTCACTTTCCTCCATACCAAAATTAAGTGGGCTTTTACGAGTACCTCCGTTTGATACCGACCGTTCGGTAAAGTTGCATTTTTTATCTGACTTCCTATAAAAAGACTGTCGAGATGCTGGTGAGGCCGCCATCCGGCTACGGCGCAGGACTGACAAAGATCTCGCACCCTAACTCTTTGCCTCGGCAAATCGGATAATAGAGCTTGCGTCCATCCGTCGACCACTTCGGCGCCGTCGCGCGACCCTCGGTGTCGGCCACCCGTTGCGGAGCCGTACCGTCGGAATTCATCACATAGATCTGATGGCTCTTGCTGTTTCGATTCGAAGCAAAGGCGATGCGGCGGCCGTCCGGCGACCACGCGGGCCATCCATCGAACGCGGAATCGTTGGTGAGATTCTGCTCGCCCGAGCCGTCGCTGGCCGCGACGAAGACTTCGGAGTTGGTCTCACCGATCATCTTGCGGAAAGCGATATGACGGCCGTCCGGGGACCAGCTCGGATACGTATTCGTGCCACCGGAAATCAGCATTCGAACCCGCTTGGTCGCGATGTCAATCACATAAATCTCGGACGTATTCTTTTTCGGCGGCTTCAGATCATCGTCGGTGCAGTAAATGATACGGGTGCCGTCGCTCGACCAACTCGGGTGAATCGTTTTCTGCGATGACGGGGTTAACGCAACGTCCTTCGACCCATCCACATCCATGATGTGTATGACCCGGCCGCCGCCTTCCATGGAAACATAGGCGATATGCCTGCCGTCAGGCGACCACGCTGGATCTTCGTGGTCATACGGCGCAGAGGTGATGCTGACGGTTTGCGAACCGTCGACGTTCATCGTTGCCAGCTGCTCTCGCCCCGTCGCCTCAGTGATCACCACCATGCGCTTTCCATCCGGTGCCATGGATGGGTCACTGTTGTTTCCATGCGTGACCTGTATGGCCTGTTCTGTGACCGGAGATGCTATGAGGGGCGACTCGACGACGGTGAGGCAGCCGCAGACGAATAATCCGGCAACCAGGGTGATGCGTCCGAGTCGCATGCGATTGCTCCTGCCTGACAGAGAATGGAATCGGACTGGGGCCGTTGCCGCCTAAACACTAACACGCTGCTGCAACAGGCCAGCGAATGCGGAGCGCACGCTGAAGGCTACGACCATCCAGAGAACGATCACGAGCAATGCCATGGGGAGACCGCTCGGGGCCATCAGCGCGTGGTAGAAAAAAATGTTGACGATGATGGGAGCGAGCAAGGTCAGGGCCAGCGGCACATAGCGGTTGACGAAAAGCAGCACCGCGGGAATGATTTCAAGCAGGCAGACGACACCAATGTAATGCGAGGCGACGAGCGCGCTCAGGAATTGACCGGCGGTTCCGGCAGGGAGCGGCCCCATCGGGATGAAGTGCAGGAAGCCATTGAGTCCGAAGACGAAGAACATGAGGCCGAGCAGGTAACGGGCGATAAGAGCAGCGATCTTCATAGAATTTTCCTTTGCAAAGAATGACGGGCGATGCGTTACGCCGGCTGGAACTGGTCGCGGATGGATTCCACATGCGGCTCGAGGAATGTTTGACGGTCGATCTGGCCGTAGTTGAGCGCGGCGGCCCCTCCGGCGGTGAGAAAGCGGGTGTCGGTCACGCCGAGAAAGCCGAAGGCGGTACGAAGATAGGGTTCCACGAAGTTGAACGAGGCCATGGCCGTGCCTGCATCGTAGACCCCAGCGGAGGCGATGATGAAGGTCGCTCTTTTATTCTTCACCAGACCGGCGGGGACTCCATCGGCGTAGGAGAAAGTCTTGCCAGCACGGAAAATCTGGTCTATCCAAAGCTTGAGCACAGAAGGGATGGAGAAGTTGTGCATGGGGACACCGAAAACGTACTCGTCTGCGGACAGCAGTTCCGCGATGAGCGTGTCCGAGAAGGCGAGGATCTCGCGCTGGGCCGGGGTGCGTGCGTCTTCCGGAGTATAGGCTGCGCCGATCCAAGCTGCGTTGACCGGTGCGAGAACGGCAGTCGTGAGGTCGCGGGCGAGGACCTGGCCTGCTGGGTTGGCGAGTTTCCAGTTCTGGACGAATTCGTGGGTCAGGTGTCGAGAGATGGAGGCTGGGCCCGTGGGGCTGGAATCGATATGAAGAAGAGTTGGCATTGTGATTTATTTCCTTCAAACAGTTGATGTTTAAACAACAACTGTCGACTCACCAATAACAACAGTTGCTGTTTAGCCAACGGGTGCAGACAAACTCGAGTAGTCTGGAACGGATGGCGACAGTCGAAACCACCTGCGAGATTCTCGATCCGCGTATCCGGCGCACCCGCGACCTGCTGCAGCAGGCGCTGAGTAAGCTCATGGAAAATAAGGATTTCGAGAAGATATCCGTGCAGGACATTACAGAGGCAGCGACGGTCAACCGGGCTACTTTCTACGACCACTACCCCGATAAATTCGCCTTGCTGGAGTGTACGGTGGGCAGCCGTTTCCACCGGCTGCTGGCAGAGCGCGGGGTGCAATTTGACGGCACATGCGCGTCTGCATTCAAGGCTTTAGTCCTGGGAGTGTGCGATTATTTGGCGGGAATACCCGGGATCGGTTGCGAACGGCAGCGGCAGATGGAGCCGCACATGGAGTCTGCCGTGATTGCCGTGGTGCGGCGCATCCTGCTCGACGGGCTGAAGCGACATGCTGCGAAGAACGCGCCTTCGCCGGAAATGATTGCCGCGACGATCAGTTGGGCGATCTATGGCGCTGCGATGGAGTGGGTGCGGACTCCCAACCGAGGTTCGTCCGAGGAGATTGTGGGAACAGTGATGACGCTGGTGTCTCCGATTTTTACTTCGCTGCAGGCGGATGAACCACATGCGATCCACGCCGACGCGTCTTAGTTCCGATCCACGCATCGCCAACTATTTCAACAAGCGACCTGTGGCCGTGAGCGATCCCTTAAGAATCGTAGCCGGGGCCGCCAGATGAGCCGCACTCTTTCCATAGCTTTTCCCAATTCCAGATTCCGTCCCCGACTTTGTGCGGCAACGGGAATCCGAGCTGATGCGCGAGCATACACACCTGCCCGCGATGGTGGGCTTCGTGAGCAAGCATGTAGCACAGCATTTCCGGGCCAACCGGCCAAGGGGGAGCCCAGCCGTCTCTGCGAAACTTCTCGACGCGGCCCCCACTTCCGCCGAGCGCTTCAGCGAGCATCTCCGCGCAGCGAGCGGCGCTCTCGGCTAAGCTCGCGCGGGCCTGCTGCGGCGTGCAGTGCGCGCGGTTGAGCAGCGGTGGAACTTCAAGGTGCGGAGCTGTAAGCCTGACCCACTTGCAGCGGACATTGTGCATGTGCGTAAAGATGGCCGCAATGGTGCGGGCCTTGCCGGGCGGTTTGGCTTTCCAGGCGGCAGGGTCAAGATGTTCGATAAGCATCTGGTTCATGCGGTCACTGGCGGCAAAAATCTGGACTCCGGCTCGGCCCAGTTGTGTTTGAACCTGTTGAGTGTGAACCTTGTGTTGACGCGTGGTCACGGCTGGCTGCTCCTGCTCCCTACCCTCGACCAATGATACTTTCGTGTCGTTGACCATTTGTAAGTGATCCCGCCATCCGTCCCGCAGAACCGCCCGACAGCCGATTGCGGGAGCGCCTCAAACGTCTGCCAATAAAAAAGCAACGAGAACATATCACTATAAAATTGCGCCGCCTTCAACGACGATGCGCGGGAGAGCCCAAAAAAGATCTCAAAGCTGTCGATTCTGCAGCCTTCGATTCGACGTGTAAGTAAGAGCGCGGGTTGGGCCTGTCGGGCCGCCCTCATACCTGAAATTACAAGGAGACTTAAAAATGCGATTCATGGTGGTGGTCAAAGCCAACAAAGATTCAGAAGCGGGTGTACCGCCGGACACGAAGATTCTTACCGAGATGGGCAAGTTCAACGAAGAGCTGGTAAAAGCAGGCGTGATGCTCGCCGCAGAGGGACTGCACGCGAGTTCGAAAGGCGTGCGAGTCAGGTTTTCTGGCAAGCAGCGCACCGTGATTGACGGGCCTTTCACTGAGACCAAAGAGTTGATCGCCGGTTTCTGGCTGTGGCAGGTGAAGTCACTGGACGAGGCGATCGAATGGCTCAAGCGCGCACCCTTTGACCAGACCGACGTCGAGATTCGCCAGGTATTCGAGGCCGCGGACTTTGGACCGGCGCTGGCTCCTGAGATGAAGGAGTACGAGGAACGCCTGCGCGCCCTGGCAGCTGCAAGAAAATAGCGTCTTTTCGTGTCGATTTCTGTCTCACTCATTCGACGCGTAAGTAGAGCCGGGTTGAAAGAAGCCCGGCTCACTAACCCAACCTATAAAGGAGATCTACCGATGCGATTCATGATGATCGTCAAGCACTCCGAGAAGCAGGGCCCTCCACCCCAGGCACTGATGGATGCCATGGACCAACTCGCCGAGGAGGCGACCAAAGCCGGCACGATGCTGGGGAGCGGAGGGCTTGGGCCAACCGCGCAGGGCGTACGCGTCCGGCTTTCCGGAGGAAAGGTGAGCGTGATCGACGGGCCTTTCACCGAGGCCAAGGAAGTGATCGGCGGCTATGCGCAGTTTGAGTTGAAATCGAGGGAAGAGGCGATTGAATCGGCGGTTGGTTTCATGGAACTGCACAAAAAACACTGGCCAGGCTGGGAGGGCGAGACCGAGGTTCGTCAGCTGTTCGGGCCGGAAGATCTCGCCGCCGGCAATTGCGCCGGGACCGAGACGCACGCATCAAGCGTGGCGTGAGGCTGAGCTCGCAGCTTGCGTTGGGCTGGCTGACATGATGTGATCGGTAGCCGTGCAGGCTACCGAAACCCATCGCGCGATCGACGCGGTCTGGCGCATCGAGTCCGCGAGATTGATCGCCGGCTTGACGCGAATGGTGCGCGATGTCGGTCTGGCGGAAGAGCTGGCGCAGGATGCGCTCGTCGCTGCGCTGGAACAGTGGCCTCAATCGGGCGTGCCCGACAATCCGGGCGCCTGGCTGATGGCCGCCGCGAAGCATCGCGCGATCGACCACTTCCGCCGCAACAAGCTGCACCAGCGCAAGCACGATGAGCTTGGTCGCGAGCTCGAGGTGCAACAGAACGCTATGCCGGATTTTGCTGCCGCGCTCGATGACGAGATTGGCGATGATCTGCTGCGGCTCATGTTCATCGCGTGTCATCCCGTGCTGGCGACCGAGGGGCGCGTTGCGCTCACACTGCGCCTGCTTGGCGGACTGACGACGGAGGAGATTGCACGCGCCTTTCTCGTTGCGGAGCCGACGGTCGCGCAGCGCATTGTCCGCGCCAAACGCACGCTCGCTGAAAAACAAATTCCTTTTGAAGTTCCCCGCGGAGCCGAACTTCCCGCGCGTCTGGCGTCGGTGCTGCAAGTCCTCTACCTCATCTTTAACGAGGGCTATTCGGCGACCGCCGGCGACGACTGGATGCGGCCTACGCTTTGCGAAGAGGCATTGCGGCTTGGACGGATTCTCGCCGAGCTTGCGCCGCAGGAGTCGGAGGTGCATGGTCTGGTCGCGCTGATGGAAATTCAAGCGTCGCGCCTGGGCGCACGCACCGGTCCATCGGGAGAGCCCATTCTGTTGCTCGAGCAAAACCGCGCTCGCTGGGACCAACTGCTCATCCGACGCGGTTTCGTGGCGCTGGAGCGGGCGGAGAAATTAGGCGGCGCGCCCGGTACCTATGGATTGCAAGCCGCGATTGCTGCCTGTCACGCGCGTGCGCTTGCAGCAGAAGAGACGGACTGGTCGCGCATCGCGGCGCTGTATGCGGAATTGATGCAACTCGCGCCGTCGCCCGTGATCGAGCTGAACCGCGCGGTCGCTGTGTCGATGGCGTTCGGCCCGGCAAGAGGCCTCGAATTGGTGGATGCGCTGACCGCGGAGGGTGCGCTCAAGGCCTACCACCTCTTGCCGAGCGTACGCGCCGACCTGCTCGCGAAACTCGGCCGCGCCGCGGAAGCACGCACGGAATTCGAACGCGCCGCATCGCTCACGCGCAATGATCGCGAACGCGAGTTGCTGCTCAATCGCGCGCGGTCATGTGCAGCGGGCTCAACATCGCCCGAGCCACGGTAACGAAAGGGAAAGACCGCTCCTGGATTCAGGTCACCTTCAC
This sequence comes from Terriglobales bacterium, assembly GCA_038199445.1. Classification (GTDB taxonomy): domain Bacteria; phylum Acidobacteriota; class Terriglobia; order Terriglobales; family Acidobacteriaceae; genus JBBPYY01. The sequence goes on along the minus strand of JBBPYY010000070.1, from coordinate 12,321 downwards.
GTCGATACGCGCAGCTCGCGGGTCGCAGCCCGCAAAACGCCCATCGAGCCCCACATATTGACCGACGCGATGATCGCGCCGGCGGCAATATCAGGCCAGCCGGAGCGCGTGAGCGCGATGATCCCGGCAGCGGCAACCGTCAGCAGGTTCAGCAGGGCGTCGTTGCGCGTCGAGAGCCAAATGGCACGCATCGATGCATCGCCGGTGCGAAATCGAATCAGGCGCGAGGCGCAGTACACATTCACCACGAGAGCAAGCACGGCTATCGCCTCCATCGAGAGAGGGGATGGCGCGCCCCCTTCGACAAGACGACGAACTATCTGAAACACTGCGGCCGCCCCGACGCTGGCCATGGCGATGCCCTGCACCAGGCCCGCGACCGCACGTCTCTTCGCCGACCAGGCGAGCGCGGCAAGCGCCAGGCCGAGCACAGCGGCATCTTCCAGAAAGTCGACGGCGTCGGCCAAGAGAGCGGCGGAACCAATCCTAAGTCCGACGCCACCCTCGACGAACAGCATCGTGAGATTCATCAGCGCGCAGGTGACCAGCGCCGTGCGGTACGCCGGATTGAGATGCTTTGGGTCTTGAGTCAAGTCTGTCGGCGTTCACTTTTACCGTTCCAGTACTCGGGCCGCACTCCCGACACGTCCGGCAGAAATACCGGGTGGATCTCGATCGCCATCCGGCCACTGGTGAGTATCGGGTCGAGCGCCGCGATCTGTTTTGCTTCGTCGAGCGACGAAGCCTGCATGATGACCATCGCCGCCACATCGCCATCATCCATCATTGGCCCGAAGATCTTGTAATAGCCGGCCTCCACTTGCGAGCGCAAAAAAGAAAAATGCTGCTGCTGCAGCGCAGGGTCGCCATTCGTCACCGCAAATCGCGGCCCTCTGGTTAGTAGCCCTACGTAGAAAATCTTCGCGTTGATCGGAACATTCGTCCCAGCCGGCAGCGGCATATTTAGATCCCTTTCTCTTGGCGAATCTCGCAGGAGCCCATTAGCTTACCGCAAACCTATTTCCGAAGGACTATGCCCATGAGAAAAGCGCTACAATTGGCGACCTTTGGAGCAATCTCAATTGACCCGGCGGCCTGAAGGGCAATTCTCAACTAGCAGCAGGCTCGTCGGTTCTGATCACAGAGTTGAAGAAATTTGGTTCCTGAGTTATTGATCTATCGCCTCAACTCAGCATTCGGCAATTTATTCCATTGCCGCGAGAGCGTTTTTCATCCTGCCAATAGAAAGTGGCGGGGTGTAAAGGAGAACCACTTGAAAGCACGAGAGATGCGTGGCCGAGTACTCGATATCGACTCCAGGATTACTTTGTGGATGGCTCGAAATGGGGTGTTCCTGACGCGTATCGCCCTTGGCGCCATCTTTTTGTGGTTCGGAATCTTGAAGTTCTTCGCCCCGCAAGGCGAGATCGAGGGACTGGCGGCGCAGACCATTTCAAAATTGAGCGCTGGACACATAGGCCCTTCGGTTTCTTTGCCCATTTTAGGGACGTGGGAGTCCCTCATTGGCCTAGGTTTGCTCTCGGGCAAATTCCTGCGCGCAACAATTTTACTGCTGTTCTTGCAGATTCCCGGCACGTTTATGCCGCTCTTCCTCTTCCCCGCCCAGGCATGGGTCCATGTTCCCTACGAACCGACGCTGGTTGGACAATACATTATCAAGAACGTGGTGCTCGTCTGCGCGGGCCTGCTGGTAGGAGCAACATTGCGGGGGGGCAAAATCATCGCCGACCCCCATGCCGCGAAGAAAGCGGACCCGACGCCACACTCTCTCTAGAGGTTTTGTCGGAGATTTAGGTGGGCGGCCGAGCCGGCTTTCAAGATGCGGTCATGGTTGCGGGGAGACAGCTACTGCCAGAGAGTGCTCAGGATTGGTCAGGATTGGTCAGGACTGCTCTGGCAGCATTTCGCCATCGGTGCGCAGGCCTAGCGCAAGTATGTCCACCGGCGGTACTTCGTCAAAGTTCAGCGCCTTCGCCGATCTCGCGGATGCCGCAGTTCGCCATCTGGCCCACCCCGCCGCGATGCTAAGGATGACGACCACGAAGACGTAGCGGCTAAGGTTCTGCAGCGCCTGCCATTCGAGCCGGGCGGCTGCGTAGGTTAGAGGGAGCAGGACGACACAGGCCCAGAAAACCAACTGAATATTTCCTTTGCCTGGCAAGTAAGAACAAGTGAAGGGAATCTTCTGAAAGCCATGCACAGATAGATCAGTGAAAATGATTCCGAGAAGCCCGAGAATGACCAGATGGCCTGCCGCGAACCGCAAGGGCCAAATCGCCAAAAACAGCATCGCAAAAACCGCCCACACCGGGAAGCAAGAGATCCACAGCAGCGTCCGCCGGATGGCGGTCAAATACTCCGGCGCTTTGCGAGTTTCCGTGATGCGAAAAATCCAATTTGCGCGGAGTGCAATCGGCATTGAGAATACGATTCGCATGCCCGTGACCACAACGCACATCATCAGGATGCTTGCAGTCAACAGTGGCACACTCACCGGTGCGGTTGCTGCGACGTGCGGGGAAGAATGTGGGCCGAGTGCGGGCTTCATATAGGCGAGTACGATCGCGAATCCGATTCCGAGATAAAAACTGAAGATGACACGATGATGGCGGCTCCGCAGCAACGTGCGGACGCTAAACAGCGCGATCGCGCTTTGCAGAGAATTGGCAAGCGGCGGCGACCAGTTCATACGCCGGGAACCCGGCAGGATGTCAGGCTCTTCAACAATTTTTCGCAACGTACGGAAATACGAAAGCATGATTGCTGCCCCTGATCCAAGAACAGCAATCGCCAAGCCCGTGCATGCTCGCATCGCGAGTGGAACAAAGGCTGAGTCCATCGATACCGACGACGAGCCGCCTCCGTTCAGCTCTTGAAAGAGCCCCAGAAACCAGTACGACGGCAACCATGCGAGCAACTGTTGATTTTGCGGCGCTGTGAGGGCGGCGGGTGTTTCGAGGGACGGCTCGAGAAAATACACGCTTAGGAACAGACAGACGGCGGCCACTTGCAGGAACGCCGATAGGCGCAAAAACTGCTGGCGCGGCAAAAGCTGCGCGGCGAGCCAATGCACTCCCAGGCCGGAACAGAAGATGAATGCTCCCGCGGCGAACACGGTGACCCAGTAAGCGGCCAGCGACCTGATTGCGGCGAAACCGCCGCCGTTCGCGGGGGAAAACAGAAACGGCCAAACGAGACCCGTAAAAATGTTCAAGGCAAGAACGGAAACGCTCAGCGCCGTAAGCGACGCTCCTAGTTTGGCCAGGAACAGCGTGCGCGCGCGTACCGGCAATGGAGCGAGCACCAATACGTCGCGGCGGTCTGGAAAAATGGAATCCCAACTCAGCACAGAAAACAGTCCGACCACGACCATGGTCGTCGCAATCAGCACGTGCTCCATGGTCCAGAGTGTTTCCTGCGGCAACCGCCCCCCGACAAGGATCAATGGCACCGTGAAGAAGAAGCTGATTGCGGCGAGCAACGAGGCAAACTGCCCGAGCAGTTTGACGACGTCCCCTTGCGCAGACAATATTTCGAGGTCGACCACGCGGAGGAGGAATGCCCGATACAGCACACCAAATTGCAATCTCTCGATGGGTTCCTCACGCATGAATCAGGTCCGCGATCTGCCGCGAAATCGCCACAGAATCTTGCTCGACGGCGAGCTGCGAGAAAATTTCTTCCAGCGTGGGCAGCGCCATCAGGGTGCGCAACCGTTCGATCGAGTCGTCCGCTACGACTTTGCCACGATGCAAAATCACGACGTGCGAGCAGATACGTTCTACCGTTTCGAGCTCATGGGAGCTAAATAGCACCACTTTGCCACGGGCCGCCAACTCCTGAATCAGGCTGCGCAGCACCAGCGCTGAACCAACATCGAGACCGGAAAACGGTTCGTCCAATAAGATCAAATCCGGATTGTGCAGCAGCGCCGCGGCCACAAGTACTTTTTGCCGCATGCCTTTCGAATAGGCTGAAATGGGCGCATGCCGGTCATCATGAAGCGCGAATAACCGAAGCATCCCGTCAATTCGTTCGCCTGCCTCCTGGGCGGCCAAGTTGCGCAACTCAGAAACCATGACCAGATATTCGTTCGCGCTCAGATGCGTATACAGGTGCGGCTCCTCGGGTACATAGCCCATGCGTTGCTTGTACGCAATCAGGTCCCGCTGGATCGGCTTGCCTTCAAATAAGATCTCCCCGCAGCCCAAACCTATAAGCCCGGTGATCATTTTCATCGTGGTCGATTTGCCTGAGCCGTTAGGCCCCAGGTAACCGGTCACTTCGCCGGCTCGAGCGGAAAAGCTTACGTTGTCGACCGCGGGTATTCCGAGAAATCGCTTGGAAACATTGCGAAGCTCGAGCATGGCCTAACCTACTCTTTCCGGATAAGTCAGCGCTCTGAAATGGCGCGCTGGCCGCAATCTATAAGTGCCGATCAGGAGACCGTAGACACCTGCTTGCTTTCTGCGAATTCGACTTAAAAGCGCTCCAACAGCAACTCCGTACCCGGCACGACTGAGGCCATGCTCTTCTCGCGTTTGCGCCGAAACGAAATCAGGCGGGCAGCGGGAGCTTTACGCGTATGGTCGTACCTTTGCCGAGCACAGAGTTGACTTCGACCTGAGCGCCGTGGCGCTCTAGAATCTCCTGCGAGATGTATAGACCCAGACCATTGCCCAGGTCGCCCTTGGTGCTGAAGAACGGCTTGAAAAGTTGTGCCTGGGTTTGCGCGTCCATGCCAACACCGTCGTCGGTCACCTCGAAGACGGTGTATCCATTCTCCGCAGAAGCCCTGAGTACGACGTTGCCGCCAACATGCGCTGCATCCACGGCGTTGGAGAGCAGGTTGGCGACCACCTGTCTGATTTGCCCGATAACCCCGAAATAAGGCACCTTCTCCTCGGCATTGATTTCGACCGCGACCTCGCGGTTGCGTATCTTGCCCGCGAACAGCCGCAGCATATCGTCGAAGAGCGTGCGCGCCGTAGACCATTCTTTGTTGCCCGTGTTCTCGCGGCTCCAGCGCAGCGTTTGTTTGGTGATGGCAGAGATGCGGAGCAATTCACTATCTACCATCTCGACGTAACTAATCGCCCGCCCCTGCTGCGGCACCTCACTGCGCAACAGGTACATCAGGTTGGTAATCGAGGAGAGCGGATTGTTGATTTCGTGCGCAATCACACTCGTCATGCGACTGGTGAGCGCAAGCTTTTCCGCCATGCGCTGGGCAGCCTCGCGCTCGTGGCGCTCGGTCAGATCGGTACAGCTCGCCACCCACCCGGCGCGATCCGCCGCGCGTATGCGCTTGATGGGCACTGCATGCACAAAGTGCCAGCGCTGCTCCACTCCATTCGCCCCGCGCAAGCGGATCTCTTCCTGGAACTCGGCACCCTCGGCCACGGCACGCTCCCATGCAGCGCGGCAACGATCGACGTCTGCCTCGGTTACATTCCCGTTGTCGAACCAGCGGCCATGTTCGACCAGCCCATCTTGCGTCCAGTGCTTATTGAAAAGGGTGAGCTCGCCGGCGTCGTTGGTGGTGAATATCTTGGTGGGCAGCGTCTGCGTGAGCTGGTGAAATCGCGCTTCGCTCAGCTCTGCCTCTTCTTCGGCGCGGTGCAGGCTCACGGTGACCAGGGCGGAGCGGAAGTCTGCCGCTGACTGAATTTCCGCGTCGGTCCACGGAACGCTCTGTCCGCGTACGGTTTCTTTCCAAGCCGCGAACGAGGCGCGCGGATGCAGATGAGTCGCGGGATATTCGCTCTTGGCCGGCTCGCCGGCCCACTTTACGGTCTCCACCACCTCGCGCCGGAACCACATCACATAGCGCCGGTTCACGTCGGAGATGCGGATCGCGACGATCCCACTGGCAACGTTTCGTATGCTCTCACCCCATGACACATGCTCACTCAGCTTGCGGGTCACGAAAAGGTTGGTGTCTTTCTTCCCGTCGAGCCACTCTGCGATGCGCGCCAATGCGGCGGCTGCGGGTGTGGTCCCGTCGACGACCCATTCCCCATTCACCGAGAGAGCGACGCCATCGGCTTCGGTGATCTGCCGCAATGTGCCCATCAGTGCGGTGAGGGATGAGACATAGTTCTTTTCGACTGCAATCTGCGTCAGCAGGCCGCGCTGCACCGCATGGAAGTGGACGGCGCGTTCCAGGCGCTCCGATGTGCCGAACGATGTGATCTGGGTGCTGCCGAGCTTTGAAAGCATGTCGCAGGCGCTGCGGATCAGATAGGGAACGCGGTAGGGCGTGGCGTGATGTCCACTGATGAGACCCCATAACTTGCCCTCGCACACAATCGAGATCGACATCGACGACAAGGTTCCCATGTTGCGCATGTACTCGAGATGAATCGGCGAGACACTGCGCAGCGTGCTCAATGACAGATCTAGCGTGCGCGCATCTTCGCCCGAAATGCCGATCAGCGGCGAGGCAACGTAGGTCGCATCGGGAATGATGCGGACAGTGTTGAGCAAGTACAGTTCCCGCGCCTGCTGCGGAATGTCTGTTCCGGGAAAGCGGAGATCGAGATAGCTGGGCAGCTTGCCATTGTTCTCTTCCGCGATGACGGTACCGGCGCCGGTATCGTCGAAACTGTACAGCATCACGCGATCGCATCCGGCGAGCTGCTGCACCTGCCGGGTAATGGAGCGGCAGAGTTCGATCGAGTTGGGAACTTTGCTGAGTACTCCGGCAAAGTTCGTGATGACGTTGTTCATCAACTCAGCGCTTACCAGCCGGTCCTGCTGCTCCAGCTCGAGCACGCGGGTCGCTCCGATACAGTGCGTCACCACGCTGTAGAGTTCGCCCTTGATGAGGAAGGCACCCAAATAATTGGTGGCGCTCTCGCCACGCGCGCTGCTGTGAAGCAGGCCGACCACAGAAACGACTTCGCGAGGCAGCACCGCATCGAGGCGCGCACCGAGGACGAGCTTCAATGGAACGCCCAGGAACTCCTCTGCATTTTCGCTCGCTACAACCACCCGCTGCGCCAGTTCATCGAGGGCCAAGAAAAAGCCGTGGCGTTGGATGCTGCCAGGGACGCGAATCGGCTCGTCGCGGCAGTTCGCGTAAGCAGCGAGGTTTGGTAATTCTTGCGATTCTTGGCGCTCGTCTTTTTGCCGCCTGGCCCGGAGCAACGAATTCATATTGTGGATCTCATCCATTCTGAAAAGATGGCAAACATCGCGCGGGCGGAAGAAATCACCACGTCTGTTTCCGTTTCATCGACGCTCGCCAGCACCTGACGAAATTCTTTCCACATCTCCGCTGTCCGGTCGCCGTAGCCACGAAAGTAGCTGCTACCTTCCCGGTTGGTTAGATGCAGAACACTCTCCACGTGCCTTGCGATATATTGGCCACCCAGAGTCGACCCTTCCATCACATACATCGCGCCGAGAAAACTCGCGGGATCGTCCGGCAACGCCAATTCCGGCCCTGCTGTCCTCAGTGCGGTTTCGCCGAAATACGCCAGGTCATTCTGTAAGAGCGGACAGCGATTGCGACTCGCAATCAGCGAGCGCAGTGAGGCAGGAGCATGCATGGAGGACCAAACTTCCCACGCGCCCACCACGCCGTAGAGGCGGCGCAGCGTGGAGATGTACTGCTCCCGCGTCAGGTCGGGGCACATCAGCGGAACCGCTGCCTCAACCCTCTCATGCTCTGCACGCATCGCGCGCTTGAGAGCCCCAAGATCCATTGACTATTCTGGCACGCGAGTTCGCTTACCGGCCGAAAGCGTAGGTGACTTGCAGCAATCCGCTGTCGATTCCGGGGTTGAAGCGCGCAGTGTTCTTGTTCGAGATGTGCTGGTAGCGGTATTCCGCACGGATCGACCGATTGCCAAAAAGACTCTTCGAGCGTTCTTTGGAGCGGTAGAGTTCCAGTCCAGCGCCGACCTCAAAGGTGAAGTTGAAAGAGCCGGCGTCATTGATTGGGATGGGTTGCGTGGACAAGAGGTAGCCGCCCAGTAGCGTGATCACCGGTTGCAGACGTTGACGCGGCAGCAGGTTGATCTTGAGGCCAGCGGGACTCAGGCCCTGGCCGAATGTCCACTGTCGCCCGCACGTCGCCGTGTCCGTGACGGTGAAAGGGTTCCCTTGTTTGTCTGTACCGCTCATCGTCAGGAGCAGGCCAGCATGGCACGCGCCAGTTTTCCTCTCAGCGAACTAAAGGAGGAGTCGAATTTCGGAGCAGTCGGAAAGTTAAATGTTTCCGTCACATGCACGACAGGGTCACTCTCGAACAGGATGGGCCGAACCTCGGCGATGTACTGCAAATCCACAAATGGCCGCAACAAAATCCTGCGGCTATAACTGAGTCCCAGGTTGAGCATCTTGCGTTGCTCTGCATTCCCCAGCAGGATGTGGCTAGAGTCATTCGAGTACTCGCCAAAAGCGCCGAAGCCGTTCAGACGGCTGAAGACAGGGTGTACGTCTACAGACTGGGCAGATAGAGAGGCGACCGTGAGCACGAGAGCCAGCAGGCAAGCAAATCGGAAGCGAAGCATTCAAGCAAGACAGTAGCATGCCTTCGCTGCGTGCCCTGGGTTTGAAAAAACTATCAATCTCGCGGGCCGTCTCCAGGCGAGAATGTGATGATCCCGTGCTAAAAGTTCGAATCGCTGAGGCTGCATCGGCTTCGCTGGGTCTGGACGAAGACCCACCGGAATGGAAGGCAGCAGACTACAAAACGGCCTTGAAAGAAAAATTCCCTTCTGGCGGACTGAACTAGAAGCCCGCTCCAAGGTCGGCAAAGGGCACGGCTTTAGCCGTGCCCTTGGATCAAGCCATTGTTATATTCCGCGTCGAAAACTAGGCCATCGCGTTCGCGTATTTCTTTGGCCGCTGATTCGCCTGCAGCACTTTCTTCCGCAGACGCAAATTCTTCGGCGTAACTTCGACCAGCTCGTCGTCGGAAATAAATTCGATGGCGGCTTCGAGACTGAGCGGCTTTACCGGAACGAGACGCAGCGCTTCGTCCGATGAAGACGCGCGCATGTTGGTCAGCTTCTTTTCGCGGGTGCAGTTGACGTCGAGATCGTTGTCGCGCGCATGCTCGCCGATGATCATGCCCTCGTACACATCGACGCCAGAGCCAACAAAAAGATTGCCGCGCTCCTGCGTGCTGTGCAGCGCGTACGTCGTGGTGACGCCGGTGCGATCAGAAATCAACGCGCCGGTGATGCGCTGCGGAATGTCTCCCTGGTGCGGCATGTAGCCGTCGAACAGAGAATTCATCACGATCGTGCCGCGTGTTTCGGTGAGCATTTCGCTGCGCAGGCCGATCAGGCCCCGGCTGGGGATGCGGAACTCAAGACGCACGCGCCCGTAGCCATGGTTGTGCATCTTCAGCATCTCGCCCTTGCGCGGTCCAAGGCGCTCGATCACGACGCCGACAAAATTTTCCGGGATATCGACTGTGAGGTGCTCGACCGGCTCCATTGTTTGTCCGTCGATTTTTTTAGTCACGATCTGGGGACGCCCGACGGTCAGCTCAAAGCCTTCGCGGCGCATCATCTCGATCAAAATCGCAAGCTGCAGCTCGCCACGGCCTAGCACATTGAAGGTGTCGGGGCTCATTGTTTCGACGCGAATGGCGACGTTGGTCAGCAGCTCTTTATCCAGACGCTCGCGCAGATTGCGCGAAGTGACGAACGTGCCTTCGCGACCGGCGAATGGCGAATTGTTCACCGAGAACTGAATCGCGATGGTCGGTTCGTCAATGACGATCAGCGGCAGCGGCGAAGGATTCTCGAGCGAGGTAATGGTCTCGCCGATGGTGATGCCCTCGACGCCGGCGATGGCGACGATATCGCCCAGCGCGGTCTCCTCGATGGCTTCGCGCTTCAGACCGTTGAAGGTGAACAGTTTCGTGATCTTTGTCTTCATCAGTGAGCCGTCGCGCTTTGAAATGTTCACTTCTTCGCCGGCGCGCAGCGTGCCATTGAAAACGCGCGAGATGGCGAGGCGGCCCAGATAGTCGGAGTAGTCGAGATTGGTGACCAACACCTGCATCACTGCTTCAGAGTCGCCGCCCGCGACCGGAATGCTTTCGATGATCGTCCTGAACATCGGCTGCAGATCGGTGCCGGGGATCGCCATATCGGTCGTGGCAGTGCCAATTTTCGCATTCGTGTAGAGGACGGGAAACTCAAGTTGATCTTCACCCGCATCGAGATCGATGAAAAGGTCATAGACCTCGTTCAACACTTCCTGAACCCGCGCGTCGGGCCGGTCGATCTTGTTGATGGTCAAAATGACAGGCAGCTTCGCTTCGAGCGCTTTCGAAAGCACGTAGCGCGTCTGGGGCAAAGGGCCTTCGCTGGCGTCGACCAGCAGCATGACGCCGTCGACCATCTTGAGCGCGCGTTCCACTTCTCCGCCGAAATCGGCGTGTCCCGGCGTGTCGACGATATTGATCTTTACGTCTTCATAGAAGATTGCCGTATTCTTGGCGAGAATCGTGATGCCGCGCTCGCGTTCGAGCTCGTTCGAGTCCATCACCCGCTCGACGTGCGACTCATTTGCGCGGAACGTGCCGCTCTGGTTCAACATAGCGTCGACCAGCGTGGTCTTGCCGTGGTCGACGTGGGCGATGATAGCGATGTTGCGAATATTGGAAATCACTGGAGTATCTAATCCTTATATGCGTACGTGTGTAAAAGCGCGCGACCGGCGCAGCGCCAAAAAGGGCTGATTGTTTGTGGTCCTTACTAGTCTAGCGTAACGGGCAGCGCGACCGCGTCACATCCCGGAAATGTCACAGAATATTGTTGAACGGACTGCCGTGAGCCACTGGTGAAGCGCGCCATCCGAGATAGGCGCGACTGCGCACTGTAAGAGTCAACAGAGTCGTGCCGCTTAGAGGACGCGAAATGCTGGGGGTTACAGCGTTGCGGCGAGCTGGGGCAGGAGACCAGCATGGCTTGTCTCATACAAAGCCAGCAGCCGCTGCCGCATCAGGTAGTACGACGATGCAGCTTCTTGCATCGATAGGAAGCTTGCCGCCTGCCATTTGCTGAAGAACCGGTGAGGCACCAGACCGAGTTCCACGCGTAGGACAGCCTTGCGCAGGGCGATCGCATCTCTGCGCATCTGCTCTGCCACGATCGCAGCTTCATCCTGATTCCACTGCTGGGCAAACGCCGCCAGCGCAAGCATCCGGTTCGCGTTCTCGTTCATCCGATGCAGACCTTCGAGCCCGCCAACCAGTTTCCAAATCTCGCCTGGGGAACGGTCGATTTGCCCTTTGTGCGGATCCAGATAGTCACGGGCTAAAACTTTGACATTGCCCATGTCAATAGCGGTCAGCCCCTCAACCAGCTCTTTCCATGTGCCCTTGGTCAGCTTGATCGAAAACATATGCGACCAGGCAGCCGCAATCACCAGAAAGCAAGCGAACAAAGCGAGGACTATATAAGGGATTGTCGAGGGCATTTTTTCAGCGACCGGTATCAATTCTGTCGAGATCGTATTCGATGTTGCGATGCAACGCAACGATATACTTTTGCATTGCAGCCGACATAGGCAGCCGCGCCGGTTCTGGCTTCCACAACTGCACGATCCAGTACCCCAAAACTGTTAGATAGACCAACATGCGTACGTGCTCGAGTCCCGCGAAGTCGCGTTGCGATCCCAGGAAGCTGTGCAGCGTGTCGATCACCACCGCAACCGTAGCCCACGCCGTTAGTCCTTGTCCCAGCGCCATCACATGGCTGCGCCAGCCTAGACCAAGGCGATTCGAAGCCATGGTCATGGCGACGAACAGTTCGCAAATCAGCAGGCTGGTGAACAAGTTGGCCCGCACTTCCCACGCCTCCAGAGGGTTTGCGGCGGGCGGCGACACCGTCCATGCGAGCCCAGCAGCCACCACCACTCCCGCCACTGCGGAGATCACGAATTGCTTTCGCGCATCCTGCACCCAAGTTCCTGTTGGACGCAGAACAGTTCGCGCCAACTCGACGACAACGCCGAGCTGCAGCAGGAAGTCGACTACCACCGAACCCCAGTACACGCGCGTATACCAGTCTGAGCCATGCGCATAAATCAGATACAGCACGATCGTGAGCGAGGCGTCAAATCCCATCAACGCCGTAAACACCGGGTACTCTCTCCACCGCCCCCGATACACGAGAACGGAGAAGACGGCGGCGTGCCCCAAAAAGCTCGCCGCCCAAAAGAAGTTATCCAGTACCGAGACGCTCATCATGTTTGCGAGGCTCTATTTTGCCATTATTCAGAAACCGATAAAACCAGGGCTACGCTTGCCAGAGAGGAAGAACTGCT
>JBBPYY010000069.1:0-13583 GCA_038199445.1 Terriglobales bacterium | reverse complement strand
TGATCAACGCCTGCCTGCGCGACGAGATGAAGCGCGATGAGCGGATCGTCGTGTTCGGGGAAGATGTTGCCGATTGCAGCCGCGAAGAGCATTTAACGAGCAAGGCGGTGAAGGGCAAGGGCGGCGTATTCAAGCTGACTGCGAATCTGCAATGCGAGAACGGAAGCGACCGGGTTTTCAATTCTCCTCTGGCGGAAGCGAACATCGTCGGGCGCGCCGTGGGCATGGCCGTTCGCGGGCTGAAGCCTGTCGCGGAGGTGCAATTCTTCGACTACATCTGGCCCGCGATGCACCAGTTGCGCAATGAGCTGCCGTTGATGCGCTGGAGATCGAATAACGCATTCTCCGCACCGATGGTTCTGCGGGTTCCGATCGGCGGATACCTCACAGGCGGGGCGATCTATCACTCGCAGTGCGGAGAGAGCATCTTCACCCACACGCCGGGAATACGCATCGCGTATCCATCGAACGCTCTGGATGCGAATGGTTTGTTGAGGACGGCGATCCGCAGCGACGATCCGGTTCTGTTTCTCGAACACAAGCGTCTCTATCGCGAAACCTATGGGCGGGCGCCGTATCCCGGGCCGGAGCACGCGATTCCCTTTGGCAAAGCGCGGACCGTGCGCGAGGGCAAAGATCTGACCTTGATCACGTATGGGGCGACGGTACCGCGGTCATTGCTGGCGGCGCAGCGGGCGCATCGCGAATTCGATATCGATGTTGAGCTGATCGATCTGCGCACGCTCGCGCCGTATGACTGGGATGCGATTGCAACCTCCGTGCGCAAGACCAGCCGCGCGCTGGTAGTGCATGAGGATATGCGCAGCTGGGGGTACGGAGCGGAACTGGCGGCGCGCATCTCTGAGGAATTGTTCGACGACCTTGACGCTCCGGTGCGGCGGGTGGCGGCGACAGACACATTCGTCGCGTATCAGCCAGTGCTGGAAAATGCGATTCTGCCGCAGCCGGAAGATATTTTGAAGGCGGTCAGGGAACTTGCAACCCGTTAAATGCTGGAGCTGATGCTCTTCAAAGCGGTCGCGGTGGCTTTGCTGATTCTGGCAAATGGGTTCTTCGTGGCTGCCGAGTTCGCGCTGGTCAGCGTGCGCGAAACGCGCATTGAGCAGTTGATCGCGCTTGGCCGACCCGGCGCCCGCACGGTTCGCCGCCTCCAGGAAAATCTTGGTGAATTTCTCCCCGCGGTGCAACTTGGCGTAACCCTGTGCAGTCTGGCACTCGGCTGGATCGGCGAGCCGACGGTTGCGGTCTTCTTCGAGCACATCATCGTCGGGGTGCCGCACACGCGCGTGTACTCCCATTTAATCGCCGTTCCGGTGGCGTTTGCGTTTATTACGTATCTTCATGTGCTGCTTGGCGAGCTGGTGCCGAAGTCGCTGGCTCTGCGGCGGGCCGATCAACTCGCGATCGCCGTGGCGCCGCCGATGGATTTTTTTATTCGCTTGACGCGGCCCCTCGTAATCGTGATGAACCGCTCGGCGGCGGCGGTGCTGGTGCTCTTTCGCTCGCCTATGATGCGCGAGGGCGCGGTACATTCGCCGGATGAGCTGAAGCTGATGGCCACAGCGACGCGACGCATGGGCCTGTTGCCGGAGCTGCAGGAAAAGATGATCCATCGCGCGATTGAACTGAACCAGGTTGTTGTGCGCGAGATCATGACGCCGCGCCAGAGAATCTTTGCGCTTCCGGCCGACATGCTGATCGAAGAGGCGAGTGCGCGGGTGGTGGAAGAGCAGCACTCGCGCGTGCCCGTCTATGACGCGGCGCGTGGCACCGAGCACATTATCGGCGTGGCGTATTCCAAAGATCTTTCGCGACTGATGTATTTTCGCGCACAGTCACGCTCTGCGTTCAGCGATCTTAAGCTCGGGCAGGTGATGCGGGATGTACTGGTCGTGCCTGAGACCAAACTTGTGATCGAGATGCTGACAGAGTTCCAACATCGCCGAAGGCATCTCGCTGTTGTCGTGGATGAATTTGGGTCAACGGTTGGCCTGGTGACGGTGGAAGATGTGATCGAGCAGATTGTGGGAGAACTCGAAGATGAGTTCGACATCGGTGACAAGCCGGTGCTATCGACCGCGACTGGGGCTGTCATTCTGGACGGCACGGTGAGCCTGCGTGATATGGAAACGCAGATGCAGATTAAATTGCCGCGCGATCTGGGGGTCGAAACGCTGGCAGGTTTTCTGCTGACCCTGCTGGGTCGCCTGCCAGTCGGCGGTGAGCAAGTGCATTATCAGGGCCGCATCTTTACCGTCGCCGAGATGCGTGGACGCCGCATCAGCAAGGTGCGGGTTCAGAATGCCGCGAAGCCGGCGCAGGCTGCTTCGTGAGGAAAGCATTGTTGCGGCTGGCGTATACGATTCCGGTCGTGTGGCTGGTGGTGTCGATCGTATTTCTGCTGGTTCATCTGGTGCCAGGGGACCCAATCGTGCAGATGCTGGGCGAGGGCGCCTCAAATGCGGACATCACCGCGCTGCGGCATCAGTACGGCCTCGATCTTCCGCTTGCCGCGCAGTATGGGCATTACTGGGGCGGCATTTTACATGGCGATATGGGGCGGTCGGTTCGCCTGAACGATTCTGTGGCGCATCTGGTGCTGACTCGCTATCCGTATACGTTGGCGCTGACAATTCCGGCGCTGATGATCGCATTGCTGCTGGCGCTGCCGGGGGGTATCTGGTCGGCGGTGCATCGCTCGCGGTGGCAGGACCGGACGCTGAGCATTGTTAGCTTGTTCGGAATTTCCTTTCCAGGATTTGCACTTGCGCCGATTCTAATTCTTGTATTTTCAATCTCGCTGGGCTGGCTGCCGGTGTCGGGGGCGAACTCGCCCGCGAGCCTGATTCTGCCGGCTGTGACGATGGGCGTGGCGCTGGCTGCGATTTTGACGCGCATGGTGCGGACGGCGATGCTGGAGGAGCTGAATCAGGATTACGTTCGCACCGCGCGCGCGAAGGGCCTGAGCGAAAGCGCTGTGGTCTATCGGCATGCGCTGCCGAACGCGCTGATTCCCGTGCTGACTGTTGTGGGATTACAGTTTGGCGGGCTGCTCGCGGGCGCGATTGTGACGGAGACGATTTTCTCGTGGCCGGGAATTGGGCGCCTCACGGTCTCCGCGATTTCGAATCGCGACTACGCCTTGGTGCAAGGATGCATTCTTGCCATCGGCCTGACGTATGCACTGGTGAACATGCTTACAGACGCGATGTATGCGGTGGTGAATCCACGCGTGCGCGCTTAACGGCGAACGACGTAGCCGGAATACGGTACATATTCAACGCGGCGACAGCCGCTGAGCGACCAGACAAGCGCGACAATCCAACCAATGAAGGTGAAGCCGAGAAACGTGTTGACGATCAAGATCGCCGTGCGGCTTGGGTGGTCGCGATGCGCCGCGATGATGGCTGGAAGAAAGTAGAGGAGAAAGCCGCAAAGCAGGGTGAGCATACGTGCCTCCGCAGTGGTGCTGATCGATATTACGCAAGCCGGGTCACGCCGGTTCCAAAGGAATGATTTGGGGCTTGAGCACTCCGCCGGTCGCCTCGATCAGGGCGATTGTGATCGGCAACGAAAACCGCCGTGGCCCGGCGCTGCCGGGATTCAGGAAAAGCACTCCAGCGCGGGTTTCTATCTTCGGGCGATGGGAGTGACCGCTGACGACGCACAAAATTCCCGCCGCGGACGGCTTGAGGTCGAGGTCATGGAGGTTGTGAACAAGGTAGAAGGCAGCGCCGGCCAACTCGACGTATTCGGTCGTGCGCAGGGCGGCGCATAGGCCTTCGGTATCGATGTTTCCCCGGATCGCCGTTACGGGGGCGATCGCCCGCAGAGCTTCGAGGATGGCGACGTCGCCGACATCGCCCGCGTGAAAAATGTGGTCCGCGCCGGCGAGTGCGGTGAGGGCCTCAGGACGCAATAGTCCGTGGGTGTCCGAAATGACGCCGATGCGCATAGTAGAGTGAGTGCAATGATGCAATATGTGTTGCCAACGTTTGCATTTCTCGCGGAACTTGTCGTGTTTTTTGTGCTCGCACGCCGCGGCCTGACTCCGTTTGGCGGGTGGCAGACGGCGCTGCGGGTCGTCCTGGCCCTTACCCTCTGTGGCATGGCGGTGGTGCACTTTGCCAAGCCCGGTGAACTTGCACGCATAGTTCCGCCCGCTTTGCCTGCGGGAAGTCTGATGGTCATCGTCACCGGCGTGCTGGAGCTTGCGGCCGCGATGGGGCTGCTGTGGCCGCGTTTCGCGCCGGCGGCTGCGACTGGATTTTCATTTCTGCTGATTGCGATATTTCCGGCGAATGTATATGGGGCAGGTCAGGTGGTCGGCGGCTTGCGCATGCCAGGGGTGCTCCCGCGCACGCTGCTGCAGATATTGTTTATTGGGCTCACGCTGGTGGCGGGTTGGGGATTTCCGTTCGCCGCGCGGGACTAGGGCGCTGGCTACAGTCCAACGCTGAGACGGGTGCGCGGGTCGAGGTAGTCGCGCAACGCGTCGCCGATGAAGTTGAACGACAGCACACAGAGCGCGACCGCGGCGGCAGGGAAGAAGACCATGTGCGGCGATTCGAAGAGATGGGAGCGCGCGTCATTCAGCATCGCTCCCCAGCTGGTCGCGGGTGGCGGAACGCCGAGGCCGAGAAAGCTGAGCGTCGCTTCGGCGAGCACGGCTCCGGCCATGCCGATGGCGGCCTGCACGATGATAGGCTGCACGATATTGGGCAGGATATGGCGAAAGAAAATGCGCAGATCGCTGGCGCCGAGCGCACGTGCAGCTTCGACGAACTCGCGCTCCTTCACCGCGAGCACCTGCGCTCGAACCAGCCGCGCGTAGCCAACCCAGCCGCCGATGGAGAGGGCGAGGATGAGGTTCCACAGCCCCGGGCCGAGAAACGCGACGAAGGCAATCGCGAGCAGCAAACCGGGTAGCGCGAGAAACGCGTTCATGACGAAGACGTTGAGCGTCGTATCGATCCAGCGGCCGTAGTATCCCGCGATGCCCCCGGCGATCAATCCTATGGATAGCGAGAATGCAACGACGCATACGGCGACGGTGAGCGACAGGCGCGCGCCGAAGAGGGTGCGCGACAGGATGTCGCGGCCGAGTTCATCTGTGCCGAACCAGTGGTGATGAGACGGCGACGCAAGCCGGTGGTTGAGATCAAGCGCCGACGGGTCGCTGGGCGCAAACCACGGCGCTGCGATTGCCGCGATAGCGAAGATGAGCAGCAGGAGCAGTCCGAAAGCAGCCTGAGGATGGGCGCGCGCGAGATTGAGAATCTTGTTCCGCCTGACTGTGCTCGATCCCGCGCCCACATCTGTGCCCATGACCCGAGTAGATTACCGCATCGATCGCGAGTGGCTCGTGCTGCAGAAAGTTCTTGTGGTGCAGAACTCATGCGGAGTAACGGTGTTTCTGCTACAAGATGGAATTGCCCGAAAGAGATTTCTTTTGCCGAGAATGCGCCCCCTGCTCTTGCTGCTGGCTCTAACTTCGTTGTGTTTGCTGCTGGCCGCGATGGGTGCGGTTGCAGACACGCCGCGGCTGCGCGAAGACAGTGCGCGATATCTGTTGCGAACCAGGAGCGCGTGGCGAATGGCCTACTACCCCTCAAGTGGGACAACGCATTAGCTCTAGCGGCAGAGCGACATGCCGAGCGCATGGCAGCAAACGGCTCGATTTCGCATCAGTATGCCGATGAGCCCGGCTTGCCCCAGCGATTTGGCGCAGAGGGAGCACGCTTCAGCGCGGTCGCGGAAAATGTCGCGTTCAGCGGATCGGCGAGCAGTCTTCATGAACAGTGGATGCATTCCGCGGGGCACCGCGCGAACATCCTCGACGCCAACATGTCTCATCTCGGAGTGGGCGTGGTGACAGTGAAAGGGCGGATGTACGCCGTTGAAGATTTCGCGCATGGAGTTGAGACAGTTTCGCTCGATGAGCAGGAGCGGCGCGTGGAGCGGATGGTCGCCGCGCGGGGTCTGAGTATCGCGCGCGACAAAGCAGAAGCCCGGCGTATTTGTGACGGCGGAAGAGCGGCGCGCAGCGAGAAGCAGCCACGGTTCACCATGGAATACACCACGCACGATCTCAGCCTGTTGCCGAATCAGTTGACCAGCGCCGCCGCCAGCGGGCGCTATCGCGACGCGACGGTCGGAGCGTGTGACAGCGTGGACGCAGGGTCATTCTCGAGCTATCACCTGGTCGTGCTGCTGTTTTAGTTCGCTACTTCGTCGGCTCCATCTCGAGAAAGTTGTTGAAGCGGTTGAAATAATTGAACAGCCCGCAGGCGGCCATCAACTCCACGATTTCTCCTTCAGAAAAAAATTCCCTCAGGGAATTGAACTCGTCGTGTGTAACGGGCGCTTCGTTCAAGGTCATACGCTCGGCGAGATGCAGGGCAGTCTTTTCCATCGGTGTGAAGAGAGTGCTGCTGCCGTAATTTTCTAGCGCGTCGAGTTGCTGCTGGGTCCAGCCGAGTTTAATGGCGAGATGCGAGTGCGATGCGAGGCAGTATTCGCAGCGATTGATCTGCGAAGTGCGGACGATCACCAGTTCCTTCAGCTTCTTTAGGAGCGTGCCGGTGTTCATCACCGCATCGAAGTGGGCAATAATCGTCTGAAAGATCTCAGCCCGATGCGCGAAGGTGCGGAACATGTTGGGAACGTTGCCGCGCTGCTGCATCATATGGTCGTAGATTTCTCCGGACCTCTCGTCGACCTTGCTTCGAGGCACGCGCGAAATATGGGGCGTTGCCGGCGCTACTGTTTGTGCCATGTCAGTTTGACCTCGTCACAATCGTAAACCTCCACAAATGTTTGTGCGTATGACAAACAGTCGGGAGCGCGAAACACGCCGCAGACATGCCACTATCAAGCGATGAGCGAATTTCTGTCACGAATACAGAAAGCGGCGCCTACAGCGAGCGACGTGACTGGCCGGCGATGGTTTTATATTCCATACGACAGGCTGACCGATGCCGTTGGACCCCTGGCCGAGCATCGCGCGGGGGATTGCGGCATCGTTTTAGTAGAGTCGCAGCAAAAGGCTTTGCGGCGGCCGTATCACAAGAAGAAGCTGGTACTGCTGCTGGCAAACGAGCGGCACTTTGCGCTGGAGCAGGCTGCTCGCGGGGTCAAGGTCGTTTACGTATTTACGCGCGGAAGCTTCGGCGATGGTCTGTTAGAGGCACAGCGGCAGCACAGTTTCTGCGAGATGGCCGTCACTCGCCCGGCGGAGCGGGAACTACGCATCGATCTCGATCTCGCACGCGCGGCAGGACTTCGCCTGAATGAACTTGAGGATGCGGCGTGGCTATCGACGAAGGAGGATTTTCAGCGCGCGTTTCCGAACGGGCGGAGTTACGTGATGGACAGGTTCTATCGCGCGATGCGCGTAAAGACTGGGATTCTGATGGTGAAGGGGAAGCCGGTGGGGGGCAGCTACTCCTACGACGCTGAAAATCGCAAGACGTATCGCGGAGAAGTTCCCGTACCAGTGCGCCCCACATATGCGCCTGATTCGATCACTATGGAAGTCATTGAGCTGGTGAATAGATACTTTCCGTCGAACTTTGGCAACACAGATGGATTCGAAATGCCAGTCACGGCGAAGCAAAGCGATGACGCGTGGAGATTCGCATTGAAGTATTTGTTGCCGCACTTTGGTCCTTTCGAAGATGCGATGTCGTCGCGCGAGCCAGAGCTTTTTCACAGCAAGCTTTCTGCATTGATTAATTTGAGCCGGCTCTTGCCGAGGCGCGTTGTAGATGACGTAGCGGAGGAATATGCCAAGGGTGACATTCCGCTGGCGAGTGCCGAGGGATTCATACGGCAGGTGCTGGGATGGCGCGAATTTATGCGACACCTGCATGACGCGACCGACGGATATCGCACGCTGGACGTCGAACAGGAGCAGCACCCGTCCGATGGATCTGCATATGCCGGTGCCACGCCATCCTACCTCGGCGCGGCACTGCCTTTGCCAGCAGCGTACTGGGGAGTGACGAGTGGGTTGAACTGTCTGGACATCTCAGTCAAGCAGGTGGTGCGCGAGGGATGGTCGCACCATATCCAACGTCTGATGGTGCTCAGCAATCTTGCAACATTGTGCGGATTTTCGCCCCGCGAATTAACCGACTGGTTCTGGTTTGCATACGTCGATGCTTATGACTGGGTGGTCGAGCCGAATGTCCTCGGCATGTCTACATACGCGGATGGCGGCCTGACGGCGACCAAGCCATACATCAGTGGAGCCGCATACATCAATCGCATGAGCGACTATTGCCGCGATTGCCGGTTTGACCCCAAGAAGAACGTCGGGCCCGACTCGTGTCCATTCACCGCGTTGTATTGGACATTTCTGGATAAGCATGAGCAGAAGTTGCGATCGAATTCGCGGTTGAAGATGCCGTATGCAACTCTCGGGAAGAAATCTGTCGCAGAGAAAGCCGCGTTGCGAGAGCGCGCTGAGCAGGCGATTGCCAGTCTCGAGAGCGTCCCTAGGCCGGAATACTAAAACCTCTTGGTTATACTGCGCGAATGCGCGATGTGGTGGTAATAGGGGCAGGACTGGCAGGGCTTGCTTGTGCGCGGGCGCTGACAGAGCGCAATTTGAGTGTCACCTTGCTGGAGTGCGAAGACCGTGCGGGCGGGCGAGTTCGGACCGAAATCGAGGACGGCTTTCGTTACGATCGTGGTTTTCAAGTGCTGCTGACGGGGTACCCCGAGGCAAAGCGTCAGTTGGATTATCGTGCCCTTGATCTTCGCGAGTTTCTCCCCGGGGCACTGGTGTTTCGCGGCGGACGTTTTCATCATTTCTCTGATCCTTTTCGCGATCCGTGGGGCTCGATTCCGCTGCTGTTCGATCCGATTATTTCGCTGCGCGACAAGCTGCTGGTAGCGAAGCTGCGTTTCCATGTCGCTCGCGCCGGGACGGCGGAATTGTTTGCCGCGCCTGAGCAGACCGCGCTCGCGTATCTGCAGGCGTATGGATTTTCGGGACGGATCATCGATCGATTCTTCCGGCCGTTTTTCGCGGGAGTATTTCTCGAGCGGGATCTGACCACCTCGAGCCGGTGGCTGGAATATCTGTTTCAGACCTTCTCGAGTTCGCCGGTAACGGTGCCGGCACAAGGCATGGGCGAAATTCCGCTGCAGATGGCCGCCGCATTGCCGGCGAGCACGCTGTCGACGCGTACCCGCGTCGATTGTTTCGCCCTCGGCGAAAAGAGCGTAACTATCACTGTGGCAAATGGCATCAAGCTGGAGTCACGCAGCCTGGTCATTGCTGCAGACGGCGCGAGCGCGCGCAAGCTGACCGAAGAATCGCTGGGCCTCAAGGTGCTCGGCGTTCCGGCCGTGCGCTGGAACCGCACCTCCACATTTCATTTTGTAGCGGATCGCGAGCCCTTGCGGGATCCCATTCTGTTGCTCAACGGTGAAGGCCCTGGCGCGGGTCCCGTGAATCACGCCGCAGTGATGACAAACGTGTCATCAAGCTACGCGCCAGCCGGCGCGCATTTGATTTGTGCGAACGTCGTCGGCGAAGCGCCTTACGGAGACCACGAGCGAAAAATTCTGGCCGACTCAGTCCGGGCTCATCTGGCGAAATGGTTCGGGCCGCCCGCCAATCGGTGGCGTCTTATGAGGGCGAATTTTCTCCCCCATGCGTTGCCTTGGCAGGAGAGTGCGTCGTGGACAGCGCCGACATTTCAGCGACTTGCCGGTGATGTAGTGATCGCCTGTGGCGACTATCTGGGAACCTCTTCCATCCAGGGAGCGTTGCGCTCGGGCCGAGAAGCAGCCGAGGCTTTGCTGATCGCTCCATCGATGCGCAAGGGTGCCTCAGCCGAGGAGCTTTAACGCTGTCATCAGGCGTCGTTAATCCTTTGACGCTCCTGTACGGCTTTGTTAATCTCAGAGATGCAAACCCGCCACTCCACTCCTCAGTAGCTCAATGGCAGAGCATTCGGCTGTTAACCGAAGGGTTGTAGGTTCGAGTCCTACCTGAGGAGCCAATTCCTTTCAACAACTTAAAACCCATCCCAGCAGTGCGATGGCTTCCAGGAACCCTAGACTGTGGGGACTTTTGTGGGTACCCTGCAACAACAGGCCGAGTAATTCTGGGTGATGATGCGCTCTTTGCCTTGGAATCTGAACATGCAGTTAACGTTCTGCTGGGAGAGGCTGCTTCGCTTTTCCCTCCGCGTTTCGAGCTTTCGCTCGATACTCGACTGAGACGTTTTGTCGGTATCTCCGGGGTTTGACCATCCAGCGTCTTGAAATCGTCCCCAGCCGCGGGCGTATTGACAATCGCCTCCAGCGCGTTGCGCTTTGCTTTCATTCGAATGTGACTGTAATGCTTTAGCATCTGCTTCGAGACGTGGCCAGCAATGTCCATGATGGTTTGATCGCCCGCCCCACTCTCTGCAAGATCAGTGATCAGCGTATGCCGGTTATCGTGCCAGCGACCTTCTACGCCGGCCTTCTTCCGAACATTATTCCAAGCCGTCTTGAGTGTGGTCACCGGGCGGGTGGGATCACTCGACCCGGGCCTGCCGAACGGGAAAAGATACCACTCCGGTCGGATCTCCTCGAATTTCAGGCGGTACCACTCGGCATATTCGTTCAGCACTTCGAACAGCATCGAGTTGAGCGGGATCGTCCGGCCCTCACCAGCGTCCGTCTTGCTCTTCCCGACCGTCAGGTATTTCTTCTGCAGATCCACCTGAGCCCACGTGAGGTGTTTCAACTCGGTATCCCGAATCCCCGCGTTGAGGGCAAGTGTCAGTGCTGGGTAGATGTGAGGCGACCGAGCTCGCTTGGCTTCTGCAAGCAGCTTTTTCTTTTCGTCTTCCGCGAAGGCCTTGCCTACGTTCCGACGCACTTTTAAGGCGAGCAGCTTGCGTTTTTTTAAACGAATCCGCAGTAGGTCTCCTTGATCACCCAAAATTCTCAGCAAAAAACCGACTTCCTCGTTCACTGTTTTCGGAGCTGCACCTTCCTTCAGCCGATCAGTCTGGTAAGAACCGATCAACGCTTCGTTGCAATCCACCATCATGCGCATACCCAGGAGCCGCGTGATGTGCGCGATCGCATAGTCGGCGAATACAGCCGACCGCGGGTTTCGGAGTTCGTACGATTGGAAGTATTCGTCTGCCAAATCTGAGAGAGTACGTACACGGGCATGGCGCACGTTCTCAAAGTTATTGAAACCACTTTCGAGCTCGCGCCTACGCTTTTGTTCGGCTGTTTTGGCTAAGGTCTTCGAAGCAGATTTAGTCGATTCGCGAATCCTTCTGCCTGCGAACCAAAACTCGTACCACCAAAGGTCGCCACGTCGAAACACAGCCATTTCGATTCACCCAGTATTCCGGAGTAGATCAGCTTTACGCGCGGGCTTTGGAGGCAACCTCGCGGTCTCGCTCTCTCCACCACTCGGCCGCCCTTGCAACCAGATCTCTAGATCGTACTCGCTGTAGCGTACCAGCGATCCAAGCTTGTGAAACTTGGGCCCGCGACTTTCCAGGCGCCAACGGCGGAGCGTTCCCATGCTTACGCTGATGCGTTCCGACAACTGTTCTTCGGTCAATAGCTTGTTCATCAACGCTTCTCCCTATTGCACAAAATCGCCCAGGACGTGGTTTACCGGTCTCGTCCTCTGCTCTATCGTGTTGCTCGAATCGGTGCGATGATCGCCGTTGAGGGAGTGGGTGTCCAATACTTTCTAAGTATCGGCCGATACTTTTGAGGTATCACCCCGACGCTCTATGGCCCCAGAACGGGACTTTATCGAAACTTACCTAATCTACCGATTGACTCGGCTCACGCCGTTCCGGTAGACCTACGATGTTGTCTTTGTTTCGCTTGTTGCACATCTCTGCCACGGGGCCCTTGATTGAATGAATGAGACAGTTGAATTTCGCCATTTCCGGTATTTACTTGCAGTCGCAGAACAAAAGGGCTTCCGAGCAGCGGCAGAGCGGCTCAACACATCGCAGCCGTCACTCAGCAAGCAGGCGCGAGAATTTCAGGAAGCCTTCCAGATAGAGCTGTTTCAGAAGACCAGGTCAGGCCGCATTCGTCTCACGCCCACTGGCGTGGCCTTCATTCCGATTGCACGGGATCTGCTCGAAGCGCGTGATGAAGCGATCGCAGCGCTTATTTCTATCCATCGCAACGAGGTCTCGGTTCTCAGGCTCGGGTGCACATCGTTTGTTGACGGTGATGTGTGCCGTTCGGCGTGCGAACTGCACAAGCAGCTCGCTCCGTCGTGTGCGATCCACCCGTCTCACGGAGACACGGCTCAATTGCTTGGCGAGATCGCCGCGGACGAGATGGACGCGGCCATCGTTACTCTGCCGGTCGGTGATGAGCGGTTTCGCGTAGAAAATATAAAGCGCGATCGTCTAGTGGTCTGCCTGCCTGCAGAGCATTCGCTTGCGCTGAAAGCCGCGCTATCGCCGGCGGATCTTGAAAAGAATTTGACTATATTCGGTCAACCGAATCGGCACCCCGAAGCCCACGCGCATCTCTTGCGATTGCTGGCGGAAATCGGTGTCGAGTTCGAGGAACATTCGCATACGTCTCATCCCCATGAGACGCAGACGCTCATCAAGAATGGATACGGTTTCGCGTTGATCCGCGAAGGCACCATTCTTGAAAGCGGATTGACGACTCGGCCAGTCATCGGAGTCGATTGGGGTGTTGAGACGGCGATTGTCTTCAATAAAGAGACACGGTCGAAGACCTTGCCGCTCCTGGTGCGGAGTCTACGCCGCCTGTATAGGACCCGCGGAGAATCCAAGGATGTCAAGAAGCGGCCCGGGAAGGCGAATGGGAACGGATCATCTCCGCAGATGTCTCTTCTCGGCTGAGCCGAGAATGCATCGAATCCCCCTATGAATCCCATGTTTTGCGAAGGGTGATTCCTTTCAGGTATCACCCGATACTTAAGAAGTATTGGACGGCTCAGTGGGCTCTGTTTAGTGTCGCGGCATATTCCGGCTGCATTGCAGTCGCAAGAGGTGCCGATGTTCCGCAAACTTCGTATCGTCATTCCACAGAAGACGGCGCAGACATGCTGCAGATATTGCTGCGCCATTATGCTAACCGCTCTTGTGATTGTTCTTTTCCCGCTAACAGCCCACGCGCAGTCGGGTTCGCCGTTCGATACCGGCTTCACCAATTTGCAAAACCTCTTCACCGGCACGGTCGCCAAGGTGGCTTCGCTGATCGCGATTGTGATTGGCGGCTACAGCTTCGCGCATGGCGAGCCCGGCGCGAAGAAGGCGCTTGCCGGAGTGGCCGCCGGAACCGGTATCGCTGTTCTAGCCGTGAACGTTCTGAGCTGGCTCTGGGGTGTATAGCCGCGTCCTCCTAGTGCAAACCACGTGGCGAATTCACCGATCGTTGAGGGGCAAATGACAGACCAGAAACAGCAGAAAAGCCGAACCAATCGCGTGTTCAAAAGCCTGCACAAGCCTCTCACGTATCTGGGCGTTGAACGAACACTCTTCTACTTCGTCTGCGTTGGGGCAGTGGGCGCTTTCAACCTCTTT
>JBBPYY010000068.1:0-34872 GCA_038199445.1 Terriglobales bacterium | reverse complement strand
CTGCCGATACCTTGAATCCACTGCGCGTCGATCTGGTGGGTTGCGGGGTTGTAGAGATATTTGCCGTCGGGGAGTGTTGGCGAGCCGAGCGCGTTGAGCAGCACATAGCCGTTGCCAGAGCGCGGCTGCACACTCTTGTCGGGCAGGGTGAGGTTGAAGTGGTCGCGGGGAAAGTTCTGTTGAATTTCGACGCCTTCGACGTGGTTGCTGGTGTCGAATGCCAGGTTCATGGGACGAAATTCTTCGAGGCCCTTGTTCATCGCGTTCAGGGTTACTCCGATGGCGAAGGTGGAGACGACGACGCCGATCATCAGGGCGATCTGCTGCTTGCGCGGTGTGGCTCCGATCAGGAAGCCGGTCTTCAGATCCTGCGATGTGTCGCCGGCGTTGGCCGATGCGATGCAGACGGTTCCGCCGATGGTGATGGCGAGTGCGCCGAACGCCGGAGCGGTCCAGCCCTTGACCAGGAAGATTGCGGAGACGGCCATCAGCGTGGCGATGGTCATGCCCGAGATGGGATTCGCAGAACTGCCGATGAGGCCGACAATGCGCGATGAGACGGTGACGAAGAGGAAGCCGAAGACGACGATCAGGAGGGACGCCGCGATATTGGCTAGCGCACCAACCTGCGCGCCCGGGACGGGCTTGAATTGCAGAAATAGGAACATGATGACGACCAGCAGCACAGAGCCGCCCAGAACGACCGACATCGGCAGGTCATCATCGGTGCGCTGGGCCCTTACCATGCCGGCTTTGCCGCGTCCGATACTTCTTGCGCCCTCGCGTAACGCGCTGGCGATGGTGGGCAGAGTCCGTAAGAGCGTGATCAACCCGGCGGCGGCGACCGCGCCAGCGCCCATGGGGCGGATGTACGTTCCCCACAGTTCAGAGGGAGACATGCCTGAGATTGGTTTGGTTCCCGGATAGACGGCGCTCGCAAAGTGGGAGCCGAAGAAGTAAATGGCGGGCATCAGAACCAGCCAACTGAAGACACCGCCGGCGAAGATGGTTCCCGCGACGCGCGGGCCGATGATATAGCCGACCCCGAGATATTCCGGCGTTGCATCGCAGCGAATCGCACCGCCGCGCAGAATATGCTGCTGACCGATATCGGGGGAATAGTTGGGTGTGCTGGGCCACGCGCCGATCAGGTTGTCGTTTTGAAAGAGGGTGTAGACGCCGCCGAGGCCAAGGCCCCAGAAAACGCGGCTGGCAAAGGAGCCGCCACGCTCACCCGCGAGCAGCACGTCGGCGCAGGCGGTGCCCTCGGGGTAGGTCAGGTTTCCGTGTTCCTCGACGATGAGTTGGCGGCGCAAGGGAATCATGAAGAGAACGCCGAGCCAGCCGCCGAGCAGGGCGAGCATGAAGATGCGCGCGTATTCCAGATCAAAGCCCAGAAAGATCAACGCGGGCAGGGTGAAGATGACGCCGGCCGCGATGGACTGGCCGGCGTTGCCGGTGGTCTGGACGATATTGTTTTCAAGAATCGAAGCCTTGCCAAGCGCGCGCAGGACGCTGATCGACAGAACGGAAATTGGAATGGAGGCCGCAACCGTTAGACCGGCGCGCAGGCCGACATAGACGGTGACCGCGCCGAAAAGAACGCCGAAGATGCAGCCGAGGAGGATTGCCCGGACGGTGAATTCCGGACGGCTTTCATTGGCGGGGACGAATGGCTGAAAGGTCGGTGCGGCGATAGGCGCGGATTCAATCTGCTGAGGCAATCGTTTCTCCGGAAAGCGCAAAGTGTATCAGTCAGCACAATACGCGCGGTACTGAGCCTGCGGAAATGCAAAGTTGCATCTGGCATAGTGCAGCGCGCTGGCTTATACTCGCCGCAACTGGTCTAGCGTCTGCGATGACCGGGGGCGAGGTGCGTCTTCAGCAGGTTTCATGAAGATCTGAGCCACGACGTTCCAATTTCGGATACGGCGGCTTGGCGCGCAGTGGTACGCGTTTTGCGAAGTCCCCTCGACTCGGTAGCCTGCGCATTGTTTCCTGCCTCTTGCCGCGTCTGCGGCGACCCTGTTTTGCGGCTCGGCCGCATCCCCGTCTGCGATTTCTGCATTGCCCCTCAAGCTGCCGATCAGAGCAATCGCTGCCGCACCTGCGGGGAGTTCGGTCTTGAAAGCTTTCCCGGCCAACACCTCTCACAACCGCTCAACTGTCGCGAGTGCGAATCTGTGCCGCCTCCGTTTGCCGCCGCTGTTTCGCACGGGGCGTATCAGGGCACGTTGCGCGCCTTGATCCACTTGTTGAAATACGAAGGCGTGGCGCCCGCATCGGGGCCGCTGGGCAAGCTGCTAGCCGAGGCCATCTGGCAGATCGCGCCGCAGCTGCCGGCGGAAACGGTCGTTGTCGCCGTCCCGCTGCACTCGGAAAAAGAACGTCAGCGCGGATTCAATCAATCGGAGCGGATCGCGGTAGCGGCACTGGCAGCGATGCCCCGCGTTGTAAGGGGCCGGTTCAAGTTGGAACGTGGCGCGCTCCGTCGCGGTCGATCCACGGAAAGCCAGTATGGCCTGACTGCGCACCAGCGCCGCAGAAATCTCAAAGGCGCTTTCATCGTTGCGAAGGCAGATGCGATTCGCGAAAAAACTGTTCTGCTGGTCGACGATATTTATACGACGGGCGCGACCGCGCGGGAGTGTGCGCGGACGCTGCGCGCTGTCGGCGCGGCTGAGGTCTACGTGGCAACGCTTGCACGCGCGCAGCGCGACGGCGTGGCGCATTGGGATGCGTTGCATTTCGCAACAGCGCCGGCTGTTTTCCAAGCCGGCGGGAGCGCACTAACGACCATCTGACTCTGGGGAGGAATCAATGTCGTTCGGAAAAGCCGCAGTCCACGCACGGAAGCAGAAGTCGCTCGCGAAGTGTCACGGAATGGTGCCGCATCCCTCCGCCGAGCATGATGGCCATCTGCGCACCGGCGCGTCCACGATGCAGCGGCCCGTACTCGTCCTAAATGCATCGTATGAGCCGATCAATATATGCGGAGCACGCCGCGCGCTGGTGCTGGTGCTGAAGGGCGTTGCGAAGACAGAGGAGGAACAGGGATTGATGCTGCATGCGGCGCGGATTCGCGTGCCGATGCCGTCGGTCATTCGGTTGCTTGAATATCGCCGAATTCCGCATCAGACGCGGGCGCTTTCACGGAAAAATATCCTGCTCCGCGATCGGAATTCGTGCCAATACTGCGCCGTAGTGCTTACGTCGAGCGAATTGACGCTGGACCACGTGATTCCGCGTTCGCGGGGTGGATTGTCGACATGGGAAAATCTTGTCGCCTGCTGCCATGGGTGCAACCGCCGCAAAGGCAACAGTCTGTTGGGCGAGTTGATCGAGATGAAACTGCTGCGCGAGCCGCGTTCCTTCTCGCTGCATACCAGCCGTCACATCATGCGCATGATCGGCCAGGCAGACGAGCGCTGGCGCAGATACTTGTACTACTAGCGCGCGCGCTGATGGCGGCAGGATGCGGTTCGTTCGCGCGTCAAACTCCGATGCCGCGTATGCCGTCAAAATTCCTGCGGTGCATCCTCTTTTGTTTTGGCACCTTATGTCTTGGCACCGGGTGTTGCTACGCCGGCGCGCAGACGGCCGTGCACGGCGTGGTCGTCGATTCCGATCAGCGCGGCGTGCCGGGTGCGCGTGTCCTGTTGCAGGCAGGGACCGAAAGCGGACAGGTGACGTGCGACGGCAACGGGCACTTTGATGTGCGACTGACAGTTGCAGGCGACCTAAGGTATCAGGCACAAGCGGCGGGCTTCGCTGAAACCCGCGCTACGGTTCGCGATGCGGCCGGAGCGCCGGACTATTTGCTGCGCATTTCTTTGCAGCCAGTCGCGGACCTGGCCCAGATCACGGTCACGGCAAGCAAGGTCCCGCTCGCGGCAGAGGCAAGCGCCAGCAGCACTGTAAGTGTGCCACAGTCACAGTTGCAAATGACTGCCGCTGCCACTCTCGATGACAAGCTGCGGCAGGTTCCGGGCTTTGAGTTGTTTCGCCGCACCAGTTCTCTAGAGGCCAACCCGACGACGCAGGGCATTTCGCTGCGCGGACTGGGGTCAACTGCCGCAAGCCGCACGCTGCTGGTGAACGATACTGTTCCGCTTAACGACCCATTTGGCGGATGGATCCACTGGAATGAGATTCCGGCGCTTGCAGTTGAGCGAGTTGAGGTGGCGCGCGGCGGCGGCTCCGATCTATATGGCTCGAGCGCAATTGGCGGGGTCGTCAATCTGGTTACCATGCCTCCACAGCCGGAAATTCAGAGACTCGACTTCAATGGTGGATATGGCGGCGAGAACACTTCTTTCGGCAACGCATTATGGACTGGCGGCGCACGAAAGTTCAGCGCACTTGCGGCAGCAGGGATTCTGCGCACCGACGGTTACATATTGACATCGCCTTCACAGCGTGGGCCGGTGGACGTTCGATCGAACGTTCACTATGAAAATGGCCGAGTCGAAATTGCGAGAGCGCTGGGCCCGGGCAGTGCGGTCTTTTTGCGCGGCAATGGGTACAACGAAGCCCGCAGCAACGGCACTCCCGTCCAGACGAATGCGACGCGCTTGTGGAGGTACGTGGCGGGCTCAGATTTCACGGTAGCCGCCGCAGGCACCTTCGCGCTGCGACTCTATGGCACCGATGAAGGCTATCGGCAGAGCTTCTCGGCGATTGCACCCGGTCGAGCGACGGAGCGATTGACGCGGTTGCAGCGCACGCCTGCCCAAGAAGTGGGCGCGGCAGTGCAATGGAACAAGTCTTTCTCGGCGCACTGGACGCTGCTCGCAGGGGCCGACACGCGGGATGTGCGCGCGACCGACCGCGAAGTGCCGATCGCGCAGGGCCGGGCGAATGGTGTCTCCGACACGTCAGCCCGGCAAAGAGAAACCGGAGTGTATGTCGAGGCGCTGTTTGATCGCGGGCCATGGTCGGTGGCGTTTTCTGTGCGGGGGGACCGGTTTTCGAACCTCGATACGGTTCAAAAGATCCTCGACAGCAAGGGTGCGTCGACCATCAAGAGCTTTCCTGATCGCAATGAGACTGTCGGAGACCCGCGGCTTGGCATTGTGCGCCGTATTGGCGGAAACATTGCGCTATCGGCATCTGGTTTTCGGGCATTCCGTTCGGCGACGTTGAATGAGCTTTACAGGACTGGACAGGTGGGGCAAGAGACGACGCTGCCAAACGCGGACTTGAACAGTGAGCGAGCCACCGGCGCCGAGGGCGGAGTGCTGTTTGAACTGCCTGCTCACAACACCGCGTTGAGGGCGAGTTACTTTTTCACCTAAGTGAATCGCCCGATCACTGCGCTGACCATTCGCTCCGCGCCGACGCAGATTACGAAGCAGCGCGAGAACCTCGGCCAATTGCAGAGCCACGGAATTTCGCTGGATTTCGATACGCGGCCCGCAGGCTGGTTGACCCTGAGTGGCGGCTATCAGCACGCCAACGCGACGGTCACCCAATTCAAGTCGCAGCCGGGGCTGGTGGGCAAGTGGCTGCCGCAGGTTCCGCGAAACACGGGCACCGCGCAGATGACTCTGCACAAGCGCGAGTGGGGAGCAGTTACGATATCGGCGCGAGGGAGCGGGCGCCAGTTTGACGATGACCAGAACCAATTTCTATTGCACAGTTTTTTTCGCTTTGACGTATATGCCGAACACGATTTGGGAAACCATGTGCGCTTCTATGCCACGGTCGAAAATATCGCAGATCGGGCGATACAGGTCGGACGTACGCCCCTCCTGACATTGGGCCAGCCGCGTGTGGAGGCGATGGGCCTGCGCATTTTTAGCGCCCGCTAGGTCAGGCACGAGCGCCTTGCATCGCCTCAAAAAAATCAGCCGCGCAACAATAAATAGCGCGTCTCTCAACCGCGGCGCTACAATCCGCCCTATGCTAGCCGGACGCAGCTGGGACAGTTGGATCACTGAATATGCACAGAGCCATCAGCACCCGCTGAACCGGCTCACCCACACTTTCGGAATTCCCCTCATCATCCTGTCGCTCCCGCTCTTCCTCGCAACCATCTTCTGGCACCGCCTGTGGCCCGCGCCGGTCGCGCTTTTCGTCATCGGCTGGGCGCTGCAATTCATTGGTCACGCCATTGAAGGCAAGCCGCCGGAATTCTTCAAAGACGCCCGCTTTCTCCTGGTTGGTACCCGCTGGTGGATGGCCAAAATGACCGGCAAAATCTAGGAAGAGCGCTCCCCCTCGCGAACACCTGCTATACTCGACGTACGCTTTTACGTACATCCTTGCCCTCGCAGATATACGTCCGAGCAAATCGGAGTCTCTCAAGATGGAAACACTCTCAGTCAGCGCCGCGCGGCAACAGCTTATGCGTTTGGCCAAGCACGTCTACGATCACATGGACCACATCATCCTGACCAATCGAGGCAGGTCTGAAACCGTGTTGGTCAGTCTAGCCGAGTACCGCTCGCTCAAGGCGGCAGCAGAACTCATCAATCATCCGGCAGCACTTGCTGCCACCAAGAAAGGCTTTGCCCAGCTAGCCGCCGGGCAGGGCGTATCGCTTGAAGAGGCATTCCCGCCGCCGAAGCCGTCTCGCGTCGCTGCTGCCTCCTCCGCACGATGACAGGATGCGCAGTCCTAAGTGGTTCGCGAGAAATCGTCATCGCACCCGAGGCCCTTCGCAATATGCGGTTAGCCCACCCGAGTGAAGAGGAAAAGCAGGCGATCCTGAACCGGCTCACCACCTTCGCCAATCCTTCGTCGCAACCGCCAGGCACACCGTCGGGTTACAAGATCGCTTTCTTTGAGCCGCCTACCTGTCGCATCGACGTCGGCCGTTTCCGCATCCACTACCGCGTCGACGGCACAAAAATCGACGTCGGCTACATCGGCGTCTACTAGAGGTCCGCAGCCATGTTTCTTCACTGGGCCGGACCGGTTCTCTCGCTCCTCGGGGTCATGCTGGGCACGTGGGGCACGCTGCTGATGTGTCGCGCATATCATCCGTTTTCGACGTGGAAAGTGGTGGTCCATCTCGCCGACGTGATTGGCAGCCTTCTCCGCGGAGAGCGCGCCGCTGCTGCGCAAGCCATCAAGGACGCCAGTGAATTCGCCCGCGTCAATCCGGAAAACAAATACCGCACTTTAATGGGCGTTTACATTTTGGTGTTCAGCTTCTTCGTACAAACCATTGGCGCGCTTCTCATCCTCGCCGATCTGGCTGCGCATCCGCCGCGATGACCGCGCCGCAAAGTTTCGCAAGATGCATGCGCTGTGCTCGCGCTTAGCTACTGCCCCCTCTTGTAAACTCACTCTCGTGAATCCACAGCCGCTTGCACTCGCCGCCTGTTTTGCCCTGACCACTGCCGCCGCACTTTCCCAGACCGCTCAAACCATCACGCCCTGGACCGTCGCGGACGTATATAAAACGGCCGCCAGCGTTGGCGGAGGTCTCAATTCGGCACAGTGGACGCCCGACGGCAAGCGCCTCACCTTCCTCGCCAACGATAAGACTCCAGGCGGCGCGGACGGCGACCTCATGGCGTATGACGCGGCCACCGGCGCAACCACCGTCCTCATACCCCACACGAAGCTCGGCGCGCTGGTCACCCCTCCCGCCAACGAGAAAGACAAAGATCATCGCGCAAGGTACGGCACCCCAAACTATATCTGGGGACCAGACTCAAAGCACCTGCTCTTTGATTCCGACGGCCAGCTCACTGTCGTCGACGAAAAAACCGGCACCGGCGTCCACGTCGCCTCCAGCGGAGCAGGCAGTGGCGACGATCCTAAATTCTCGCCCGACGCGCACATGCTCTGCTACATCCGCGGCCACAATCTCTACCTTGCCGCTCTCCGCGGCGGTAGCGAAGTCGCCCTGACCAACACCGGCAACGATAAAACGCTCAACGGCGAAGTCGATTGGGTGTATCTCGAAGAACTCGACGTGCGCAGCAATTACTTCTGGGCGCCCGACTCAAAACGCATTGCGTACCTGCAGACCAGCGAAGAAGAAGTGCCCGTCTACCCACTCGTCGATTGGATTCCCACCCATGCCACTGTCGACTCCCAACGCTACCCGCAGGCCGGAGACGTCAACCCCACCGTGCGCGTCGGTGTCACCGGAACCAATGCGCGGACTGTCTGGCTCAATGTTCCCATGTCGCCAAAGAACGATTACATTCCTCGCTTCGGCTGGGCCGATGCCCGCACCGTCTGGGTGCAGATTCTGAAACGCGATCACAAACACAAGGAACTCTGGCTGGCCGACGCCACCAATGGCAACGCGCACAAAATCCTTTCTGAGAGCGACGAAAAATTTTTCGACGAAAGATACGACGTCAAATTCCTCCCGGAGCAATCTCAATTCCTCTGGTCCAGTTGGCGCGATGGACACACCCATCTCTACGTCTACAGTTACGAGACCCGCACCAGTGCCGAGGCGAAGCTTCTCGCGCAGATCACCACTGGTGATTTTGAAGTCAGCGGCGTCAGCGCGGTCAACGCTACGCAGCGGCGCATCTTTTACACCTCGAACGAGGGCAGTCCGCTTGAGGAGCATCTGTGGAGCGTCGGTCTCGACGGCCGCGAGAAGCGTCAGATATCGAGCGCCCCCGGCGTGCAGCGTGCGCAATTCTCAGACGACGGCGAACACTACGTCGAGTCTTCTTCCTCCTATGTGCAACCGCCTTCCACACAGATCTGCGACGGAGGCGGCAAGTGCAAACCGCTCACTCATGGCACCGCCCCGCAGGGCCGTTTCATGGTTGCGCCCATTGTCGTCGAAGGCAAAGCGAGTGACGGAACGCGACTTTACGGGCAACTGCTGATGCCTGACACAAAGGCAAAGGCCAGCGTGCCGCTCATCGTCAATCCTTATGGCGGACCCCACGCGCAAACCGTGCGTGACGCCTGGGGCGGCGCGAGCGCGTTCTTCGATCAAATGCTGGTGGAGCGCGGATTCGCGGTGCTGCATGTCGATAATCGTGGCATGGGCGGCCGCGGCGCAAAGTTCGAGTACGCCGCCTATCGCAACTTCGGGCCAGTCCAGCTTGAGGACCAGCTTGCTGTCCTCGACCAGGTCCTCGCGCAAAATCCACAACTCGACAGCAAGCGTCTCGGCTGGTGGGGCTGGAGCTGGGGCGGCACCTTCACTCTCTTTGCCATGACGCACTCCGACCGCTTCAAAGCCGGCGTCGCCGTCGCTCCCGTCACCGACTGGCGCAACTACGACTCCATCTACACCGAACGCTACATGGGCACACCGTCCGAGAACCCCGACGGCTATAAGCAGGACTCTGTCGTCAACAACACCGCCGACCTGCATGGCCGTCTGCTGCTTGTGCACGGCACGGGCGACGACAATGTCCACGTAGCAAACTCAATCCAGTTCGTGCAGACCCTCATCGCCGCAAACAAGCCTTACGATCTGCAACTCTATCCGCGCAAGACCCACTCCATCGCCGGCGTCGAAGCGCGCACGCATCTCTTCGAGCGCATCCTCGCGCACTTTGAAACCTATCTGAAGCCAACGGAGAAATAACTCGATGACAAAGAAAATTAAGCCTTTTGATTTTCTTGCCGCTGCTCTCTTCGCTGCAGTTATCGCGATCCCGGGTGCGACCTCGCATGCGCAAACCACCGCTGCCGTCACCGCACAGCCGGTAACGCTGGCGGCCCCAAGCGTAGCCGACCTCGCCGCGGCCGAGCTGGCTAAGAAAGTCTTTCTGCAACTCGCCCGCGGCACCGTCGATCGCAGCCTGCTGACTCCCGAGATGAGCAAAGCGCTTTCCTCTGAATCCATCGCGAGCCTCGCGCCGCACTTGAAAGTGTTCGGCGATCCGGCCAGCCTCACCCTCACCGAGAAATCTAAATTTGCCGGGGGCACGAACTATAAGTTCGCCGTCAAGTTTCCCGAAGAGCAGCACAAGATCGAAATGTATCTCGACCTCGGCGGCCTAGTCGGCGGATATTTCATCCGGCCGTAAACGATGATGCTGGACTGCCGACTGCTATTACCGCGATTTCAAAAACTTCAGGATTTTGAGTACCACGAGGCAGCGTGATTCCATGCCACATCCCGCAGAACGCGCCGACACGACTGATCTTGTCCGCGCTCGCACCACGCTAGGCGACTTCGAACTGACCGTCTGCACCGACGGCTGGTATCTGCTCGACGGCGGCGCCATGTTCGGCGTCGTGCCGAAACCGTTGTGGTCGAAACGCGCTCCGGCCGACGAAGACAATCGCATCCTACTCGGCCTCAACACTGTCATCGTCCGCACCGGCAAACACACCGTCCTGATCGAGACAGGAATCGGCAACAAGCTGCCGCCAAAGCTCGCCACTATCTTCGGCGCAAAAGCGCGGCTGCTCGAATCGCTGGCCGCGGCCGAGGTGAAGCCCGAAGAAGTCGATATCGTCATCAACACGCATCTGCACTTCGACCACTGCGGCTGGAACACGCAACTGGATGCATCCGGCAAAGTCGTCCCGACCTTCGCCAACGCCCGCTACTACGCGCATCGCGGCGAAGTCGAGCACGGCCATCACCAGTACGAGCGCGACGCCATCAGCTACCTCAGCTACAACTATGACCCGCTCATCGCGAGCGGCCAGATGACGCTGCTCGAACTCCAGCACGGCGAACAAGAGATCGTGCCGGGCATCTCCGTCGAACCGTTTCCCGGCCACACCGCGCAAATGATGGCGGTGCACATCGACTCCGCCGGTAAGCGCGCGTCCTACATTTCCGACCTGATACCGACCTCTGCCCACCTCGACATCACCTGGGTCATGGGCTACGACCTCGACCCGATGCGCTGCATCGAGGAGCGCAAACGCCTCTACACCCGCGCGATTCCAGAGAAATGGCTGCTCCTCTTCACCCACGACCACCACAACCCGATGTGCTACGTGGAAATCGGCGATAAGGGAAAGCCAACTCTGCGTGCTGTGGCCCCAGAGGCAGCCAAATGATTAGAGCGGAATATTCCCGTGCTTCTTCGGCGGATTCTTATCTCGCTTGCCGTCCAGCATTTCCAGCGCAGCGATCAAGCGCGGTCGCGTCTCTCGCGGGCGGATCACTGCGTCGATGTACCCGCGTTCCGCCGCGACATAGGGGTTCGCAAACCGCTCTTTGAACTCTTCGACTCGGTGCTTGCGTTCTTCGGCGAGCAACTCGATCTTTTCTTCCTCGCTCAGCGGCCCATTGCCGCGAGCCGCTTCTGCTTCCTTGACCGCGCGTTCAATCTCACGCTTATACACAATGTTCACCGCGCCTTCAGGGCCCATCACGGCAATCTCCGCCGTCGGCCAGGCGAGGTTCACGTCGGTGCGCAGATGCTTCGAGCTCATGACGCAATACGCGCCGCCGTACGCCTTGCGCGTGATAACCGTCAGCTTTGGCACCGTCGCCTCGGCGTACGCATACAGCAGCTTCGCCCCGTGACGAATGATGCCGCCATACTCCTGCTGCGTGCCCGGCAGAAAGCCCGGCACATCTTCAAACGTGATCAACGGAATATTGAACGCATCGCAGAAGCGCACGAAGCGCGCGCCCTTCACACTTGCGTTGATGTCGAGCACGCCGGCAAGAAAAGACGGCTGGTTCGCGATGATGCCGACTGGGCGGCCCGCCATGCGCGCGAAACAGATCACGATGTTGCGCGCGTAATGTTCCTGCACTTCAAAAATCTCGCCATCGTCTACCACGCGCGTGATGACATCTTTGATGTCGTAGGGCTGATTCGATTCCGCGGGTACAACCGAGTCGAGTTCCGCATCCTGCCGCGACGACGGATCGGTCGGCGTTTTGCGCGGCGGGTCATCGAGGTTGTTCGACGGAATGTACGTCAGCAGTTCACGTACCATCGCCAGCGCTTCCGCGTCGTCGTGGGCAGTGAAATGGGCCACGCCTGACACTTCATTGTGCGTGGTCGCGCCGCCCAATTCTTCCTTGGTTACGTTTTCGTGCGTCACCGTTTTGATCACATCCGGCCCCGTGACGAACATGTACGAAGTCTTCTCGACCATGATGGTGAAATCGGTGATCGCCGGCGAATACACAGCGCCGCCCGCGCAAGGGCCCATGATGACGGAGATTTGCGGCACCGCGCCCGAGGCAAGCGTGTTGCGCAGAAAAATGTCGGCATAGCCGGCGAGCGACACCACGCCCTCTTGAATGCGCGCGCCGCCGGAATCATTCAAGCCGATGATAGGAGCGCCGACCTTCATCGCCAGATCCATCAACTTGACGATCTTCGCCGCATTGCTCTCCGACAAGGATCCGCCGAAGACGGTGAAGTCCTGCGCAAATATAAAGACGACCCGCCCATGAATGCGCCCGTAGCCAGTAACAAATCCGTCGCCGGGAACACGCTGCGCGTCCATGCCAAAATCCGTCGCGCGGTGCGTGACGAATCGATCTGTCTCTTCAAACGTATTCTCGTCGAGCAGCAGCAGGACGCGCTCGCGGGCTGACAGCTTGCCCTCGGCATGCTGGCGATCACGGCGCTCTTTGCCGCCGGCCTCTTCGGCCAGCTCATCACGCCGCGCAAGTTCTTTAAGGAGTGGGTCTTCTACCGGCAGACGCGCGGGAACGTGTGTGTCAATCATCCACACGGATTATAGGAGCTTGGCTCTTAGAACACTTGGCGATGAAAGAAGCAGTCGCTCTTTTCGTCGGGAAAGGCCATACAAGCGATGGCACAACCGGCCACGAGGCAAGCGCCGCCCACCGCGGCGTCGAATAGAAGGTGATGTCCGAGATAGTTAAGCAAATGGTGCAACGATTCTAGATTCAAAGACCACATGGCGGAACCCTCTGACACTCAGTGAGAGTGCAAAAGTAGCAGAAAGTTTGCATCGTTCAAAGCGAAATTGCATCGCTCTCTCGATTCTGACTCAGCCAGAGCAAAAGCCGTCGTATGTTCATCTCTCGCCCCCGTTTTCGGCGTTTTTTTTCGCCGTCGGAAGCCGCCTAAAGCACTTCCATTCGGTGCCTTCAGCCGAAAGCTAAATTAATCTGGTAACTCCAGCTATTCCCACAAGTTGCAAGCACCTCGTGTGCCCCACAAACGGTCGATTCTGCGCTAAAATAATGGAGACCTCTTAAACATTCACCAGATAGAGCGCGGGCTGCCCAGGCTTGCGCAAAAAGGACGTATGGCAGACGAGCAGAATCCCCAGCTTCCGTTGGGTGCAGGCGGCAATGGTTCGGGCGGCAATGACTCAGGTGGCAACGATGGCAATCCCCCCGGCGGTCCGATGGGTCCCGGCGCAGCCAACATTATTCCCATCAATATCGAAGAGGAGATGCGTCGCTCGTATCTCGACTACTCGATGTCGGTCATCATCGGGCGCGCGCTGCCCGACGTTCGCGACGGATTGAAACCCGTACATCGCCGCATCCTCTACACCATGCACGAGATGGGGCTCCAGTACAACAAGAAGTACACCAAGTGCGCCAAAGTAGTCGGTCAGACGATGGGCGTCTATCATCCGCACGGCGACT
Source organism: Terriglobales bacterium (assembly GCA_038199445.1). Taxonomy (GTDB): domain Bacteria; phylum Acidobacteriota; class Terriglobia; order Terriglobales; family Acidobacteriaceae; genus JBBPYY01. Next base: position 21,374 of record JBBPYY010000068.1, on the reverse strand, counting down.
CCGCGATCTATGACACCATGGTGCGTCTCGCGCAGCCCTTCAGCCTGCGTTACAAGATGATCGACGGCCAGGGAAACTTCGGCTCCGTCGACGGCGATCCGCCAGCGGCGATGCGTTACACCGAAAGCCGCATGATGCGCATCGCCAGCGAAATGCTGGCCGACATCGACAGCGACACGGTGGACTTCACACCCAACTACGATGAGTCGACCACCGAGCCGGTCGTGCTGCCCGCGCGTATTCCAAACCTCATCGTCAACGGGTCAAACGGTATTGCGGTCGGCATGGCCACCAACATTCCGCCGCATAACTTGACTGAAGTTCTCGACGCGACCATCGAGATGGTCAACAATCCGCACGCCGGGCTGACCGAAGTATTGAAGCATGTCAAAGGCCCAGACTTTCCTACCGGCGGATTTATCTACGGCAAGAGCGGAATCGAGAACGCCTACCGCACCGGCCGCGGCCGCTTCCTGATGCGCGCCAAGGCGGCCATCGAACAGATGCCGCAGAAGCAAGCCATCATCGTCACCGAAATTCCCTATCAGGTGAACAAGTCGAACCTGATCAAGCGCATCGCGGAACTGGTCAACGAAAAAGTCATCGACGAGATCAGCGACGTGCGCGATGAGAGCGATCGCGTCGGTATGCGCATCGTCATCGAACTCAAGCGCGGCTCCGAGGCGCAGATCGTCCTTAACCAGCTCTACAAACACACCCAGATGCAGGAAAGCTTTTCGATGATCTTTCTCGCCGTGGTCAACGGTCAGCCGCGTGAGCTTGCCTTGCCCGATGCCATCCGCCACTTCATCGATCATCGCGTCGATGTGGTGCGCCGCCGCACCGCCTTCTTGTTGATGAAGGCGCGCGACCGCGAACACATCCTGCTCGGCCTCCAGATCGCGCTCGATCATCTCGACAGCGTCATCAAGATCATTCGCGGTTCCAGCAATCGCGCCGATGCACGCGAAAACCTGTTCCGCCATTTCTCGGGCAAAGCGATCTCGCTCAGCGGCACAGAACTCCGCGGCATCAAGCTCGACGCAGCGAAATATTCTGCGCAATCTGCCGAAGCCCGCGAAGAAACGCTCATCCTCAGCTACAAGCAGATCGACTCTATTCTCGAATTGCAGCTCTATCGCCTAACCCAGCTTTCCATCGACGAACTGCTCAGTGAGTTGAGCGAAGTGCGTGACCGCATCTCTGAGTTCGAATCGATTCTCGGCTCAGAAAAGAAACTCCGCTCCGTCATCGTGAAAGAACTCGAAGCGATCCGCAAAGATTTCGGAGACGAGCGCCGCACCCAGATTCTCGACGAGACGGCAGAGTTGACCCTCGAAGATCTGATCGCCGACGAAACAGTCGCCGTCACCGTCTCGCACTCCGGCTATCTCAAGCGGACGCCGATCTCAATCTATCGTCAGCAGCGGCGCGGCGGCACCGGCAGGCTCGGCATGAAGACGCGCGAAGAAGATTTCGTTGCACAGTTGATTGTCGACTCCACCCACGCGTATCTACTCTGCTTCACCAACACCGGCCGCGTCTACTGGCTCAAGGTCTACAACATCCCTGACATCGGCGCTGCTGGCAAGGGCAAGTCGATGGCGAGCCTGCTCAACCTGCAGCCCGGCGAAACCGTGCGCACCATTCTCCCGGTAAAGAATCTCGAAGATGACTCGAAGTTCATCTTCTTTGCGACGCGCCAGGGTACGGTCAAGCGCACTCCGTTGCGCGACTTCTCCAACGTGATGCAGCGCGGCATTATCGCTATCGGCATCGACGGCGAAGACGAACTCGTCGCGGCCCATCTCACCGACGGACAAAAGGTCGTCTTCCTCGCAACGTACAACGGCATGGCGATCCGCTTCGACGAAAACGATGTCCGCTCCATGGGCCGGCCCGCTTATGGAGTGCGCGGCATCGACCTCGGCAAGAACGACTACCTGGTCGGCGCCGCTGTCACCGGTAAAGACCGCAAGAAAGAAGAGAACGGCGACAACTCCGCCTGCCTCATCCTCTCCGTCACCGAACGCGGATTCGGCAAGCGCACCGATGTCGACGAATACCGCCTGCAGACCCGAGGCGGCAAGGGCGTCATCAACGTGAAGACCACCGCACGCAACGGCAAAGTCACGTCGATCGCGCTGGTCGATGAGTCGAGCGAACTGATGGCCATCTCGCAGTACGGCAAGATCATCCGCATCGACACCAAGACGATTCGCGCCGCAGGCCGCTCCACTCAGGGGGTCAAGCTGCTCAACCTGGAAGATGAAGACAAGGTTGCTGCGGCAGTGGTAATTCCGCCAGAAGAAGCAAAGATCGAGCCAGAGAACGGGACGTTGATTCAGTAAGCGACTGGTTTCCGCAGAGAGTGCGGGGTTAAATTTCACCCCGCACTCCTCTCGCTTGTGAGCAATCGCACGCGCCGAGACCGGGGAGATCCCTCCAACCCACGCCCGACAATCCAGCAATCTATAAGTCGGAGAAAATCGCGAAGTCGGAGAAAATCGCGATTTTGAGCATGATGGCGCCCTCAAAATAGCAATGAAAACTAGCTTCCATCCAGATCCGGGAGGTCGGAGTCGTCTGAATGATCCCGTCTCTCGTCAAAGTCACCCTTTAAGCTGAGGGTGCCAGTGTCATTGCCAATGGTCAAGGTAAAAGCAACGGGGTTAGTCGTCGGTAATCCGTGCCCACCGATACCCTCTGCTCTGAATCTGAAGATATCTGCTGTTACTGGTCTGATCTCCATCTCCAATGCCACTCCGTTGAGCTTGCCCTCATAGGTGTAGCTTCCGTGATGAGTTTTGGAAAACGAGGACTTCGGTATGGTGATGCTAAAGCTACCCAGTTGCAGCATGACCGCTTCCTCCACCGGATCGATCCCGTCGCTATGGGTGCCAAGTGTAAATCTTCCACGGACCTCAAAGCTGGTTTTCCGCCTTTCGCCTATTTCTACAATGGCATTGAGCGTTGAAAACGGAACCCTGGACGGAGAAAGCAGAAATGCGTGGAAGACTCCTGGTGCAGTCTGACCATATCCTGTGATCTGCCCCGCATCGTTGATGCCGGTAGCAATATTGAGTATCCAGCCGGAACCGCTCGGAAGAAGGCTGTTCAAGTCAATCATGCCGTGCCCGGCGGCGTAAAGAAACGCGTGATAGTCGCTATTTAGAAATGGATGGCCCGCTGTATTGCGGATGCTCGAATATCCAACGACCTGGCCTGAAGTGTTGATGCTCAAGCCGGAACCGTAATTTCCGCCAGAAAAATTGCCGAGGTCCGTGACAGTACCTCCGCTGTACAGAACCGGGTGCAGGTCTGAAGTAGAGTCGCCGCTCTTATTCGAGTATCCGGTCACCTCTCCGGATGCATTCACCGCGGCACCCGCACTATTGTTCCCACCCGCCAGCGTCCCGAGGTCCATTACGGTACCTACGCTGTATAGAACTGCATGGGTTGCCAAATCGCCGCTCGTAGTGGAATATCCCGTGACCTGACCAGAAGCATTGATACCATATCCCACACTAAAGTTACCGCCGGGCAGCGTGCCGAGGTCCTTCATGGCCCCTCCGGTGTACAAGAAGCCATGGCCGTTGCCGCCGTCACCTGTAACCCAGCCAGAGTCATTCACGCTCGAACCGGTGCTGTAGTTAGCGCCCGGAAGAGTTCCAAGATCCGTCATCGTGCCCGCTGTGTATAGAAAAGCGTGATATTCGCCGCTAGCTACATCGGCATAGCCAGTGATCTGATCAGATTTATTAATGCTGTAACCAAAGCTAAGTGTCCCCCCGGGAATCGTCCCAATATCTGCAAGCGGTCCACCGCTGTACAGAAATGCACGGGCGAGAGGGTCAATTGTGAAAGAATATCCAGTGACGTGGCCGGCAGCATTGATGGCTTGGCCATAACTGCAGTAGCATTTATTGCCCTTGCGATCTATGGAGAAACCGCCAAGCGTTCCAAGGTCCGTGATTGAGTAAGTTGTTTGTGCTTTAGCGCTCGGCCCACTTATGACTCCTAAGACAGTTAAGATCAGCGTGAATAGCAAGACCATAGCTTTTCTTGACATGCACTCTCCTGGTTGCTTCCATGTTCCTTAGTTGCATCTGCCGTGGCAGTTAGTCGTGCCGAAAAAAGCGCGCGAACGTGCCTCGATGCTGCGATTGCTATCTCACCGTATAGCGTATGCTGCAACCAGGCGACGAGCACTCTGTCCGTCAATGTATTGAACGCGAAGAATTTGAAACGCATTTAACGAGGGAACAAAATTAACTCATGGAGGAAATAACTTGTCAAGGCTATTTCGTTCACCCTTGCACCTCCATGGCCCTATGTCAAAATCACCGATTGTGTACTTAGCAAAACCGCCGCAGTCGTAATTTCGCCCGAAGAAGTGAAGATTCTCTATCTTTGTGCATTTGATCTTGTCGTCATCGACAAACTGACACCGAACCCACTATCCCTCATGAGCGAATTCGAGTTGGTCTACAACTTTTGAAGTGAGATGAGTGTTAGTGAGGGGGAAAAAACTGCTTCTTTGAAACCAACGCTTTGCTGAATGCTTGGCCTTACTGGAGAGAGATCCTTCTAACTCGATCGCGAGAGCGGGTCTACCACCTCTGACTCTTCCGCTGTTTCGATTGATTGTTCAGCCGGCTCCGAAAGAACAACTCAGCAAAGAACAGCCTTTGATCGACTCCAATCCCAAAAGATCGCGGAAGAAGCGAAAGTAGCAAATAGAAAGGCTCGCGGGACCACTCCATCCCGATCACTTAATCACCGCGAAATCTCCCAAAGATTTCCACAAAAACGGGTTTCTGTCAATCCTTCGCTTGCCAGCTTGAACAAAACCCCGCAACTCCCTCATTACAAACAAAAGATAGATACCCTGCAAATGACAGTGAAACCCACCTCAATTTGTTAGCCTATAAATAGGCCTTACTTTACTCAAAGGCCGAAAAAGCTAAGTCCTTAAGAATCAAATATGGTCGCTATAAGCCCTTTGTTATCAAATATGGAGGCCATATTGACGTATAGGGGGTACCCCTATGGATAACTCGGTGCGCCAGAGTCCCGTTCCCCGGGTGTTTCCCACGCAGTAGGCATCGAATGAGCCAGAGGGAATCGCCCATGAGTAACGAGTCGCAGAACGCCCAGCCTCAGAAGACGGCCATCGCGCCATTCCTCTCCGTTCGAAACGGCGCGAAGGCGGTCGAGTTCTATAAAGCAGCATTCGGAGCAGAGGAAATGATGCGCCTCGGCGAAGGGGATGAGTCCGTGGTCGCTCGGCTGTCCGTTGCGGGAGCGGAGTTCTGGATCGCCGACGAGTCTCCACAGTACTTCAACTTCAGCCCTGAGTCTCTCGGCGGCGGCACTGTGCGGATGCTCATGGTCGTGCAAGATCCGGATGGCGCTTTCGATCGGGCTGTTGCAGCGGGAGCGACCGCTGTTGTGGCCGTTCGCGACGAACCATACGGCTGGCGCGTCGGGCGGCTTGTCGATCCCTTCGGACACCACTGGGAGATCGGCAAGCCGTTGGCCGACGGCGCTTGAGACCGACGCTAAGCGTTCTCTCTTTTCTTTGTGGGGAGGGCGTGGGTTGAGCTGATGGGCGTGGATACAGCGTTCCGAGGTCGATCCTCTGACGATGTTCCGTCTGGATTCAGACCGAGAGTCACCAGGGCGTAAAAGTTTTTCACTTCAAGTTGAGTGCCGTTCATTGGACTTCCTTTTTTGACTGACTTCAGTGGAAGCACGCTATCAAAGACATGAACCCCGCGTAAGTATTGAAGTTGTCACTTACCCAAGAAGTAAATTTACTGATTTGCGTCCGTGTAAATGACTCCCACCAGCGCAAGGCGTTATCAGAAGTAAAAGAATCCCGATCGGCACTCCCCAGCAAAGCGGCTCGCCGCTAGGCTCGTTCTATAACCGCCACAGTTTTTTGCGGGGAGTCCCTCGAATGAACCTTTGCCATACCTTCTCTGTCTTTAGTCTCGCGTGTGCGCTTCCACTCAGCGCCAGCGCAGCGCCCCATCATCGCGCGCACCACATGCATCGCGCCCATCCTGCCGCGGCAGCCGCACCAGCGAAGTCGCTTAGCGATGCAACTGTGCCAACACCGGAACAAGCGGCCGGGAACGCAGCGGTGAAATCCACACGCCGCGCCGTTGCAACCATGCCCGGCATGGTCGGCGGCGAGTTGGCCGTAACGCCCGTTGCAGAAACGCGGCGCCACGCGAAACGTCGTTTGCGCGGAGTCATACCGCCGCAGACCGCGGACGCACAGATCTTCATTCCGCCCGCGCGCATCCGGCATATTCCGCCACCGCTCAAGGGTTCGCATGCCTCTCTACTGCATCAAAATGAAATGGCAAACGCAGAGCACGTCGACCGAGTCGAAGACGACGCAGACCTGCTGCGCATGCGCCACGAGGGTCTGCTGGTATCGCTTCCAGTAACCGCGGTGCTGCGCGTCAACGAGAGCCTGCCCGCAAACCGGCGCTACACGCGGCCATGGACGGCGCGCTTTCTCAGCGACATTTCGCGCGCTCATTATCAGCGCTACCACAGCTACATCAAGGTGAATTCCGCCGTTCGGACCGTGGCATTTCAGCGCGCGCTATTGCGGGTGAACGGAAATGCAGCTCCCGCAGAGGGCGATATCGCCTCTCCGCATCTGACGGGCCAGACCATCGACATCGCCAAACACGATCTGAACCAACAGGAAATTGCCTGGATGCGGCTCTATCTCGCTCCCCTGCAACACGCCGGCAAGATCGATGTAGAAGAAGAGTTTCAGCAGGCGTGCTTTCACATCTCCGTGTACAAGACATATGTCCCGTCTCTTAAGTCGGCCGACCTCTCCTCGAGGCCGACCACGCATGCCGCCCCGAAGCGTGCTACTCCTTTAACTCCTCGCCGCCGCAACAACAGCGCGGCACTGCTCGCCGCTCGCCTGCGCTAGGATTGGCAGCCCAAGGACCTGCGCCGCACAGACCAGCGCACCGGCCAGGAAGAGCGGCGCACATTTAACTTCGCAGTCCAGCAGGGTGCGCGCTAAAATGCGACGCACCCTGGGAACCTGTTTGTAAGGAGCCATTCGACATGACTGATGTTGCGGCTGTTGCAGGAAGCGACGTTTCTGAAACGCATGGATTGAGCCAGATTGAGCGCGTGGTCGACGCCTATGTCGCGCCGTCAAAAACCTTCACTGACATCCGTCGTAACGCAAGCTGGTGGTTGCCGTTTCTTCTGGTAGTCATCTTCTTCTGCGCCTTCAACTCGATCTCGGCCAAGCAAGTTGGTACGGATCGGCTCGCCGAGATGCGCATGAAGGCCAGCTCCTCTTTCGAATCGTTGCCGGCGGACCAGCAGGCGCAGCGAATAGCGATGACATCGAAGTATTGGGTTGCCTTTGGCGACGGCTTCGGAATACCTGCGGTGTTGCTGATTGGGTTGATTGCTGGCGGGGTATTGTTGGGGCTCGTGAATTTCGGAATGGGAGGTCAAGGGACTTACTGGCAATACGTCGCCGTATGGTTCTACGCCGGTCTGCCTGCGCTCATCTCATTCCTGCTGATCATTGTGACGCTGTTTGTGGGCAATCCCGAGAACTTCAACATCAATAATCCGGCGGCCACCAATCCCGGATTCTATCTCTCCTCAGACGCCCCGCATTGGCTATCGGTTTTGCTCATGCAGTTTGATCTCTTCACCATCTGGATGATCGCGTTGCTCGTGCTCGGCGTTTCCATCGTCGGTAAGGTGAAGCGTTCCACTGCGGCCTTCGGAATATTGGGCATCTGGGTCGCGTGGATCGTGATCCGTACCTCTGTAGCCGCTTTCTAGGTATCGGATCGATATACAGAAATACGAAGGGCAGCCGGCGATCGCTCGCCGCCTGCCCTTCGTTATTTATTCTGCGAGATTAGAAAAACTAACCCCGCTGCTAGAACGCGGCTGCTCCGGCTTCCGCAACCGCGTGATCCTGGTCGCCGGAGCCGCCGCTGACGCCGATTGCGCCGACCACCTTTCCGTCCTTCTTCAACGGAATGCCGCCAGCAAAAATCATGACTCGACCGTCGTTCGAGGCGTGAATTCCGAAAAACTGGTTTCCTGATTGCGAATGCTGCGCCAGGTCTTTGGTTGCGATGTCGAAGGCGCGCGAGGTCCATGCCTTCTTGATCGAAATATCAATACTGCCCAGCCACGCGTTGTCCATCCGCACGTGCGCGATGAGGTTGCCGCCGGCATCGGCCACCGCGATATTCATCGGTTGTTTGATTTCAGCCGCCTTCTTTTCCGCAGCGGCGATAATGCGGCGGGCATGTTCTAGTGTGATCACGAGCCATCTCCTTGGAAGCATTGTTGTGTTTCATTTTGAAATCCGGGCGTCTCCGTTCCGAGCCGCCGCATTAACCTGACCAGCGATGTTCATGGTCGCGCGGTCGTGACAGGAAGCACCGCGCGATCGACTACCGTTGGATCATCTCGTAAGCGGATGAACAGGGTGCCATCGGCCGCGGGATGAGGCACCTTCAGCGACGGTGCGACGAATCCTTCTGCAACGGACACCTTGTCACTGAAGTCAGCAGCCGCAGCCACTGAATCGATCAGAAACAGGCTGGTTCCAGTCAGGGTACAGGCGTCGATTGCGTTGGGGGGGCACTCGACTTTTTGCAAAGCAGGCACACGCACCAGCGTAATCAGTGGCTGCCAATCGCCCGCGATTTCGTCGGCACTTACGGCGCGTACTTTTAAAGCGCCGAAAGCCGACGCACCAAAAGCTTTCTGCGGGTCATAATTCGCTAGAACTGTTTGCTGGTCCTGAAGAGTCAGTCCGCCGTCCGCGATCGTCAAGGATGCATGCAAGGAACCGTCGTCGTTTGCGATTTCAATTCGTTCGTTGCGTGCAAACTTCTCTGGAACCTTGGATCTCATAGAGAAGGAGATTCGCGCGTACTGAGGCATCTCATTCGCGTCCGTGATCTGAATCGCCGCCGGCGAATCAGGTGCGGGCTGAATGCTCTTTTGCAGCAACTCGAGCTGCGGACGCACGCTTGAGATTACCGTGCGCAGAGCGGTTGTGCGCCCGTCTTTCAGCGTAATGTTCGCGGTCTGCTTGTTGCCGGGCTTCAACCGCACCGTTGCCGCCGCGTTGGGGGCGTTCATCTCAAGCTGATCGGAATCATCGGAGCGGGTCAGGGTTCCGCTGGTGAAATGTACGCCGTCGAGATCGAGGCCTGAGACTTCATCAAGACGGGTACCGCGCAGTATTCCATGGGCGTCGCCTGGACTGATGGTGAACTGCTCCAGGTGACCGGCCTCGGCATAGGTTTGCAGCGGAACCTCATCGGGATTCGCGAGGCCCGCCTGTTTCACCAGTAACGTTAACCCGCCCGCTTGGGAGGCGACCAGCGGCACCAGCAGTTCGATCTGGTCCGGCTTGGTCTGCTTCCATGTGAGGGGCTCGTCTTTGCCGTCTTTTCCATCTTTGCCCTCATGCCGAATGCTGATTGAGTCGACGCAAGCGGCCGATGGCGATAGCAGATGCAATTTGTCTTCGCGACCTACGATCAGCGCGCTGCGTTCTTCAGCCGGCACAGACCATTTTGCTGGCTGCGCGGTGCGCAGGTGAAAGAGGGGACCACCGAATTCTTCAAAGCCCCAGCGCGCACGTAAGTGGCCGGTTACTTCGTTGCCGAGCTGCAATTCTTTCAGCGGATGGGTATCCAGGACATAGCCGCCACGTGCGGGGTCTGCAATTGCGGGCAAATCGATGGATTGGCCTTTATCTGCGTCGAAATGGAGCACGGTTTCATGAGCGAACTCCGTCGAAAACACCAGCGGCGCTCCCTCCACCGGCAATACCAGCGACTCCTTCTGCAGGCATTCCACCTGATCGCGCTCCACCGGGCGAAGCGGCGGCAGCGTAGTCGCTTTGACCGGCGGCAGCGCGATGACGATGACGGACTTTGGATTGTGAAAAGAAGGTGGATTGTTCAACCGCACGTCGATTTGCTCCTTGTGCGGAGAGGTGAGTGCAGGAATGTACTGATATTGTGCCGTGTGCAGATTGTCGAGGATGCGCGCGGTGTCGACGATTGCACCCACGTATGCGCTATACACGCCACCGCCAGCTTGACGAGTGGAACTGAGCGCTCCGATCAGGTCAGCACCCGAACCATTTAGCGCCGCGCCAACTACGGACTGGCTGTGGCCATCATTCAGCACCAGGTCGTCTGAATGTTGTGTCAAGCAAGCCGCTTGCTCATCCATAGGACGGTCAAAACATTTAGGATCAAGTTTGATTGAGAGTGAGCGCGCAGCCAGTTCTGAACGAGCATGCAGGTCTTTCGGGTTGTTTTGCGCTGTCTCGCGCACCACGGACAGATATTTATCCAGCCGCGAACGATCCAGGCTTGCCTGGTTCAGGTCCTGCGAAGCGCGCACAAAAGATCCCGGACGCCCGCGAACAGCCGATCGCAGTGTACTGAAATCTCCGCCGGTCTCAGGAGCGAGAAAGACGACGGCCTGCTCTGCGCCCTGTGGGACAACGACGAAAACGCCTTCATCATGCACTTTCTTTGTCCAGGTCTCGGCACGCGTAAACCAAGCATCTGGCGGCGGATTGGTCGACCCGCGCATGAACGCGACGATCAACAGGTAGCGCGCCGTCTGGTCTGCCGGGAAGGCGGGGTGAATCCAAAGGCGGTCACCCGCTACGAGATTTGGAACCTCTGCGATCGGCAGCGTTTTGCCAGCTCGCTCAACGCGCACATCGACGGGTGGCCCCGCAAGGTCGAAAAGGGGGAGCGTCTGCACGGGCAAGAGTGACAAACAGAAACAGAGCTGCAAATACTGAAGGCAACCGCAAACAGGCCATACTTCCATCGTATGGTGTTTTTATCGACCGTGCATGCGGTACATCCGTCCCTCGCGCTGCTCTAAGGGAGCAGGGGTGCCGCCAGAATTGTTCTGGCGATTCAGTATGCTGACAGGATGCCGCTGCTCGAACGAGACTCGCTCGCCGCGCTTACCGCAGCACTGGACCGTTTGGAGAAAGGGTTCGCGCACCTGCCAATGGACGAGGGGACGCAGCCAAGCGATGCTGAAACATTAGCGCGCGTTCTTGGTGAGACCGCGGATCGCCTGCACGACAACTATCCTTATTTCCATCCGTTGTATGCAGGGCAGATGCTGAAGCCGCCGCATCCAGTCGCGCGTGCGGCCTACGCATTGGCGACGTGGATCAACCCGAATAACCACGCACGCGATGGTGGCCGTGCCTCGAGCGAGATGGAAATTGAAGCGGTGCGCGAGATCGCCGCCATGTTCGGGCTTAAGCGCGATTTTCTCGGGCATCTCACCAGCAGCGGCACTTTTGCGAATCTCGAAGCGCTTTGGGTCGCGGGGCAGCTTGGCCCTGCCAAGACGATTCTTGCTTCAAAGCAGGCGCACTATACGCACGCCCGCATCAGTTCTGTGCTGCGGATCCCGTTCGAGACGATTTCCGTCGACGCGCGCGGCCGTATGGATCTGGTCGCGCTTGAGACGCGGCTGCGTCGCGGCGAAATTGCAACTGTCGTTGTTACAATTGGAACGACGGCGTGCGGGGCGGTAGATCCGCTGCATGAGATCCTGCCCCTGGCGCGGCGCTATGGAGCGCGTGTTCACGTTGACGCCGCCTACGGTGGTTACTTCACCCTCGCCGCTGGTCTCGATGAAGAGGCTCGTGCTGCCTATGACGCAATTTCTCATGCTGACTCAATCGTTATCGACCCGCACAAGCATGGCTTGCAGCCCTACGGATGCGGCTGCATTCTCTTCCGTGACGCTGCGGTCGGCCGCTTCTACAAACACGAATCACCGTATACGTATTTCACTTCGGATCAGCTTCACCTGGGCGAGATCAGCCTGGAGTGTTCCCGCGCCGGTGCCGCCGCCGTGGCCCTATGGGCAACGCAACGTGCCCTGCCGCTGGTGCGTGGCGGAGCCTTCGCGCAGCAATTATTTAACTGTCGAGCCGCCGCTGTGGAAATGCACTCCAGGCTCTCAAGCAGTGGCATCTTCGTTACGCCCTTCGCTCCGCAACTCGACATCGTTGTATGGGCCGTATGCGCAGCAAATGGGATGACCAGTTCCCTTCGCGCTCGCGAAATCTTTGATCGTGCAGCCAAGTTGGACCTACATCTCGCGCTTGTGGATTTACCGGTTAACTTCTTTCCTGAAAGCACTTTCGCCGAAGGAAGCGCGGAGTTGATCACCTGCCTGCGTTCTGTTCTCATGAAAGAGAACCACGTTTTGTGGGTGAATTCAATTTGGCAACGACTGTTTGATGCATCACACTAATAAGCAAACTAAATCCGGGGCCTCTCTCGCTTTCACCGTGTGCAAGAAGTAAACACCACAACTCTTTTTGTTGGTTCATCAAGGGCCCTAAAGTCGCGTTTTTCGCTTGCAATCACGCGGACGCTTGCTACTCTGTGGGACATCCTCTCGAAGAACAGGTATCGGGCAGTACTTTTCGGCACAGGCCGTGTCTGCATTTGCTGTACGGGCTTTCTGCCAAATTTTTTCCGGTAAAACCGGCGAAATGTGAAACAGGAGATTTATTCCAAAGATGATTTCTCGCTCACCCCAAACCAGCCTTACTCCCGCGGACACCCGCATTGCCTATTTTTCGATGGAGATTGCGGTATCTCCTCAAATGCCGACATACAGTGGCGGTCTGGGAATGCTGGCTGGGGACACGATGCGCTCTGCAGCCGATCTGGGTCTGCCCCTGGTGGCAGTGACGCTGGTGCACCGCAAGGGCTACTTCCGTCAGCACCTCGGCACCGACGGCTGGCAGCGTGAAGAAAGCGCCGAATGGCAGCCCGAGCAGATGCTTGAATTGCTTGAGCCCGTGGCAACCATTACGGTGCAAGACCGCGAAGTACGCGTCCGGGCGTGGCGGCATCGAATTGTGGGAGTGAAGGGGCATTCGATTCCCGTCTTGTTTCTGGATACCGACGTAGAAGGGAACGACGAGTGGTCGCGCCGCCTCACCGATTGCCTGTACGGCGGCGACAGCTATTACCGCCTCTGTCAGGAAACAGTACTTGGATTGGGTGGCGTGCGTATGCTGGCAACGCTTGGTTATTCGCCTGAAGTTTTTCACATGAACGAGGGCCATGCGGCGCTGCTCTCGCTGGGTTTGATGGAAGACCGGCTTGCCGGCGCTTCTTTGGCGAACTCGACAGAAGACGACATTGCTGCTGTAAGACAGATGTGTGTTTTCACCACCCACACGCCCGTTCCAGCCGGCCATGATCGCTTTGGCATGGACCAGATGTTCCACATCCTCGGCGCGGAACGAGCCACATATTTAGAGCGCTGCGGATGTTGCCCCGACCATTTGCTCAACATGACGTATGTGGCGTTGCGCTTCTCGCGCTATGTCAACGGAGTAGCGATGCAGCATGGCCGCGTCTCCCAGCAGATGTTTCCCACCCATGAGGTTCACGCCATCACCAATGGAGTGCACGCGCACACTTGGGTCAGCAAACCGTTCGCGGCGCTTTATGACCGCGAAATGCCCGATTGGCGCGTTGACAATGTCTACCTTCGCTCTGCGGTCGGTATTCCGACTGCCGACCTGCTCGCATGCCATCGCGAAACGAAGCGCGCGCTGTTCGCCCATGTCGCTGAGACGACGGGCGGACAGTTCCGCGAAGACATCTTCACCATCGGCTTCGCCCGACGCGCCGCAACGTACAAACGCGCCGATCTATTATTTGCGGACGTCGAGCGCTTTGCCCAGATCGCCCACGCCCATGGCGGACTCCAGATCCTATACGGCGGCAAGGCGCACCCGCACGACGAAGAAGGCAAGTTGCTCATCCAGCGCGTAATCACGGCGGCCAATCGTCTGCGCTCCGACATGGTGCAGATTGCGTATCTAGAAAATTACGAGTGGAAGTTGGGCGCTCTGCTCACCAGCGGCGTCGATCTGTGGCTGAACACGCCACGCCGTCCATTTGAGGCCTCCGGTACCAGCGGCATGAAGGCTGCCTTGAACGGCGTGCCGAGCCTGAGCACGATGGATGGATGGTGGATCGAGGGATGTGTCGAAGGCGCCACTGGCTGGGGAATTGTGGAGTCTGACGACCAGGCTGAAGAGAGCCGTTCGCTCTACGACCAGCTTGATCAGAAAATTCTGCCCGCCTACAACAACCCAGCGGAGTGGGGCCAGATCATGCGCGCCACCATTGCCGTGAATGGCAGCTTCTTCAACACGCAGCGGATGCTTGAGCAATACGTGACGAACGCATATTTCCCCGAACGCGGGGTGGCGCAAACCGCGATGTTTCGGGAATCCGTCCTCGTCTAGTCATCAAGTACACTCGGACCGAGGCGACGCGTCTTAGCGCGTTGCCTCCATCAACCGCGGCAACTTCTTTTCTCTCGTCTGTCCGCGGCGATTCAACACGCGCCAGCGGAGTTTGTCGAAGAATAGATACACCACGGGAGTGGTGTAGAGCGTCAGCATCTGCGACACAATCGGGCCGCCAACGATGGCGACGCCCAGTGGCCGGCGCAATTCCGAACCCGTTCCATGCCCAAGCGCCAGCGGCAATCCGCCGAGCAAAGCCGCCATTGTCGTCATCATGATGGGGCGAAAGCGCAGCATACAGGCTTCAAAGATCGCATCTTCAGGACTCTTTCCGTGTTCCCGCTCCGCCAGCAGGGCGAAGTCGATCATCATGATCGCGTTTTTCTTGACGATGCCGATCAGCAGAATAATTCCAATGATCGCGATAATGCTCAGGTCCATGCCAAACAACATCAGGGCCAGCAGCGCGCCCACGCCCGCTGACGGCAGCGTCGACAGAATGGTGATCGGGTGAATCACGCTCTCGTAAAGCATCCCGAGCACGATGTAAATCGCGATCAGCGCCGCGAGTATTAAAAGCGGTTCGGTCGAGAGCGACGACTGAAACGCCTGCGCAGAACCCTGGAATCCTCCCACCAGAGTCGAAGGAGCTCCAATGTCAATCTGCGCCTTCTGGATAGCCTCGACTGCTTGTCCCAACGCGACATTCGGAGCAAGGTTGAAAGAGATTGTCACTGCGGGAAACTGCCCCTGGTGGTTCACCGAGAGCGGTGTGCGCGACGGTTCGAAATGCGCAAAGGTGCTGAGCGGGACTTGTTGGCCGGTCGAACTGGAGACATAGATTTTCTTCAGCGCATCGGGGTCTCGCTGGAACTGCTGCGAGACCTCCATCACGACGTGATACTGATTCAGCGTTCTATAAATGGTCGAGACCTGGCGCTGCCCGAATGCGTCATACAGCGTCGCATCGATCGTTTGGGGAGTGACCCCGAGCCGAGCGGCCGTATCGCGATCAATCTGCAAGGAGACCTGCAGCCCCTGATTCTGCTGATCGTTTGAGATGTCACGCAGCAGCGGACTCTTCTGCAACTCTTCAACCAGCCGTGGCACCCACACATTCAGCTCAGTCAGGTTTTCATCCTGCAAGGTGTATTGATATAGCGCGTCAGACTGCCTGCCGCCGATTTGCACTTCTTGCGCCCCCTGCAGAAATAGATTGGCGCCAGGAACATGGGCAAGCTTCCCTCGGAGCCGATTGATCACCTGATCCACCGAGACGCCGCGATCATTGAGCGGCTTCATAGAACAGAAGAGGCGACCGGTGTTGCCGCTTCCGATAAAACTCATGACGTTCTCGATCGCGGGATCTGTGCTCATGATCTCGCTCAATTGCAACTGCTTCTCTTTCATCGCGTCGAAGGAAATGTCCTGAGAGGCGCGAAGGGACCCGACAATTCTGCCGGTATCTTGCGACGGAAAAAACCCCTTGGGAATGACGGTGAAGAGCGCAACATTCACCACAACCGTCAGAAGTGCGACGGCGAGCACAAATCCCTGGTGCCGCAGCACCCAGCGCAAACCATGTTCATATCCACGGAGCATACGATTAAAAATGCCTTCGCTGAATCGGTAGAGAGCGCCATGACGACGATGTTCATGCGGTTTGAGGAAACGCGCGCACATCATCGGAGTTACTGAGAGAGACACCACCAGCGACATAAGAATCGCGGTCGTCAGGGTGACGGCGAATTCACGGAACAGGCGCCCGACGATTCCCCCCATGAGCAGGATGGGGATAAAAACAGCCACCAGCGAAAGGCTCATCGAAATTACGGTAAAACTGATTTCCTTCGCCCCGCGAACTGCCGCTTGAAAGGGTGGAATGCCCTCTTCGATGTAGCGCGTGATATTTTCCATCACAACAATCGCGTCATCCACAACGAAGCCAGTCGAAACCGTCAACGCAATCAAGGAAAAATTGTCCAGCGTGTATCCGAACAAATACATCACGCCAAAGGTGCCGATGAGTGAAAGCGGAACCGACACGGACGGAATCAGCGTCGACCGGCCATCGCGCAGGAACGCGAAGACCACGAGAACGACCAGAACCACCGCGATCAATAGCGAGCGCTGAACGTCGAAGAACGAAGCGCGAATCGTAGTTGTACGGTCAAGGGAGATGACAAGATTAATCGTCGGCGGAATGGACGCTTGCAGGAACGGCAGCACCTTCTTGACCGCATCCGCGGTTTCAATGAAATTCGCCCCTGGCGTATTCGTGATGATAAGCAGGATTGCGGGCTTGCCATTGAAGAGGCCGGCGCCATAAATATTTTCGACAGAATCTGTAACGTCCGCGATATCCGATAGCCGCACCGGGTTTCCGTCGCGGTAGCGGATGATGAGCGGCCGATATAGGTCAGCCGTTTTCAGTTGATCATTATCACTAATCGGCTGCGTGGCCTGGTCGTTATTTAGGGCTCCCTTCGGGGTGTTGGTATTGACCTTGGACATCGCCTGACGCACGCCCTCAAGGCCGATGCCATAACTGCTCAGCAATACCGGATTAACATCGATTCGTACACCCGGCCTCGCGCTGCCGCCGACAAATACTTGACCCACACCTTTGATCTGCGAAATTTTCTGCGCCAATATCGATTCGGCGTAGTCATACATCTGCGGTTTTCCGACAATGTCAGAGGTCATCGCAAGAATCATCACCGGCGCGTTTGCAGGGTTCACTTTCTGATAGCCGGGATTACCCGGCAGGTTTGCCGGCAGTTGTCCGCGAGCGGCATTGATCGCAGCCTGAACGTCACGAGCGGCCGCGTCGATATTGCGGCTCAGATCGAACTGCAGCGTAATGCCGGTTTGCCCAAGCGAGCTTGATGAGGTCATCTGCGTCACGCCGGCAATGCGGCCGAATTGCCGTTCCAGCGGAGTGGCAACCGCAGAGGCCATTGTTTCCGGACTGGCACCCGGTAATCCCGCTCCCACTGCGATGGTGGGCAACTCAATCTCGGGCAGCGGCGCGACGGGCAACAGCTTGTAAGCCACCGCGCCCGCGAGCAATACCGCACATGCCAGCAGAGTTGTGGCCACCGGGCGCCGGATGCAAATTTCAGAAATATGCATGGTGCCCTAATCTGCCGCCGCAGGCTGGACCAGCGTGCGTGAACGGTATTCGCGATGCGCCGCAGAGAACCGCATCGCAAGTTTGTCAAAGAACAGGTAGACGACCGGGGTGGTGTAGAGCGTCAGCAACTGCGAAACAACCAGGCCACCGACAATGGTGATGCCGAGCGGGCGGCGCAATTCAGATCCCACGCCGGAACCAAGCGCCAGTGGCAGACCACCCAGCAGCGCCGCCATCGTCGTCATCATGATCGGCCTGAAACGCAACAGGCACGCCTGGAATATCGCCTCGGCGGGCGGCTTGTCGTGTTCCCGCTCAGCCTCTAGAGCAAAATCGATCATCATGATGGCGTTCTTCTTCACGATACCGATAAGCAGAATGATGCCGATCAACGCGATGATGCTCAGGTCGGTGTGGAATAACAGCAGCGCGAGTATTGCTCCCACGCCAGCCGATGGCAGCGTTGACAGTATCGTCAGCGGGTGGATGTAGCTCTCGTAAAGCACGCCGAGAACAATGTAGACCGTGATCAGCGCGGCGAGAATCAGCAAGGGCTCGTTCGCGAGCGACTTCTCAAATGCTGCAGCCGTGCCTTCGAAGTTGCCCTGCAGCGAGGAAGGCAGGTTCAACGACGCGATCGCGTTGTTGACACTTGTCACAGCGTCGCCGATCGAAACGCCCGGCGCCAGGTTGAATGAAAGCGTGACAGAGGGGAACTGCCCCTGGTGGTTAACCGCGAGCGACGTCCGGCGTTCTTCATATTTTGTGAACGCGCTCAACGGAACCTGGAACGCTGAAGCCGTGGCAATGCTGCCGATGCCTGGCGCAACGCCACCGGTAGATCCCGAAGCCGTCGAACTGGTACTGGGCGCGCCGGCAGTGCCGCCTGCGGCCTTTACATAGATCTGATCCAGCGCGCTGGGATTGCGAGCATAGTCGGGAGCGACCTCGAGCACAACGTGATACTGGTTCAACTGCGTAAAGATGGTCGACACCAAGCGCTGGCCGAATGCGTCATAGAGTGTGTTGTCGATGTCTGAGGGAGTTACGCCGAGACGTGAGGCGGTATCGCGATCAATCGTCAGCAAAGCTTCCAAACCCTGGCTCTGCTGGTCCGTCGCCACATCGCGCAATTCGGGCAACTGCGAAAGCTTCTCGACAATCTGGGGCGCATACCTTTGCAACTCAGTTGAATTGGCATCTTCGAGCGAGTACTGATATTGCGTGCGGCTGACGCGATCTTCAACCGTCAGATCCTGCAGCGGTTGCATGTAGAGGGTGATGCCCTGCACCTGAGCGACCTTTGGTTGCAGACGGCGAATGATGTCTGAAGCACCTGCGCTGCGGTCCGCGAGCGGCTTCAGATTGATCTGAATGCGGCCGCTGTTCATCGTGGTATTCGTTCCGTCGATTCCTATGAAGGACGAGAGACTTTGGACATCCGGGTCCTTCAGAATCACATCCGCGAGCTGCAGTTGCCGCGCTGACATCGCACTGAATGAAACCGTTTGCGGCGCTTCCGAAATTCCCAGAAGCACGCCCGTGTCCTGCACCGGAAAAAATCCCTTAGGGACAATGACATACAGCACCAGCGTTAGCACCAGCGTGCTCGCGGTCACGATCAACGTTGCGGTCTGATGGCGCAGGACCCACTGCAGACTCTCTCCATAGCGGGCAATCACCCGGTTGAAGAACTTTTCAGAAACGTGATAGAAGCGACTCTGTTCCTTCTCAGACTTGTGCCGCAGCAGCTTCGCGCACATCATGGGTGTCAGCGTCAATGAGACCACTGCTGAAACCAGAATGGTGACGGCCAGCGTTATCGCAAATTGACGAAACAGCTTTCCAACAATATCGCCCATGAAGAGCAGCGGAATCAGTACGGCGATCAACGAGACGGTCAACGACACAATCGTGAACCCGATCTGTTTCGCGCCCTTCAACGCTGCTTCCAGCGGAGATTCCCCTTGTTCGAGATAGCGTGAGATGTTCTCGATCATCACGATTGCATCGTCCACGACGAAGCCGGTCGAGATGGTCAAGGCCATCAATGTCAAATTGTTGAGGCTGTAGCCCAGCAGATACATCACGCCGAACGTGCCGATCAGCGATAGCGGAACCGCCACTGAGGGAATGACGGTCGCGGCGAAGCTGCGCAGAAACAGAAAGATCACCATCACGACCAGGCCAACGGTGAGCATCAATGAAAACTGCACATCTCTCACCGAAGCGCGAATCGTCGTGGTCCGGTCGGCCAGTATCTGCAGTTTCACCGATGCGGGCAGGGAAGCCTGCAGCGTCGGCAGCAGCTTCTGAATGCGGTCTACCACGCCGATAATGTTTGCGCCCGGTTGCCGCTGGATGTTCAAGATCACAGCGGGCTGAGTATTCATCCACGCTGCCTGCTGCACGTTCTCCGCACCATCCACGACGTTCGCGATATCTGACAGACGCACCGGCGATCCATTCCGGTACGCGATAACCACGGGCGCATACTGCGCGCTCGATGTCAGCTGATCATTGGCGCCAATGGTGTACGCCTGGCGCGGGCCGTTCAGGTTTCCTTTCGCCTGATCGACGTTGGCGGCGCTTAAAGCGCTGCGAACGTCTTCAAGGCTCAGACCATACGAAGCGAGCGCGGTAGGGTTCGCCTGAACGCGCACCGCTGGCTTCTGTCCCCCCGCAATAGAGACGAGCCCGACCCCAGTGACCTGAGAAATCTTTTGCGCAAGCGTCGTGTCCGCGAGGTCCTCAACCTTGGGCAGCGGCAATGTGTCTGACGTCAAAGCCAGCGTCATGATCGGCGCGTCCGCCGGATTAACTTTGCTATAGATCGGCGGGTTCGGCAGGTCGGGCGGCAGGTAACTGCCGGAGGCATTGATGGCCGCTTGTACTTCCTGCTCCGCGACGTCGATGCTCTCGTCGATGTTGAACTGGAGCGTGATCACCGATCCGCCACCAGAACTGGTGGAGGTCATCTGCGAGAGGCCGGGCATTTGTCCGAATTGACGTTCAAGCGGCGAGGTCACCGCAGAGGCCATTACGTCAGGGCTAGCGCCCGGATAAAAGGTCGTGATCTGGATTGTGGGGTAGTCGACTTCAGGAAGCGCAGAAACAGGCAACTGGCGGTAGGCAAACAAGCCCGCCAGCAAAATCGCGACCATCAGCAGTGAGGTCGCGACCGGGCGCAGGATAAAGATTCGCGAAGGACTCACTGCGGACGACTCGAAGATGGCGCAGGCGTGCGCGGACCGCTATATTGAGGCCCGTTGCTGTTCACCGGATGTACGCCCGATCCATTGCCAGATCGGATGTGCTGCCCGGATGCGTCTCCGTCCTGATTCGCGTTTTGGGCCGTGTTCGGCGCCATCTGGTTCAGGCTTCCGTTAGCTCGATCCGTCGGCGCCACCGCATGAACCTCCACCTTCGCTCCATCCCGCAACCGCTCCGCGCCGTCAATCACCACCATGTCGCCGGCTTTCAGCCCGCTTCCGACGATCAGGTTCGATCCCTCTGTCAGGTCGACATGCACCGATTGGATTTTCACCGTATTGTTCGGTTGCACAACGAACATGAAGTCGCCGTTCGTGCCGTGCTGCAATCCGGCTGCTGGCGCGACGATCGCATTCGGCCGGTTCTCCAGCACCAGGCGAATGTTCACAAACTGATTGGGGAACATCGATTCGTCATTGTTCGGAAAAACCGCCTTCAATTTCGCGGTACCCGTCGTCACATCAATCTGGTTATCTACCGTCAACAGCTTGCCGGTTGCGACCTTCTGCGTGTCCGTTCTGTCATACGCGTCCACTGTCAAACCGCCCGCCTGACGCATGACTCTCAGCACTCTCGGCAATT
>JBBPYY010000067.1:0-6006 GCA_038199445.1 Terriglobales bacterium | reverse complement strand
TGCGATTGTGGGTCCGCTGCAGCATGCCCTTGTTCTGCAGATTGGTGATGTGTTTATGCACCGTAGCGAGGGAGCTCAGGCTCAAGCCAACAGCGATCTCTTCAAAAGAAGGCGAATACCCGTTACGCTCCACGAACCCGGAGATAAAGTCCAGAACGTCTTTTTGCCTGCGTGTAATGGCCATGCGCAACTGTAGCGAATAAAAAGCGAATCAGCAAGCGAATTTAATCAGCATTTTCTGGCGGTGTCTCTTCTTGAAACACAAGTCCATTCAGTGATGAAACGCGCCG
The DNA here is from genome assembly GCA_038199445.1 of Terriglobales bacterium. Taxonomy (GTDB): domain Bacteria; phylum Acidobacteriota; class Terriglobia; order Terriglobales; family Acidobacteriaceae; genus JBBPYY01. The sequence goes on along the minus strand of JBBPYY010000067.1, from coordinate 5,716 downwards.
GCGCCCTCTCTGTAGCGGCGATGTGCGAAAAGCAATCGCGCTTTCACCAGCCACTCGCCAACCATCCTCATCTTCGAATTGGGGTGCCCCATTCCCCCCATAAACCAGATCTTCACTGGACCAGATGGGCGACCAGTCCATGCCTTCGGGAGGCGCAACCAGTGGCTCAGCCATGTGCTTCCGATAGAGGTCCGGGCCCAAATTGACGACGAGAAGCCGTTCATCGACGTCGTTCCAATATCGAACGACAAAACAGAACTCCGATAAAACCGCCGCGTCCACCGTTCCATATCGGCAATGCGCAAAGACCGGATCCGCACGACGCAGCGCAATCAGGTCGCGGTACAGCCGCACAATTTCCTGGTGCGTATCTGCACCGCTCCAATCAAGCCTGGAATGCTCGAACGTGGCTCTCTCCTCGGGGTCAGGAAACCGCTCTCCCGGATCGTCCCGCATTAACCATGCGGCGATAAATGGCTCCAAGGCTTCGCTACGCCCGGCACGGACGAGTGCGGAAAGCTCTCTGTGATGATCGGCAAAATAGGCAAATGGCCTGGTCGATCCAAATTCCTGGCCTTGAAACAGCATCGGGGTACCGGGACCGAGTAGCAGATACGCTGACGCTGCGCGATACCGACCGGGGCTGGTCAATGTTCTCAGGCGCGCAGCGGTGCGCGAGTTTGCCACTTGGTCATGATTTTCCATGAACGAAATGAAACGCCACGGCGCCAGATTGCGCGTGGAAGTGCCGCGATGGCCGCGCTCGGCGCCCTGGGTCTGTCCTTGAAAGAGAAAACCGTGCCGCGCAGCCGATGCCAATTCCTGCGCGCTGCCTTCATGCGCGACATAGTATCCCGGGCTGTGGCCTGTCAGTGCGACGCGCAGGGTGTGATGCAGATCATCGTTCCACGCCCCGTCCAACCCATATCCTCCCTCGTGCCGAGGGCGAATCTGCCGCGTATCCTGGTTCTCATTTTCAGAAACCACCACGGTGTCCCGTCCATGAGCGCCCCTTGCCACAGCGATGCGAATCTCTTCGAGAATGTGCAGTGGATACGGCGTCGACTTGCTTCGATCGCTGCTGTCCACAATCGCCTGTGTCGCATCCAGACGAAGCCCATCGAAATGAAACTCTTCGATCCAGTAGCGAGCATTCGCAATGATGAAATCTCTGACGCCCTGGCTGCCTTCGGCGTCGAAATTGATGGCGTCGCCCCAACCAGTTTTCACGTTGTGGTTAAAGTAAGTATCGGCGAACTGCGGCAGATAATTCCCATCGGGGCCGAAATGGTTATAGACGACGTCGAGAATCACGCCCATCCCCATCTGGTGCGCTTTATTGATTAATTGTCGCAGTTCAGTGGGTGAGCCGTAGGGGGAATACGGGGCAAAGAGCAGCACCCCATCGTAGCCCCAGCCAAACTGACCAGGAAATGCATTGATCGGCATCAGTTCGATCAAGGTGATTCCGGTGTTTTTCAGATGCTGCAGCCGTTGCTCGACTCCTTTGTAGGTCCCTTCCGGCGAAAATGTGCCGATGTGCAACTCATAGATCACCTGTCCCTCGAGTTGCACCCCGCGCCAGCGGTCGTCCGTCCATTCGAAGCTTGGGTCCACGATCATGGACGGCCCGTGCGGACCTTCAGGCTGCCAATGCGATGCCGGGTCGGGATATTCCTCTCCACCATCCAGCCGGAACTTGTAGAGCGCGCCCGCGCCACCTACGTCTGCAGGCACCAGGACCGAGAAATATCCTTCCCCGTCCGGGTCCATGTTAAAGGACCGCTCAACCGGCGAGAAGAAAACCGCCTCTACCCGCTTGCGTGCGGGTGCCCAGACCGCCAGATAGGTCCCTTGTGGCCCGCACCGTGCGCCGACCATTGCCGCACGTGCTGCTTCGTTTTGCGTGCTATCCGGCATGCTTGTGGTGATAGATGCGAAAGCGCGCGGGAACGGCTGCTTTATGCGGTTTGCGAGAGGGGGAGCGTTGCCGGAAATGAGAACAGTGGGGAACGGCGACGGAAATCATTCATCATTCGTTCACGAATGTCTTGCCACGTGCCGGGCGCAACACTCAATACACGCTCGACCAGATCGGGGTCAAACTGCTTTCCCGCGCCCCGGTGGATCTCTTCTGCCGCTACCTCAAACGCCATCGCCGCCCGATAGGGCTTATCGCTCGTCATTGCATCGAGTGAGTCCGCGATCGCAAAAATCCGGGCTCCCAGCGGAATCGCGGTGCCAGCTAACCGATCCGGGAAGCCATGTCCATCAAAGCGCTCGTGATGATGGCGAATAATCGGTGCGAGCGGACGTAGAAATTCGATTCGCTCGACAATCCTTGCCCCGAAATCAGCGTGCGGCTCTAGCTGTTGCAGTTCGTTGTGCGTCAACCAACCCGTGCGAAAAAGGATTTCGTCTGACATTCCTATCTTGCCAATGTCATGCAGCATCGCCGCATGCTCCAGAGTCTCACGCATGCGTTCTGGATATCCGGTGATCTGGGCGAGATGAGCGGTATACGCACGAACGCGCATGGAATGTGCAGTCGAATCCGGCTCGCGCACGGCTAGAGCTATCAGCAGGCTCTCGATCACGACCTTACGTGCCGCTTTGCATCGGTCTTCCGTCTCTTGAATCGATTGTTTCAATGCGACGATTTGATGACGAGCCTCGCAGTACGCCTGCTCGCTTCTGGTGCGGGCGCTCGACCGGCCAGCCGCTCGTTGTATCGCTGCAATCAATTCCGCCTCAGGCAAACCCGGAGCAATCACGTCATCCGCCCCGAGACGAAGCAACTGAGCCAACGCATCCTTTCTGAAATCGCCATACCCTACAAAGGCTGCGGGAGTACCGCTGGCGCGAATCCGGTACAACACCTCCGCAGCAGGGCCAACTCCGCTGCGCGGTGCGCAGACCACCACCGCGCACGCCGCACTATCAACAAACCTAGAAAGAGTTTCCTCCAAACCATTTTTGTCATCCACGATTTCCACGTGGAACATCAGCCCACATGCCGCCTGCATGCCTCCAGCTACCGCATGTGTAAAGACGCTGTCAAACCCCGACCCGCATGCCGGCTCAAGTAATACCAGTGTTCCCTGCGCATCTGCACCCATTGCCAGCGTGTCCTCCGCGCTTCATTTTGCGGCGTCACTTGCCATCTTCATCTGCCGCAAATCGCCGAATCGGCGATTGAGTTTCATTTTGGCAACCGCCTGCGGCGCGTTCTCAAACGGGAGAGGAAACGTTACCGACGTCTGACTTCCGCTTGTTCCCTCGCAAGTCCAAGTCGAAGGTGAACGCAGCGAGGAAGCAGATGCAAATCGATTTCGCACACTCTGACCACACCAACGTGCCTGCGGGAGCGATCGCCGGAATTCTGCACGACCTGTGGCAGCCGCTTACAGCCCTTGAGTGTTCGCTCGAATTGGCCCTCATGCCGTGCACTCCCGCAGTCGCAAGGTCCCTGACTACTACCGCACTGCAGGCTGCGCGCCGTCTGCATGCGCTCGCTACCCAGGCACAGGCCATCGAACGCTTGTGTCATCAATACCGCAGCCCGCGCGTACTGTCGCTTGCGGAACTTGCCGCGAAGTTTGGACTCGCGTTGCCCTTAGAAGACGCCGTCAAGAATATCTACGTCGACACAGAAGGTGTCCGCGCAGCATTCCATCGCCTTGCAGGCAGCACCGTCTTTCGCGGCTCTATCAACTGTGTGGGCAGCGTGATTCGAATTGCTCTCAAACTTGACGACGCGGCACACGCGCCGCAACGCGAAATGCCCACCCATGATGAAGCGATTTCTCCTGCGACGCTCGTCTCGGCGTTGATCGAGAGCTTGGGCGGCCGCATCACGCTCTCCCGGGACACAGCGGTCATTGAATTTCTCACCCATTAGGAGCCATTTGATGGAACTGCTTTCTGCCCGCCTTGAATCGTCGAGACCGCCGCAGATCTTCCCCGCCAAAGCACGGCGAGTCTCACAGCAAGCAAAGAAGGTGCGGCGATGCGAACCGGCAGTGCTAATGCCGCCCGCAGAACGTTCATCGATCACGACCCAATACTTGCCGTTTGTGCGCATCATCGCGTTGCGCCTTCGTGCCGGCTTGCCTGGACACGTCGAGCTTGACGATCTCATCGGCGCGGGAGCGCTGGGCTTGCTGGAGGCGATCGACCGCTTTTCCCCCGGCCACGGCGTTCAATTTTCGACGTACGCTCAGTTCCGCATTCGCGGCGCGATGTTAGACAGCCTTCGCTCCGCTGACGGAGCTTCACGAAGTCTCCGTCGCAAAGCGCGCGAGTTGGAATCAGCACGCGTTGCGCTCACCGCGAGTCTCGGCCGAACCCCTACCGAATCAGAGCTAGCTGCGCGTGTCGGCATGACACTGAGCGAAGTACAGACAATCCGGCGAGATTTAGACGATGTCGATCCAATCCCAGACAACTCGACGTATCGCGATGAACGGCCGGAAAATCCAGTCGAACAATTACCGGCACCAAAGGAAGAGGGGCCGCTTTCAAGTTATCTACGGGCGGAACAGCGTATTCGTCTGCAGCGCGCTCTAGCCTGCCTGCACACCCGTCATCGCCGCGTCATCGAACTCTACTACTACGAAGAGGCGAACCTGCGCGAGATCGGCGTAAAAATGGGCGTTGCCGAGTCGCGCGTATCACAACTCCGCAGCCTCGCCGTGGCCAACCTTCGCAAGCAAATGTCAGCGCCGGCGGCCGGCTAATAGCGCCGCGGCGGTTATCTATGACTCGGCGCAGATGCACCCGCTGGTGCTGCTACGTGTGGTGCCGCAGGAGTCCCCGGAGACGGTGATGCGTGCGCCGGCGCTGGCAACGGCATGGGACGCACGTTCACAGGCGGATTCATTCTCGCCGGGGGATTCAATGTTGGCGGTGTAGTTCCGGTCAGCGGAACCACCGTCGAACGAAGCGGCCGCGACGTCGGATAAGAACCACGACTAATGCCGCCCCGCGTCCCCAAAATCGTTGCACCAGAGCCCTCACCCGCAACTCCAGGAATTACAGTCGGCTTTCTCGGCAGAGGCGTGACAACCGCTCCGTCAAGAATGACAGATCCCGTCTTGTGAACCGGCAAGACGGGATTTCTCACCGGCACAAGAGGGCGCACTGGCGCAACGGGAAGTACTGGATGTCTCAGTCGAATCACAGTCGGCGGGCCAACCGGTTTCAGCGGCGGTCTAAATCCAGGTGGCGGACGGCGGTAGTGCAAGCCCGTTCCCCACCCATAGCACGCCCCAGGCCGCCATCCCCAGCCGAAGCCGTCGAAATAACTCCAACCACCGCAGTGGAACGGTGTCCACCCCCAAGGATAGCCCGATATCCATGTATAACCAAACCCCTGATACCAGCCCCACGTCCCAGAAGCGTACGGATCGAAGTCCGCTCCTGCATCGGCCGGCTGCCACACCACTCCCGCATCCTGCGTCGGATACCAATCTCCGTATGCATCCAGGTCTGACCAGCCATAGCTCGGGCTGCCAGCCTGCTTTTGGGCGACGTCGCTCTGCTCTGTCAGCGCAGTCGCGGCTTGTGTGTCCCGGTCATCATTCCACTGGTCCCATGAATCAGGTGTGATGTTCGAGCTGAGAAAGTTTCGTTCCGATCCTTCCGGGCTGAAGCGCACAGCTTCATTCGCACGAACAATAACTTTTTGCTCGCCATTCGCGACGACGACTTCTCC
>JBBPYY010000066.1:0-10065 GCA_038199445.1 Terriglobales bacterium | reverse complement strand
CCGTTTCAACGCCCGCGACATGGAAGCGCTGCTCGCTGCCATGCACCGAGACGTCGTGTGGGCCAACGGCATGGAGGGCGGGCATGTCTACGGACACGGCGGTGTCCGTGAATACTGGACCCGACAATGGGCGATGATCGACCCGCACGTGGAGCCAGCCGGATTTTCTGAAAGTGCGGATGGAACGACCGATGTCAACGTCCACGTGACTGTGCGCGATCTCAAAGGCGACCTGCTATCCGACGACATGGTTGTCCATATTTTTCGCATTGAGGACGGCCTGATCACACGCTTCAATATCCGCTAGTGTCGTATCGGGGAAATTTTAGAACTGAGACATGACCGGACTTCGGCGGGCGCATATGCGTCTCTTCTCGCCGTATTAAGCTGGCGAAGTCCCGTTTTCAACCCGAGGAGAATGTCCGAATGAAGCTTTTCCGTTCCGCCTGCCTGGTGATGGCATTTGTTTCGCCACTCGTTGCACAGGCGCCCGCCGGCAAATCTGCTCCAGACAAATTGCCGGATGAGAAAGCCTGGATTGAGCGAAGCAACAGCTACACGCAACTACTGCTCGATATTCAGAAGAAGCACTCCCCCGAGGCCGCCTCTGCTCAGGGGCTCAGCGAATACGACGCACAGATCGGCAATCCGACTCTGGCAGATGAGCAAGCGCGGCGCAAAGAAACGGAAGCGGCCCTCGAGAAAATCCAGGCTGGTGAAAAATCCGAAACGAACAAATATGTTCTTGAAGACCTGACCATCCTCGACAATCGCGTTCATCTCGGCTTCCGTCAACAGGACTATGCCCGCGCCCACGAAGTTCCGTTCCTGAACGCGAGCTCGTATGTGTTTCAAGGCCTGCGTGCGCTGCTTGATGACCAGACCGCGGCCAACCGACGCCCCGCGGCCGTTGTCCGCCTGCGCAAATACACAGGAGTCGAGCCCGGCTACACGCCTCTCGTCGATCTGCTGAAACAGCGCGACATCGAGCAAATGGCGAAGCCCGGTGTGATTTATCCCGCGAAGACAGAAATCGAAACCGAGCTCTCGCGCAATTCCAACTACATTGACGGCATCGCAATGCTCTTCAAGAAATACGACCAGACCGGTTGGGAAGAGCCTTACGCCAAGTTGAAGACGCAGCTCACCGACTATGACGCCTGGGTGCGCGCGACCATCCTGCCCAAGGCGCGCACAGATTTCCGCCTGCCCCCTCAGGAATACGCGCTCAACCTCGAAGGCTTCGGCGTCGATATTCCGCCCGCGCAACTAGCGGCGATGGCGCACGCTGCGTTCACTGAATATCAGGGTGAAATGCAGACCATCGCGGCGCAGATTGCAAAGCAGCACAACCTGCCATCAAGCGACTATCGCGACGTCATCGCTGCTTTGAAGAAACAACAACTGACCGGGGATGCGATTCTGCCGTTCTACGTACAGCGCCTCAAAGACATCGAAGGCATCATCGTTGCCCACAACATCGTAACGCTGCCCGCCCGTCCGGCGATCATTCGCATCGCATCCGCCGCTGAAAGCTCCCAGCAGCCGGCCCCCCACATGGAGCCGCCACCGTTCCTCAACAACACCGGCCAGCGCGGCGTCTTTGTGCTGCCGTTAAACCTGCCGCCAACCGCTGGCGCTAAGATCGCAGCGAAGATCGACGATTTCACCTTTGACGCCGCCGCATGGACCCTGACCGCGCACGAAGCGCGCCCCGGCCACGAACTGCAATTCGACTCCATGGTCGAGCACGGAACCTCGCGGGCCCGCGTGCTCTATGCTTTCAACTCAACCAATGTCGAAGGCTGGGGACTCTACGCCGAATATCTGATGAAGCCCTACATGCCGCTGGAGGGCCAGCTCATCTCGTTGCAACTGCGCCTGCAGCGTGCGGCACGCGCCTTTATGGATCCTGAGCTGCAATCCGGCAAGATTCAACCTGCCGACGCAATGCGCATCATGACGCATGACGTCTGCCTGTCCGAACCCTTCGCGCAGACCGAAGTCGAGCGCTACACCTTCCGCAGCCCGGGCCAGGCAAACAGCTACTTCTACGGCTACACCAAACTACTCGCTCTGCGCAAAGACACCGAAAGTGCACTCGGCTCAAAGTTCGATCAGAAGAAATTCCACGACTTCATCCTGCTGCAAGGACTGCTCCCACCCGACCTGATGCGCAAGGCAGTCATGGAAGATTTCGTCCCATCGCAAAAGTGAATGGCGAAAACAGTTGCGCGTGCAAAAGAAAAGCCGCAGCCTGCGCCGCGACTTCTTGTGTCCACTGCACCATCAACTCGGCGGCGGATAATACGGCAGCTTATGCTGCTCATCATTCGCGCGCTTGATGGTGACATCGCCGAACAGCAGCGAAGGCGAAATGACCGTCACGGGAATCGCTCCAGGGTAGTTCGTCACCCACGCATCATCGCCCGCCGCAACGATATCCGAGCGCAGGCTCCGCTGATCCAATTCATCGATCTCAGCGCCACGCACCAGTTCGCGTTTTCCATTCTTCACGTTCACGCGATACAGCAACCGCGGAGTCATGTGCGGTCCGAGCGTCTCCGCAACATAGACCTCCTCGCGGCCGCCTTCCTTCGCGATTGCCAACAGCTTACGTTCCAGTTCAGCGGGCGTCTCTGGCGCGGAGCTTTTCAAGATCAGGACCGCTCCTGACGGCGCGGCCGCTTGCGCGGTTGGTGCTCGCCCGTGACCGTTCGACGCTGGAAAACCCTTGACCGGCTCGCGCCCGATCAGATAATTCGTAAGCTTGCCTTTCTCGATCACCGGAACGGCCTGTCCCTTCACGCCCTCATCGTCTACCTGATACGCACCCGTCAATCCTCGTCCCTCGAAGATCGCCAGCGTTGGATCGTCTGTGACACTCATAAACTCTGGCATCACATGTCCCTTGAAACTCGAAGCATACGCGCCGCGCGTGCGCGCATCGGTGCCCATATCCGGCTTGGCGGCGACAACGTTCGGCAGCAGCAGATCGCGAATCACATCGGCCGATGCGTCGCCCGAGAGAAGCACTGGACCGTGATACTCCTCCGCAACCACAGGAGCAGCGCGGAGGTCGCGCAATGTCTCCAGAACCCTGGTCGCCTTCTGCCGCATCGTCCTCGCATCCTCCAGGCCCGCTGCGCTGGTCGAACTCTTTGAATAGCTTCTGTCCAGGTGCATCCCATCGTCTGCCTGCGTTCCCGCTGAAACTCCGGCCGTGTAATCCACTACTGCTTTGCGCACGATGGTGCCTTCGCTGTTCACCAGATAGCGGTTGACCACCGCCGCTCGCACGCTTGCGTTTGAATACTGAATGTCTTTTGAGAAAACGGCGAGACCTCTGTCCATCGTGAACAGACCGGAAAGCTCCGCTACGCGCTTCTTCCACTCGGCACGATCAATCTCAATGTGCTGTAAAGGAGCAATCGAAATCAGTGCCGGCTCCTTTGAAAAATCGCGCGCGTTCGGAGGCGTCTCGAATCGTTTCAATGCCGCCTGCTTCTCCGCATAGGCTCGCAAGGCACCTTTGTAAGCCGCATCTGTTGCGCTCCAAAGTGCATACCGCAGCGCAGGAATGTCGTCGTCCAGCGCAGCGAGCTGAACCTCGCCGTCACTGCGGCCAAATTTGCTGTCTGCCGCATAATCCCCCACGCGAACAATCACGCGCAAAACCCGCTGATGCCCGTCGCGTTCATTCGTGAGCGCGCCATAATTCGCGCCAGCCGACCAATCCGCGGCGTCATCGATGCGGTACTCGATAAAAAACGGTCGCTGCATGTTTTGTAACTGCAACTGTTGCTTACTGCGATCTAGCTCTTCAAGCATCGCCCGCAACACCGGACTCCTGCGCGCCTCGGCGTCGGTGTTGCCGTTTTCCTGCGCGCGTATGCTCGTGCCGCAGCCCGCGAGCAGCGCAATCTGTAACCAGACAAGTTTCTTTTTCATCGGACAGGTGTTCACTGGGCCCCGCCGATCTCCCGCGCTTTTTCGCCGACAATTGCCGGAGGCGGCAAGATTGGCGGGCGCGAGTTTCCCTGGGGTTGCCGCTGCGTTTCAATCTCGGTGACCAGCATTGCCGGCGCGATCGCAGAAACGGGGATGCTCCCCGATTCCGCGCCACACTCGCCGTTGAACACATCCTGTTTGTCGCCCGTAGCGGCAATGCGGTTCAGCACCGTTTGTGGGGTGCCCACGATCGATACACCGCGCACCAGCTCATCCGGCCTGCCGTCTACATACACGCGGTACACAATAATCGGCAGCACCTGAAAAGCCTGGGGAGAGCGTCTCGTCGTCACCGCAAATCCCGAAGAAATATCGGCGAAGTACAAGCCGTACGGCTTGCCTTGTTTCTTCGCTTCGGCGATGAGCATCTGCCGTAGCTTCGCGTCCGGCACGCTTTTCGTTGAAGTGACAATCAGGTTGCCCTGGCGCCCTGTCGGCATACGACCCGTCTGCGCGCGCCCATGCCCGTTCGACTCGCCAAAGCTTGCAATCGGCAGGCGCGACATCAGAAATGTCTTCAGCACGCCGTCCTGGATCAGTTCAACCCGCCTCGCCGGCTGGCCTTCATCATCGTAGGTGTAGTGGCCGCTCAGTTGAATGCCATTGAACGTTTCGAGCGTTGGATCATCCGCGACGTTTAGAAATCCCGGCAGAATAGGCTTGCCGAGATTCTTGGTGAACGTCTGGCCCTCCTCGTCGCCGCGCTGGCGCTGCCCTTCCAAACGATGCCCCAACACCTCATGAAAGAACACAGCCGCAGCTCGCCCTGACAGAATTGCAGGGCCGTTGAACGGCTCAGTCACCGGCGCCTTGCGCAGTTTCACCAGATCGTCCGCTACACGATGAATCTTCGCGACCAAAGCCGCTTCCTCCGGCAGGTTCCCCGGTGTTGCGGCCTCAAAAGTCTCGGCGCGAAACAGTTCCATGCCATCCTCAGCGCGGCTCGAAGCCACCACTACAACCCGCGCCAGCGTGTGCGGTTCGACGACACTCGAACCCTCAGAAGAAGCGTAATAGTCCGTCTCGTTTGTCAACGTCAGCAGAACAGCATCGTTATAGATATCGGGATACTCGCGGAACACCGCCGACAATGTCCGCAGCTCCTGCTCCCATTTTTTCTTATCGAGAGTCATCGTCGCGGTGGCGGCGACATCGGCTTTCTGCGCCTGCTGCACCGAGAAGTCTGGCGAGTTATCTTCTTCCTTCGCGCGTACCTTGGTCTCGGTCTCTACCTGCAGGTAGTTTTCCAGCGCATTGCCATAGCCGCGGTCCGTCGCCCACCATAGAGAGCGCGCAATCGCATCGCGATCGTCGTTCAGCGGCAGGGTAACGGAGCTTAACGCAGAGGCCCTGTGCTGCCCGTGCGTGTTGTCGAGCTTCGGGTCGCCGATTCTTACCTGCACATCGGCAACGCGCGAGTGGTTCTCAACCGCGTTGCTGATCGCTCCATATTGCGCGGTCATCGACACCTGGTGCGCGTCGGTTACGACATAACTCAAGAAATAGGGCGAGGGCTGCGCGGCCGCTCCGTCCTTGGCCGGCGCTTTGCCCAGCGAGCTCATGGCGCGCGCCAGCTCGCGACTCATCGTGTCTAACAAGATGGAGTCAGTCGCCAGTGCAGGGGTGGCGCTCGCCGTCTTCATTGCTGCGATAGACGGAAGGCCGATGCAACCCAGGGTTAGAAACCAAATAGCCGCAATGCGGCGACAGATCAACAAAATACGACTCCTATCTCTCAGCTATACCGCGAGTGTATCGGAAGCAGGCAGCCCCATGAGACGCTCGCAACCGGTGCTTTGTGACGGAGACAAAATAATTGTTCGCGGCCGGGCACGCGTGAAACAATGCGCCCACATTTAGTTAGACGTTGCAGCCTGCTGAGGTGTTCTGTATGAAAAGAACTGGCTATTCGCTCGCGCTTCTCTTCCTCTTCCTTTCGCTGCACTCCACCGCGTTTGCCGCAGCCTTGCAGTTGGCAAGCCCCGCACCCGACGCGAGCCAAGCGACAGAGCCCATGGCCGGCCCCGCGACAGGGCCCGCATATACGCTACCGCCAGACAAACTCGCCAAGGCCATCGCCTTCAGTCGTGTCAAAGTCCGCCTGCACTTTATCGATGCGATCTCCGGCATCGTTGTGCTTTGGCTACTCTTACAGTTCGGCATCATCGCCAAATATCGCGATTGGGCCGTTGCGGCGACGCGCCGCCGCTTTGTCCAGGGCCTTATCGTGTTTCCCCTCTTCTTGATCACAACTTGGCTGCTCAGTCTGCCGGCTGATTTTTACGGTCAGTCGTTAGCCCTGAAATACGGAACTTCGGTCCAGGCGTGGGGCAGCTATTTTGGGGACGCGCTCAAAGCTCTGGCCATCACAGTGATCCTCGGCACGCTCCTTTTCGAGCTCATCTTTCTCGTCATCCGGCGTTCTCCGCGTCGCTGGTGGTTTCATTTCTGGCTGCTCGCTCTGCCTCTGGTGGTTTTCGGCATCTTCCTTCAGCCGCTCGTAATCGACCCGATGTTCAATCACTTTGAGCCGCTCGCGAAAACGAACCCGGCCCTGGTTGGCGATCTCGAACGCGTTGTCGCTCGCGGCGGCCTCAGCATCCCGCCAGAGCGTATGTTCCTGATGCGCGCCAGCGACAAGGTTACGACGCTGAACGCCTACGTCACCGGCGTCGGGGCGTCCAAGCGAATCGTCGTTTGGGACACCTCCATCGCCCAAGGAACGCCCGACGAAATCATGTTCATCTTCGGCCACGAAATGGGCCACTACGTTCTCAACCACATTTACAAAGGGTTGGCTTTTGCTGCCCTTGTGTTGCTTGTCATGCTGTGGCTCGGGTATCACGCGATGCATTGGCTGATCGCCCGGTTCGGCGCGCGCTGGCGCATTTCAGACGTGTCCGACCTCGCCGGCGTCGCCGTACTCATGCTCGCGTTCTCAGTTTTTGGCCTGTTGTCAGAACCGATTATGAATGCCTTCTCGCGTCACCTCGAGCACCAGGCCGATATTTACGGCCAGGAAGCCATGCACGGATTGCTGCCCGCTCCGCAGCGCTCTGCGCGGAATGCCTTCCAGATCCTCGGCGAGCTCAGCCTTTCCGACCCTGATCCGAGCGAGTTTACCGTTCTGTGGATGTACAGCCATCCCGACATTCAGACTCGCGCCATTTTTGCGCGCTCCTACGACCCGTGGGCACCCGGCGCGCAGCCGAAGTACTTCCCGAAGTAAGCTGGTTAAATCATGGATTGCATTTTCTGCAAAATCGCGGGCGGAGAAATTCCCGCCACAAAGATCTTCGAGGACGAGCGCGCGATCGCTTTCAGAGATCTTCACGCGCAGGCGCCTACACATTTCCTCGTCATCCCGCGGCAGCACATCGACTCGCTCGCCGCCGCCACGGCTGAAGATACCGCACTGCTCGGCCACCTGACCGCGACTGCTGCAAGCGTCGCCGCACAGCAAAACTTGACCGATGGCTATCGCGTCGTCGTGAACACAGGCAGCAACGGCGGCCAGACCGTTTCGCACCTGCATCTGCACGTCCTTGGCGGTCGTCAGATGCATTGGCCGCCCGGCTAGCTACTACTTCGCCTGTAAACGAGCCAGGCTTTCCGCGCACAACTTCGTTATGTCGGCATCGCTCACTCGCGCGAGCCGGGGAAATGTCCAGCCGTGATTGAGCAGATCGCCGATCACCAGCCATCCTGCGTAGTATGCTTCGCGCTCCACGCCCGCGCCTCCCTGCCCCATGGTGTACCGCATGACCGCGTCGGAACTGTCTTCGGTTAAATGCGGCGCGATGTCCGCCAGAATCTCCGCATGTTTTGCCAGTACTTTCGCATACCAGCCCGGCGTCATTTCGCCGATGTAAGCGGCATCCGTCTCCCCCGGATGGATGGCCTGAACGGTTCGCATCGCCAGGCCTTCGGTAAAAATCGTATGCGCAATACTGCGGCGCCAGTCCAGCGATAGTCCGGCCTGTTCCGCCTCGACCGCGTGCGTAAACTCATGCGTCATCAGCAGCCCGGGGTGTTCATCCTCCACGGGAATCGCGACCGTCGGTGCCCCGTCCTTGCCCGCCGTGGTGAAAGCATTACCCTCAAATCCACCCACATACACCAGCAGCTTCACATCGATTGGGACATCGACCGCCAACAATGTCGCGACTTGGTCCAGCGCAAGCTGCGGCTTCGGCACGATCGCTGCCGGCCCCTGTCGAATGCGGCCCAGGGCTGCTGGATATTTGGGCCACGCGGTATCCAGCAGCTTCCGTGCCATAGCCTGGCCCTCTGGGGTTGGAGGGACTGCGGCGAAGCCGTACATCTTCTTCCACAGTTCCCAGCGCTGATCCGCGTTCGCGTGTTCCTTCTGCGCCGCGTCATAAAACGCCAGGAACTTGGGCGTCAAGTCGAGCACGTCCAGCGTCACCATCGGAGTAACAGGAACCTCAGGCGGTGCCGTCTGCGCAGCAGTAGTAAATAGGGATGTCAGCAGGAATGCAAATATCGCGAATCGGTAGCCCATCGTTTGCAGTATTTCTCCTCAACTAAAATACGCGAACCGGTACGGCTCCGTTCTCCACGTGGGGACTAAGGTATTCTCGCCCCGCTGCACATGAGCTTCGAGCTTGGCTGCGTAGCAGGGTGGGTCGGTGCACTATGCGGAATCTGCGCAAGATGCAAGTCTTCCCTGTTGGCGACTCGCCGCCGCTCGGGCACGTGGGCAATGTGTTGTTGACTGGTATCAATCCAATCTCTGCTTTCTCTTTTGAAAGGTAAGAGCGGCGAAGCTTTTGAGTCAACGAGTGATCCGGCCTGAAGGCAACAGTTGAGCAAGAGCCGATTGTCCGGAAGACCATGCTCCGGCCAGGCGGCGAGAAGCTGTTTTAACCAAGCCGTCGCCGCCAGCCTCATCTGTATCTCGCGCATGACGATCGTGAAAACGTCTACTGCCTTATTTCGCCTGCACTAGCCCCGCAAGAACCGCAGCCACTTTCTCGAGTATCTGGTTCCAGCCTTCCATTTGACCGCTATCTTTCGCGCTCTCCAGGGGTTCATTTCCAATGAAGGTAAGCTTGGTCTGGCCGTTTCCGATATCCTCAAAGATGGTCACGTCGTACGCACCGTCTATAGCCTCATGTTCTATTCCTAATTGCTCAGGGTCGATCTTGTTTCCCTTCGAGTCTGAAAAGTACATGGAAGAGACAATCTTCTCGTGCAGAACAATCTCGAGGTAATCCACCGCATTCCAGAACTCCTGCCCATCCGGCGCCTTCATGCAGAAGAGAGATTTTCCTCCAACGCGAAAATCCATCAGGCAAACGGGCGCAGTAAAGCCCTTCGGTCCCCACCACTGCATCACGTACTGAGGCTCTGTCCACGCCTTCCAAACCAACTCGCGTGGGGCATCAAAAACTCTTGTGACAACCATCCGCTCAATTTCGCTTACCGTGTTTTCCTTCATCTCTGACCTCCTCTTTCTTCATTCGATTTACAACTACATCCAATTTGTCGAAACTCTCTTCCCAGAACCGGCGATAGCTTATCGCCCAGTCACTGACCGTCTTGATCGCCTCTGGTCTAAGCGTGCAGACACTCTCTCGTCCACGCTTTGTCTTGATCACAATGCGCGCCCGCACCAGGTAGGCAATATGCTTCGAAATCATTTGTTGCGAGAGTGCGAACGGCTCCGTCAATCCATGCACAGAGGCAGGACCATGTGAAAGTCGTTCGATCATGGCCCGTCGGGTTGGGTCAGACAGAGCCGCAAATGTTGTATCCAGCTTATCCACAACCAAATGGTAGTGGATTATCAGTCAATGTCAACTGCTATTTTTGCGATTCTTGATCACTGTTCGCTGATCTGTATGAACCTGACACTCGCGCTGACCCTATCAACGACGACGATTGCCGAATCGCCGAGTATCAAACGGAAACCTGCGCCACTCCCGTTCCTGATGTAGCCGCGTTCGCTCCCCAAAGAACAAGGACGCTCCCTTGCAGGAGCGTCCTTCTACGTCTGATTGCCCAGGTTCCGTAACAGACTGTGTTGTG
>JBBPYY010000065.1:0-19405 GCA_038199445.1 Terriglobales bacterium | reverse complement strand
CCTGTTTGATCAGGTGCTGACGAACTACGGCTTGAAGTTCACTTACGTCGACACCTCCATCGCGGATAATGTGGAGCGAGCGATCACACCCAAAACGAAGCTCGTGCACATCGAGACCCCGACTAATCCTCTGATGGCAATCAGCGATATTCGGGCGATCGCCGACATATGCCACCGTCATCATTGCGAGCTGAGCGTGGACAACACGTTCCTGTCGCCATATTTCCAGCGGCCCATAGAGATGGGCGCCGATATTGTCATGCATTCGACCACCAAGTTTCTCAATGGACACTCAGACGGCCTGGGCGGAGTGCTCGTGTGCACCAAGCCCGAGCATGCGGAGAAATTTCAGTTCATCCAGAAATGCACTGGTGGCATTTTGTCGCCGTTCGAAAGCTGGTTGTTGCTGCGCGGAATAAAGACCCTGGCCATCCGGATGAAACAACACGAGGAGAGCGGCCGAGTAGTTGCCGACTGGCTCAACAAGAACAACAAGATCAGCCAGGTCTTTTATCCGGGTCTCTCGACGCACCCGCAACACGAACTCGCAAAAAGACAGCAGGGCGGTTTCGGCTCGATGATTTCATTCGAGACTGGATCACTCGCAAACGCGAATAAGATGTTGCGTCGTGTTCGGGTCTGTACTCTTGCGGAATCGCTCGGCGGCGTTGAAACTCTGATTTCCCATCCGGCATCGATGACACATGCCGCACTCGGCGAAACGGGTCGCGCCAAGATCGGACTGACCGATGGCCTGGTGCGTATTTCGGTTGGAATCGAGGATGCCGCGGATATCCTTGAGGACCTCGAGCAAGCGATTTCAGTGCTTTAAAAAACGAAGATGGCCGTATCCGTCATCGTGATAGCCTCATGAGTTCCCGTTATAGAGAGGGCCAAGATGGCACCCGCGACAGCAACCGAAGAAATTACATATTTGCCAATCTGGCAGGATTCAGAGGAGCAGCGTCAGTTACGCAAAGAGATTCGCGACTTTGCCGCGCGCGAAATCGCTCCGAACATCATGCGTTGGGATGAGATTAGCGAATTTCCCGCCGACGTTGTGAAACAGATGGCCAAAATGGGTCTACTCGGCATCATTTTCCCAACAGAACTGGGTGGGGCCGGCCTGGGATATGTTGACTACGTGCTGGCGGTCGAGGAACTGTCGCGGGTCGACGGGTCGATCGGAATCATCGTC
The DNA here is from genome assembly GCA_038199445.1 of Terriglobales bacterium. GTDB lineage: Bacteria > Acidobacteriota > Terriglobia > Terriglobales > Acidobacteriaceae > JBBPYY01. The sequence goes on along the minus strand of JBBPYY010000065.1, from coordinate 18,207 downwards.
GCATCGCACAATTCGCTTTGCACGAACCACATCTTTCTTGCGGGCAATGACGAGCAGCGCAGTCGCTGGATTCCGAAGCTTGCTAGCGGCAACTGGCTCGGCGCGTGGGGGTTGACCGAGCCGAACTCAGGTTCGGACGCGGCGGGTGCGCGGACTTCAGCTGTGCAGAGTGCAAACGGCTGGACGCTGAACGGTTCGAAGACCTTCATCACGAACGGAACCTATGCAGATGTCGCGGTCGTAATCGCCGTGACCGACCGGAGCAAAGGAACGCGTGGCCTTTCTGCTTTTGTGGTGGAGAAGGGGACGCCGGGATTTCGCCCAGGTAAGAAAGAGAACAAGCTGGGTCTGCGGGCGAGCGATACCTCAGAACTGATCTTCGAGGACTGCGAGATTCCGCATGAAAATTTACTTGGCGCCGAGGGAGAGGGCTTCATCGATTCCATGCGGGTGCTCGATGGCGGCCGAATTTCTATCGCGGCGCTGTCCCTAGGAATCGCGCAAGGCGCGCTGGATGCAGCGTTAAAGTACACCAAAGAGCGGCGGCAGTTCGGCAAAGCGATCAGCGAGTTTCAGGGCATTCAGTGGAAACTGGCAGACATGGCTACTCAGCTCGACGCCGCGCGGTTGCTGACATTGCGCGCGGCGCAGATGAAGGATGCCGGACGTAAAACCACACTTGAATCTTCGATGGCGAAGCTGCATGCGAGTGAAACTGCAGTGAAGATATGCGATGAGTGCGTTCAACTTCACGGCGGCTACGGCTTCATCAAAGATTATCCAGCGGAAAAATTTTATCGAGACGTAAAGCTTTGCACCATCGGAGAGGGAACCAGCGAGATTCAGCGCATGGTGATCGCGCGCGAGTTGCTGAAGAAGTAGGTATCATCGCTTTTTGCGATGAAGTCACTGACACTGAGCGTCCTGCCCGAGATCGAAAGCCTCGTCGCGAAGCTGCGTAGTGGCGACGTACGCGCTCTCGGACGTGCGATTTCTCTGGTTGAAAATGACACCCCTGCAGCAAAACATCTGCTCTCCGCGTGCTTCCCGCACGTCGGCAAGGCTTTGCGCGTCGGTGTAACCGGTGCCCCTGGTTCAGGCAAGAGCACTCTTGTGGATGCTCTAGCCAAGCACCTGCGCGCGGGAGGCCATACTGTCGGCATCGTTGCGGTGGATCCAACCAGCCCATTTTCCGGGGGAGCGCTTCTCGGCGACCGCATCCGCATGCAAAGCCATCATGCGGATCCCGGCCTGTTTATAAGGAGTATGGCGACCCGCGGATTTCTGGGCGGCATGGCGCGCACGACCGCGGATGTTGCGTTAATCGTCGAGGCAAGTGGAAAAGATACCGTTCTCATCGAGACCGTTGGGGTTGGTCAGGACGAAGTGGATGTCATGCGCGTCGCAGATGTGACGGTAGTCGTGCTGGTGCCAGGCATGGGTGACGATGTGCAGAGCATCAAGGCGGGCCTTATGGAAATCGCGGATGTCTTCGTGATCAACAAGAGCGACCGTGAAGGTGCGGACCGGGTCGAGCGCGAGATACGGGTGATGCAATCGCTCGCAACCTCGCACGCTGCGTGGGTTGCACCGGTGGTGAAAACCGTGGCGACTACGGGAGACGGCATTTCCTCGCTTACGGAGACGATCGACCGGTTTTCAGCCTGGTTGAAAGACAGCGGTGGGCTGCAGAATCGTCGGGCGCTGGCCTGGCAAAAACGAATGACTGAGATGGCGCGCGAAGAGCTGATTCGACGCCTCTCGATGCATGGACTCGATGCGGAGGTCTTTGCGCACTATGCCGCCGCAGTCAGTCGTGGCGAGGAAGACCCCTATGAATTGATACCGCAACTGTTACAAAAAGCGTGGGCCGGCCACGAACAGGAGAAATGATGGACCGGATCGATCATCTCGGCATCGCGGTAAGAAGTATCGAGACCGCGAAGAAGTTTTACGAGTCGCTGGGCATGCGTGTCTTGCATGAAGAGACAGTTGTCGGCGAGCAGGTTCACACGGCGATGATTCCAGTTGGCGACAGTCGCATCGAACTACTTGAGGCGACCAGCCCTGATTCGACTGTCGGGCGATTCATCACGAAGCGCGGCGAGGGTCTGCATCACGTCGCGCTGCACGTTGACGATATCGTCGCCACATTCCAGCAGCTGAAGAAGGATGGGGCCCGGCTGGTCAGTGAAGAGATCAAGACGGGGGCGGGCGGCCATCTTTATTTTTTTGTTCATCCTGAAAGCACCGGCGGGGTGTTGCTGGAAATTTGCCAAGACCCGGTACCTGGCGCTTGAGCTGGGCTCTCGCGATCGATACCGCTGGCGCGTCGGGTGGGGTCGCGCTCGGCGATGGCGAAAATGTGTTTTTCACTGAGCTGGCAGGGCGATCCTACTCTGCGCAACTTGTGGCAGCAGCAGACTCATTGTTTCGGCAAGCGGGCACAACACTGTCGGCGCTGTCGTTGCTCGCGGTTGTCAGCGGGCCGGGATCTTTTACCGGCATCCGCGTGGGCTTGAGTGTCGCGAAAGCGTGGGCAGAGACAACGAACGCCAAGCTGATTGCTACATCGCGGTTGGCGCTTTGCGCCGCGTCTATCGAAGAGCATGAGGAAGTCAGGGTTGCGCTGGTTGCGGGACGCGGCGAGCTCTTCTTCGCCCACTACCGGTCGCACGGAGCGGTGCCGATGCGCGAGATTTTAATGAAGGAGGACGCCTTGTTCGGAGAGCCTTCCTCCGGCGTACCGCTGTTTATTTTCGAGCCGAGCCTTTCTGATCTGCTCTCCTTGGCGCATCCTTCAATCCATATCTCAATGCGCCCGATGCCAACGGCGGTTGACCTGCTGGTTTTCGCGACCCGGGTCGCCAAGGCCGGCGCGTTCGCGGATCCCTTAACACTCGATGCGAATTACCTGCGACGCTCGGACGCGGAATTGTTTTCAAAGCCTGATGTGGCCGAGGCCACGCGTCACTAGTGCCCGATGCGATCTCGGTCCGCCACGCTATCGAGCGCGATCTCGGCCAGATTCTCGCCATCGAGCATCAAGCTCCAACCGCGGCACATTGGGCGCGCGCAGTCTACGCCGCGATCGTGTTGGCGGACGCGAACGCGCAACCGCACCGGGCACTGCTCGCGGCAGAACGCGCCGGCAAGGTGGTGGGTTTTGCTGTCGTGCAAGCCGTCTTCGCCGCGAGCTACGCTCCCGAATGCGAATTAGAAAACATCGCCGTGTGGCACGAGGCGCGTCGCGGGGGGGTCGGACGCGCATTGCTGCAATCGGCCTGCGACTGGGCCCGCGCCCTGCGTGCGATTGAGTTGCACGCCGAGGTCCGCGAGTCGAATCTCGCGGCCCACGCGTTCTATGCCAGTGCAGGCTTCGCACAGACCGCGACTCGACCAAGTTATTACCGCGATCCGGTCGAGGGCGCGCGATTGCTGACCTTGCACTTATGACGGTGCATCGCGATTTCCACATGCTCCACAGCTTCCGTGGCCGCTGCGCCTGTGCTAGCGTGGTAAGCGAAATCGCAGAGGAGGTTCCAAACCCCTTGCAAACCGCACAACGGCTCTCTCCCGAATTTCAATCTACGCAGTCTGAGATTGCTCACCTGCATGCCCGGCATTCGCAGTGTTCGCGTTTGCTGGAGCAGCTGGCGACCAAGCCCTTCCCGACAGCGGATCAGCAGCTTGAGGAACTCCGCTTAAAGAAACTGAAATTGTATTTGAAGGATCGGATGGCCGCCCTTAGCCGCTGACCGATTGTTCTCGCCCCGTATAATGCTGTTGACATGGTGCGCGACGGAATCTGGTACGCCTTAGCTTTGGGATTCATAGCGTTGGCCTTCTGGCTGGCCCTGCCGGGGGCGGTGTGGCTGTCCGTAATCCCGCTCTTGCTGGCGACTTTCTTCCTCTGGTTTTTCCGCGATCCTGAGCGGGCCATTCCCGCCGGGGAGGGAATGATCGTCTCGCCGGCGGACGGCAAGATCACAGCGGTGGAAACCATACAGACGGAAGACGGGCAAACGCGGCCTCGTCTGAGCATCTTTCTCAACGTATTTGATGTTCACGTGAATCGTTCCCCGATTGCGGGTGCGATCACCAAGGTGGTTTATCAGCCCGGCAAGTTTGTGAACGCGATGGACGCGAATTCTGCCGCGCAAAACGAGCAGAATATCGTGACCGTCGCCGACAGCATTTGCGAAGTGACATTCAAGCAGATCGCGGGATTGCTGGCGCGCCGCATCGTCTTTACCAAGCGCGAAGGCGACTTAGTTCAACGCGGAGAACGTATCGGCCTGATCAAGTTTGGTTCGCGCGTTGATGTTTTGTTGCCGCGCGAATGTGACATTCAGGTGCGCGTCGGCGATCGCGTCAAGGGTGGAGAATCGGTGCTCGCTGTGCTGGGTTCTGCACGGGTCCGCTTCGAAAGTGAAGCTGTGGGTATGGCTTCGCCTGCGCCAGTCTCCGCGTTTTACGCACTTCCAGAGCAGAATGAAGGATCTGTTTGAACAGCGAGGCACGTTTCAGAAGACGACAACTGCGGCGTCGCGGCATGTATTTACTGCCCTCGTTATTTACTTCTATCAACATCGCGGCGGGCTACTATGCGATTACGCAGAGTCTTCAAGGCTCAGCGCTCGAGCCACATCACTTCGATCGAGCCGCATTGGCGATCGGCTTTGCGATTCCATTTGACGCGATCGATGGGCGTATCGCGCGCATGACGAATACAGCGAGTGATTTTGGTCGCGAACTCGATTCACTTGCGGATGTAATCACTTTCGGCGTCGCGCCCAGCATCCTCGCCTATGCGTGGGGATTCCGTTCGCTACCGACGATCGGGATGGACCCGATTCTGCGGCAAAAGCTGATTGAATTCGGCGCGTTCATCTCGTTCGTGTTTTTAATCTGCGGCGCCAGCCGCTTGGCACGCTTCAATATTGCGCATAATCCTGAGCCCAAAAACCCTGGCCGTCCGGGTCGGAAGTATTTTGTCGGGATGCCGATTCCGGCTGCTGCCGGGGTGGTCGCCGCAGTGGTGCATTTCACTTCGGGCAACCCGTTATTCAACATCTGGCTGTCACTCGCATGGCTTGGTTTAGTTGCGATGACAGGATTTCTCATGGTGAGTACGTGGCGATTCTGGAGTGGTAAAGAGCTTAATCTGGCGAATCACCATCCGTTCCAGCTGATGGTGCTGGTCGGCGCGGCGCTGGCGCTGACCGTTCAGTTCTCGAATATTGCGTTGCTGGTGGTGGCGCTGGGTTATATGTTCTCCGGCATCGTTGCGCGATCCGCTTACGGCTGGCAGCGACGCCGCTTTGATCGCGCGGCGTTGCCGCCGGCTCCCGAATCGAGCCATTCCTCCTGATGCCCGTCCATAACATGCGCGTCGCGGTTGTCGGCGCCTCTTCTCTCCGCGGTAAGGAACTCACGGATGCGCTCAGCGATTCCGCGCTTGCGGCCTCTGAATTCGTGCTGCTGGATGATGCCGAGACCATCGGTCAGCTTGAAGCAGTTGGAGAAGAAGCCACAGTCGTGTTGCGCATCGACGCCAATGCATTTGAGCGGGTGGACTTTGTATTTTTTGCCGGAACGCAGGAAATGACGCGGCAATATTGGCAGGATGCTCTTCGCGCGGGCGCGAGCATCATTGATATGACCGCGGCGCTCGACGCTGAGCCCGGCGTTATCCTTGCCGCTCCGTGGGTTTCCGATGTTCTCGGCGTCAGTTCGCAACAGCCTGACCTCAAGACCAAGGCGCTTGTTCCCGCTCATCCGGCGGCAGTGACCCTGGCGCTGCTGATGAGCAGGGTGCAGAGAACATTGGCGGTGCGCACCATGTGGGCGACAGTGTTTGAGCCCGCTTCGGAGCAGGGGCGTGCCGGAATGGACGAGTTGCATCAGCAGACGGTAAATCTGCTTTCTTTCCACGGGTTGCCGAAGGCTGTTTTCGGATTGCAGATCGCGTTCAATCTCACTTCGGTTCTGGGGGAGGGAGCCACGGCGGATATGGATGCGACGGCCCAGCGTATTCGCTCGCACTACCTGGTGTTGGCCCAAGGCCGTTTGCCACATTTGAGCCTGCAACTCGCACAGGCTCCGGTTTTTCACAGCCATGTCTTTTCGATCGCGGTCGAATTGGAGCACGCGGCAACGCAGGAGCAGATCGAAAAGTCGTTGAGCGGGGAGCATGTCGATGTGATGGTCGGCGATGAGCAGCCCAGCAATCTGGTTGCGGCTGGACAGGCGGATATTTCAGTGCAGATTCGTCTCGACAGCGAGCAAAAAGAGTCGGCCCGGTTCTGGATTTGGGCGGCGGCGGACAATTTGAAATTGGCTGCGGAAAATGCAATTGCATGTGCCGCCGAGCTAGCCAAGGTCCGGCCTACCGGCAAAGTTCAGTAACAGCTCTGAGGGCTATTAGTCTAGCTCAGGCACGATGCCAGTGAGCAGCGCCGCGAGTTGTCTTTCGACGCGTTTGCCGGTTTGCAAAACTTCAAGATGATTGATCTTCTCGGGCAGCACTCCTGCGGCCATGTTGGTGACGCAGGAGATGCCGAGAACTTCGATCTGCATATGGCGCGCGACGATAACCTCGTGCACGGTGGACATACCGACCAAGTCGGCGCCCATGGTGCGAAAAGCCCGAATTTCTGCGGGTGTTTCGTAGCTCGGTCCTGAGACACAAACGTAGACTCCCTCGCTGAGGGCGGTAGGCGAGTGTTTTTGCGCAAGCGCACGAAGTCGCGTTGAATATGCATCGGACATATCAAAAAATCGCAGGCCTAGGCGGTCGTCATTCGGGCCAGTAAGCGGATTAAGTCCGGTGAAGTTAATGTGATCGCGGATAAGCACCAGCGTGCCTTGCGAGTAGCTGGTATTAATTCCGCCGGCGGCGTTGGTGAGCACGATGCGATGGATGCCGAGTCGGCCAAGGGCTCGCATGGGGAAGGTTACCTCGGAGGGCGAGTAGCCCTCATAGCCGTGAACGCGGCCTTGCATGACGGCGACAGGGATGTTATTCAGCGTGCCCAGGAGAAGGTTTCCGCTGTGGCCTTCCGCGGTCGAGCGCGGAAAGTGCGGGATTTCGGCGTAGGCGATTGATGTGCGGTCGGCGATTTCGGCGGCGACTCCGCCGAGTCCGGAGCCCAGAACGATGGCGACTTTTGGCGCCAGCGAGGTTCGGGAGCGGATGAAGTCTGCGGCGGCACTCGCGTTAGCGAAGAGGTCGTCGCCCATGTCAGCGATGCGTGATGATGGCGAAGATGATGATGCCGACAACGATCACGAACGCAATGGCGAAGAGAAGCGGTTTGAGCTTGTTCTTGTCACGGTGCTTGACGGCGTCCTGACTCATGTCTCCCCCTAGCAAGTTAAAAGTCCAAAAGTCCCCTGGCGGGAGACTTTAAGGATGAACTAGGTATATCGCAAGTTCGAGGTCCGCGCATAAAAAGGACCGCGCTTGCTGCGCGGCCCTCATGTAGACGATCTGTTGAGCTCAATATTGCCAGTTCACGTTGATCGACCCCACGCCGCTCGCGGGAACGTTGTAAGTGTGGTTGGCGCCGTTCTCCCAAGTTACCGTGCCATCTGCTGCGATTTTGACGAACTTGAATTGAACCTGCTGCCCGGCAGGAACAGAAACATTCAAGAACCAATTTGGGTAATTGGGATCAAGCATGGGCCCGACCGCAGTATCGAAGGTGGTGCCCCAGGTGCCAAGCTCTACCGTGTTCCCTGTGAGGAAGATGTAATCTCCTGTATTGGTCGGGGTGGCGTTGTTGATAGTGAAGGTCACGGGGATCAGCTTCGCCGTCAACGCAGTGAACTGAATCGTGTTCGCAGCGGTCCCTGACGAGTTCTTAAGCGTCACGGTAGTGATTCCGTTCGCAACGTTGGGCACGGTGAATGTAACTGACGCGGGAGACCAGCTGTTGATCGTCGCTGCTGATGTACCAATTAGAACCGACCCGGTGCTGGAGCCGAAGTTCTTGCCAGCGATCGTGACCTTCGTGCCCGATTGGCCTTGCGTTGGACCGATGGAGCCTACCTCCGGGGTCGTAGCTGTGCTGTTGAATTGCCAGACCGAAACCGAGTGCGCCGGAAGCGTAAAAGTAGTGACCGGATTATTGCCGCCAGTCCCGGTGCCGGCGGTGATCGACAATCCCCCCATGATGCCGCCCAGATAGTCTGAGTATCCGCCCGCAGGAAGCGAGGTATTAAGGCCGGAGATAGAATAGCTCGTAGTGTCGTTCTTGTTGATAGCGATTAGCGCGACGTCATTGAAAAATTTGCGTTCAAAGATGTAAACGTCATTGCTGATCCAGCGCTCCTGGGAGCCGCCGTATGCAAGCGCGCCATTGCTCGATTGGCGCAGGCCCGCGAGCTTGTTAATTACCTTGTAGAGAGTGGTGGTCGTGCTGAACGACGTCATTTGGTTACGGTTGTAGGGATCGGTGCCGCCGCCGGTGTCGTTATGCAGGTATTGCTCATCGCCATAATAGACAACCGGAATGCCGCGTGCGGCGAGCACGAAAGCCTGCGCTTCGATAAGTCGATTGGTGTTGTTGTTCAGGCTCAGCAGCCGAGCTTCGTCGTGGCTGTCCACGAAGGTAACGAGATCGTTTTGCCAGAGGAAGTTAGAGCTTTCGGCACTTAGTATTCCGTCGATCTCCGAGAAGTTGTTATTCGAAGCGAAGACGTCGCGCACGGCGGTATTCAGGCCGAAGTCGAGAATAGAGATGCCGCTCTTGTTCGCGAACTTATAAGAGTCGTGGTAAAGCGGATCGCTGGTGCCTCCGCCTGCCCACTCGCCATAAAAGAAGCTCGGAGCAAAACTGAAGGCGCTATTCGCCATGCTGTATTCCCATCCCCAGGTGACGTGCTTTACGGCGTCGATACGGAAGCCGTCTACGTGGTGTTGCTGGAATTGCAGGATGGCGGCTTTCAGATACGCGTCAACGGTCGAGTTTTCCTGGTTAAGATCGCAGAGGCCTTCGAGAGTGTCGTACTGAAGCTGGTAACGGTCATTGAAATTACCGATGTCGGCGTTATGGTGGAAGATGCCGTTTGGGTCGTTGTTGCAAGCGGCTACAAATGTGCCATTGTCGTAAAGCGAGCCATACTCTCCAGTATTGTTCGGGTTCGAGTGATTTGGCGCGAAATCGACAATAACCTTGATTCCTGCGGCATGCGCGGCGGTGACCATGCCATCGAAGGCGGTCCAGGTATTGGAGGAGTCGCCGAAATGCTCTTCGATGCGCTTGAAGTCGCGGGCCCCATAGCCGTGATACGAAGCAGTTGCATTGCCCCCGCCGTCGGGAATGTTGAGGTTGAGATTGTCAACCGGAGGCGAGATCCAGATTGCCGTGACGCCGAGGCCTTGGAGGTAGCTCATCTTCTGCTGGATGCCCGCCAGATCGCCTCCCCAGTAATCATGCCAGTTGGTCTTGGTGGAGTCATAGAGGCCGCTACTTTGGGAAGGGTTGTTGTTGGTCGTGTCACCATCGAAGAAACGGTCCGTAACGATTTGATAGATGATCTGCTTCTTAAAATCCTGGGCGGATACGATTGTCGCAAACAATACGGATAATAGAACCAGGGCGGTGCGTCTGACTCGCATTTGCGTCTCCTTATTTGCCCAGCTCGCCGGACAACGGGAAAGCATACTCCGCACTAGAAAATCACGCCGAAACTAAAGTACATGTACCCCTGCCCACCTTTAATCCACCCATCGCCTCTTCTTTACTGCGAAGTTATGTAGTCACTTCGCTATCTGCACCGGTGGACACCTGACCGTTCCGTAAGAGCAAAACACGCAACAATCGCCCGCTTTCGGAGTCAGTACGGTGTGACAGTTTTCGCACTCGTAGAAAAACTGGCAAGCGTTCGTCGGCATGGCTTCCTGCCGACTGTTTCCGCAAGAGGGACAAGTCACGACAGATTCTAGAAGGGGCATAGCCAAGTGGCTCTTTCTTGGGACGCTATTGTTTATAGACTCTCGCTTCCCAACTCTTGAGGTTGAGGACGGAGGTGTGCGCTTCGCTAGTCTTGAGGTTGGATATCTCCACCTGTCCGGCTCTAAGGCCGTCGGGCAGCGAATAGGCAATGGGCTGGGCCGAAAAGTTTAGGACGATCAAGTAATTTTCTTTTCCGAGCGTCCTCGTGTATGCGTAAACTACCGGATTTTGCGGATCGAGATCTTTGTAATCTCCGTAGGTGAGCGCTGGAGTAGCTCTGCGCAGGGCAACCATACGGCTGAAGTAGGAGTAGATCGAGTTAGGATTTCCTACTTCCATCTTGGCGTTGATGTCTTTGTAGTTTGGATTGACAGCGAGCCACGGTTTGGCAGCAGTGGTGAAGCCGGCGTTGGCGGAGCTGTCCCATTGCATGGGCGTTCTCGCGTTGTCGCGGCTTGTCTTTCGCAGGTTCGCAATGAACTCGTCCGGCGGAATCTTGTTGGTGAGTACGTTCGCCTTCCACGCGTTCTTGACCTCGATGTCATCGAAATCATCGATGCTCTTGAATGGGTAGTTTGTCATTCCCAGTTCATCGCCTTGATAGATAAAGGGCGTGCCCTTGAGAGTGAGAAGCATCGTCGCCAGCAATTTCGCCGAAGGCACGCGATAGGTGGGGGAGTCGTCTCCGTATCTGGAGACGACTCGGGGATTGTCATGATTGGAGAGGAAGATCGTGTTCCAGTTGTGGACGTCGAGGCCCTGGTCCTGAGTGGTATAGAGGGCCTTCAACTCGGGCAGGGTCCACTTGTGCCATTTGCCGTTCGTGCGGTCGAGCCGGACGATGTCGAAATTGAAAATCATGTTCAGTTCGTTGCGCCGCTCATCGACGAGGAGAGGCGTTTGTTTGAGGCTGATGCCGAGGGCTTCGCCGACGGTCATGACGTCATACTTCGACAGCACACTGCGATTCATCTCCTGCAGGTAGTCGTGGAGATGCGGGCCGGCGGCATAGATGTCTTCCTTGCGAATGTTCGATCCGGCGGGGAAGTCAGGGAAAGCGAGATCTTTTGAGATGAACGGAATGACGTCCATGCGGAATCCGTCGACCCCTTTGTCGAGCCAGAACTTCATCAGGTCGTAGACTTCGTTGCGGACTTTAGGATTGTCCCAGTTGAGGTCGGGCTGCTTCTCGGCGAAAAGGTGCAGGTAATATTCGTTGGTCGTGGGGTCGAGTTTCCATGCTGAGCCGGAAAAGAAAGACACCCAGTCGTTGGGCGGCCCACCGTTTTTGCCGGGGCGCCAGATGTAGTAATCGCGGTAAGGATTGTCTTTGGATTTGCGGCTCTCGACGAACCATTGGTGTTCGTCGCTGGAGTGATTGACGACAAGGTCGATTATGAGCCGCATGTGCCGCTGCTTGATGCCTTTGAGCAGCTCGTCAAAGTCGGCCATGGTGCCGAACTCTTTCATGACTTTGCGGTAGTCGCGGATGTCGTATCCGTTGTCGGCGTTGGGCGAATCGTAATGCGGGCTGAGCCAGATAACGTTGACGCCCAGGTTCCGGATGTAATCGAGGTTCGAGATGATTCCGCGCAGATCGCCGATGCCGTCGCCATTCGAGTCTTTGAACGACCGTGGATAGACCTGATAAACGACGGCTTCCTTCCACCACTTGGGCGTGTAGCCGTTGGGCGTGGTGGAGGCCAGCATGCTGGGTTTCGATGCAGGTGCGGGCGGCGCCGCGTTGCTTATATTCGACAACGCGAGAAAGGCCATAGCGGAGAAGGTTGCGAGCACGGCTGGGGAGAGGTTCATACGGGAGGGTCCTCTAAGTGAGTGGTATCAATCGTGGGGCGATTTTATACCTCTGCTGCTTGCTGAGATTCCTTGTTGTGGCGCGGGCGAAAGGCCTACTTGTTACTCAAGGATGGGGGCGGGCACCTCCGACCTCTAATTTGTGAGTTTGCGGAACTCGTGTTCGAGATGAAACGTGTGAATGGAGGCGTCGCCGATCAGCTTTGTCTCTGAGACATACCGAGTTTGGCTGAGGCTTTGAAATTGGCATGTGATGCGATTGCCGTTATTGATGAAATCTTTGGCACCTACTCCAATCGGCACCTCTTCGTCTGGCGCCAGAGAATTCGCTAGGCGAGTTGCCCCCTTTTCGAACTTCCAACTTACATTTAGTGCGGGACCCGCACCCAGGTTCCTCAGCTTAAAGTTTTGTTCGATACCCACATCGCCCAGGTGGTTTGCACCCTGCACAATCACGACGCAGGGCAATGAATTCCCCTCTACCAGATCGGCTGTTGAGCGCATAATCTTGCGTGTGTACCACGCATAAAGAGAAAGAATCACCAGCGTGAAAAAATTGATTAAGTTCGCAACGCCTTGGCCGCTCAATTCAACACCATTCCGCTTCTTAATTTGAAATTGTCAATGCTCGCCGGTCGCGGGCATCTTAGGAGGCTACAGCAGCACGCTGACGATGGCGGCGGACATTAGATTGGCCATGGTGCCGGCGACCATGGCGCGCAGGCCGAGGCGGGCGAGTTCCTGACGACGCTCGGGGATGAGCGCGCCGATGCCGCCTATCTGGATTCCGATGCTGGACAGGTTGGCGAAGCCGCAGAGCGCGAAGGTGGCGATGGTGAAGCTGCGCGGATCGAGCGTACCTCTAAGCTTGCCGAGGTTCGAGTAGGCGACGAGTTCGTTGATGATGGTGCGTGTGCCGAGCAGGTCGCCGACGATGGGCGCGTCGTGCCACGGAATCCCGATGAGCCATGCGATGGGGGCGAGCAGGAAGCCGAGAACTTTGTTGAGACTTTCAGGGAACGGGATGGGGTGGCCGGCAATATAGTGTGCGCCGAGCCAGTGGTGCAGGCCGCCGAAGATGCCGTTGATGAGCGCGATCAGCGCCAGGAATGCGATCAGCATGATTGCGACGTTGAAAGCGAGATTGCCGCCGTCGATGGTGCCGCGGGCGATGGCTCCTAATAGATTTTCTTCTTTATGTTCTTCGCTGGCGGGCATGTGAACTGTGCCGGCGGTGGCGGGGACTTCTGTTTCGGGCTGCAGCATTTTTGCGATCAGAATCGTGCCGGGCGCGGTCATGATGACAGCGGCGAGCAGGTCCTTTGCCTGGATTCCGTAGAGGATGTAGGCGGCCATGATGCCACCGGAGACGTGTGCCATTCCGCTGGTCATGATGGTCATCAGCTCAGAGCGCGTCGCTCCGGCGAGGAAGGGGCGGATGGTCAGCGGCGCCTCCGTCTGACCCATGAAGATGCTGGCAGCGACATTCGTCGCTTCTGCTCCGGAAACGCCGAGTGTGACCTGCATAATTTTTGCGATGGCGCGGATGACGAGTTGCATGACGCCGATGTGATAGAGCACTGCGAAGAATGCGGAGATGAAGATGATGGTCGGCAGCACCTGAAAAGCGAAGATGGAGCCGAAGGAGGAGTTCTTTACACCGAGCGCGCCGAAGACGAGCGAGGAGCCGGCGTAAGAGTAGTCGAGCAGTTTCGTGATCGCCGCGCCGGCGGTGGCGAGTACGCGTTGGCCGACAGAGAGTTTAAGAACGATGAGCGCGAAGAGGACTTGCAGGCCGAGTCCCCAGCTGACGGTGCGCCAGAGGATGGCGCGGCGGTTCGCGGAGAGGGCATACGCGATGGAAAGGAAGACGGCGAGGCCGAGGATTCCGGTCAGTCGGTGCATGCTATGGCAGGGTAGCAGGTGAGTGGGTTAGCGCATGAAGTCGTCGGCGTTTTCTATGGTGATGATGCGGTGGATGAGTTGGTGTGGGGACGGTGGATTGTTGGAGATTTGGATTGCATTGCGGAGCAGGGCTTCGGCGGCAGGAAAGCGTGCTGCGTCATCGGAATGAAGTGTGACAAGAGGCCGCCCGGCCTCGATCCTGCCGCCGAGCTTTACGTGCATCTCGATGCCGGCGTTTGATGAGACGGTATCTTCGGCGCGTTGGCGACCGGCACCGAGATGTTGGAGAGCGAGGCCGATTTCGCGGGTGTTCATGCTGGTGACGTACCCGGTGCGATCGGTGTGGAGCGCGCTCGTCGTCTCTTTCGGATATATAAGCCCTAGACCGCCACCCATTTCCAGTTCTTCTATGGATGGATCAGCGCCTTGCGCTTTTAGCATCGCTTTGAATTTTTTGAAGGCCGAGCCGTCAACTAACAACTGCTCTGCGAGGATCTGACCGGAGGATGCGGAATCGGCTTTTTCGCCAATGTAGAGCATCCATCCGGCGAGAGCGAGAGACAGTTCCCATGTGTCCTCTGTCACAGGATGGCGGAGGCCTGTGAGGAGCGCGAGCGACTCATAGATTTCGACGGCGTTGCCGGCGAAGCGACCGAGGGGCTGGTTCATGTCGGTGACCAAGGCGACCGTACGGGTGCCGGCGGCTTCGCCGGTTTTGACCATCAGAGCGGCGAGGAAATTCGCATCGTCTTCATGGGAGAGGAAAGCGCCGGAGCCGGTTTTGACGTCGAGGACGAGTCCATTGAGTCCGGCGGCTAACTTTTTAGACATGATGCTGGCGCAGATGAGATAAGGGCTCTCGACGGTGGCGGTGACATCGCGCAGGGCGTAGAGGATGCGGTCGGCGGGGACCAGTTTTTCGGTCTGGCCGACGATGGTGCAGCCTACTTCGCGCAGGACGTGGAGCATTTCTTCGCGCGAGAGGCGCGTGCGATAGCCGGGGATGGATTCCAGTTTGTCGAGAGTACCGCCGGTGTGGCCGAGTGCGCGGCCGCTGATCATGGGAACGACGAGTCCGGCGGCGGCGCAGATGGGTGCGACGAGGAATGAAGTCTTGTCGCCGACTCCGCCTGTGGAGTGTTTGTCGACGGCGAATTTGCCGAGCGGCGACGGGTCGAAGGTTTCGCCGGAGTAGCGCATGGACTGTGTGAGCGCAGCGAGTTCGTCGAGCGTGATGCCGCGAATCCATGCGGCCATCAGCCATGCCGAGAGTTGGTAATCTGGGATGGTGCCGTCGACCGCGCCGGCGACGAGATGGCCGATCTCATCGTTGGAGAGGGGAATGTGGTCGCGGGTCTTGCGAATGATTTCGACGGTGTTCATGGCCAGCGCGTTACGGGAGCGGCTACGCTATTTCTTCAAAATGTCGAGGGCCATCGCCGTCATGGTGGCTACTCCAGTTTCCAGCGCGGGCTCTGCAACGGGGGCAAAGAGCGCGGAGTGAGCGCTAGGCAGTTGAGCGCCGCCGGGCTTCTTGCTCTCCGCAAGTTTTGCTGAGTCGGCGACACCGAGCCACCACATCGCTCCGGGAATTTTGTTGCTGTCGCGAAACAGGCCGAAGTCTTCGCTGCCCATGATGGGTTCCGCTTTCTCGACGTGTGAGACGCCGAGAGTCGCAACGGCAGCTTTGCGAAGCTGTTCCGCGAACGCTTCATCGTTAAAGGTCGCGGGTGTCAGTTCTGCCTCGTCGACTTTCACGATAGGCATGCGATCGGGCGCGATTCCGTAGCCGATGGCGACGCCCTGCGCGGTGCGCTTCACCGCTTCGATCATGGCGAGCCGCGTGTCTTCGTCGTAGGTGCGCATGGTGAGGCCCATGTAGACGTCGTCGGGAATGATGTTGCGCTTGGTGCCGCCGTGGATTTGTCCGACGGTGATGACAGCCGCGTGGCGTGGATTGATCTGACGGCTGACAACCGTCTGCAACTGCATGATGAATTCCGCGGCCATGACGATGGGGTCTTTGCCAACGTTGGGCGCTGACCCGTGGCCGCCGATGCCGCGCATGGTGACGTCAATCGACGTGGAGCTGGCCAGCAGCGGACCGCCGGTGATGCCGACGTCCCCGGAGGCGAAACTGTTCGAGTCGTGCTCGGCGAGCACGAAGTCAGGCCGGCCGAAGCGCTGGAAGAATGAGTCGGTAAGCATGGCGCGTGCGCCGTCGACGGTTTCTTCCGAGGGCTGGCCGATCAGCACGAGCGTGCCGTGCCACTGGTTCTTGAGCTTGGCCATATCGCGTGCTGTCCCGAGCAGAACAGTCATGTGAACATCATGCCCGCAGGCGTGCATGACGGCGACATCTGCGCCTTGTGCATTCGTGGAGCGGGCTTTGCTGGCATAGGCAAGCCCGGTCTTTTCTTCAACGGGCAGCGCGTCCATGTCCGTGCGGATGAGCAGGCGCGGGCCCTCGCCATTCTTTAGGACTCCGACCACTCCGTAGGCGCGAGAACCGTCGGAGTATTTGCCAACGTGATCGGTCACTTCATAGCCGAGCTTGCGCAGTTCCGCGGCGAGGAAGGCCGAGGTTTTTTCTTCGTGATGCGAGAGTTCTGGCGCCAGGTGCAGTTGCTTGTAAATCGTAAGCAGTTCGGGCGCCTGCTGCTTCGCGAGTTCGGCGGGTGTTTGTGCGAGAGCGGCAGCGGTGCAGAGAAGAGAGACGAAAAGAGTGCGGCGCATGATTGCGCAGATTGTATCGCGCTCAAAAGAAGGCAGGTCGAGCAAGAGGGACAGTTACTGTCGCAACTGAAAGCCGAAGGGCAGCAGCCTGGACATGGGTTGTGTCTCGACGCCGCTTCCGGTAGGGAAGTAGACGACCGTGGCCGGGTCTGCGAATTCGCTGAGCACTTGCCTGCAGGCTCCGCAGGGGGCGCTCGCCGCGTCGTTGCGGTTGACGATGTAGATGGCCACGATCCGGGTTTCCGAGCCAAAACGAGCGATCGCAGCGCCGACGGCGGCGCGTTCGGCGCAGAGGGTCAGCCCGTAGGAGGCGTTCTCGAAATTTGCGCCAGTGACGATTTCGCCGTTTTGCAGCAACAATGCCGCTCCGACATTGAAGTGGGAATACGGCGCATAGGCGTTCATCGCGGCGTTTTCCGCGGCGGTTTTCAACGCTAAAAGTTGTTCGTCGGACACATGAGTCAAGGGCATTGCGGTGAGGCTAAAGCGGATGTGGGCTGTTGACAAGTGGCCGAGAAGTAAATGGGATGCATGTTGCATCGTATAAGCGGGGCGGAAACATCCAGGGTCCTTGGTATTTACCTGGCGTGCGCCCATCCCTTTGCGACGGGGGCAAAGCTCCACGTCAGATAGCGCGCATTTATGGCCAAAAAGAAAGCAGCGAAGAGCGATGCGGCAGCGAACGCCAGTCCGTTGACTGCGGCAGCCGACCAGGATGTTCTCGCGCTGTTTCACCCGATTACGGCGGAGTGGTTTCGCGCGGTGTTTGAACAGCCCACCGCGCCGCAGCGGCAGGGCTGGCCGGCGATTGCGCGTGGAGACTCGACGCTGATTCTTGCGCCCACGGGCACCGGCAAGACGCTGACGGCTTTCTTATGGTGTCTCGACAAGTTAATGCTGAAGCGCGATGCGGCTGATTCAGATTCCACTCGCGAAGGATGCCGTGTTGTTTACATCTCTCCGCTGAAGGCGCTGGCCGTCGATGTCGAAAGGAATTTGCGTTCGCCACTTGCGGGCATCGCGAACCTGGCGCGGCAGCGCGGCGCAGCGTTTCACGAACCCGACATTCTGGTGCGTACCGGCGATACTTCGCAGCGGGATCGAGCACGGTTTGCGCGGCATCCAGCGGAGATTCTGATTACCACTCCGGAGTCGCTCTATTTGCTGCTGACATCGAATGCGTCGGCGACGCTGGAGACGGTCGATACGGTCATCATCGACGAAATTCATGCGCTCGTACCGACGAAGCGCGGGGCGCATCTCGCACTGTCGCTGGAGCGGTTGCAGGCGATTACCGGACGGCCGATACAACGAATAGGGCTCTCCGCGACGCAGCGTCCGCTTGAAGAAGTGGCACAATTCATGGCGGGCGCGACACCGGGGAAGGCGTTGTCGCTGCCGATCTCAACGAATGCAGTCGAGAAGACGCGCGAAATTACGCAAGAGTTAGAAGCAGAGTGGGTAGGCGAAACGGTTGTCGCAGCAGGCGGCGTCGCGGCCGATGCGAGTGGTGCTGCAATCCCCTTCAGACCAGTAACGATCATTGCAGCGAATGCGAAGAAGCTGCTGGAGCTCAGGATTGAAGTGCCGGTGGAAGACATGGCGCGCCTGGGGCAGATCGAGGAGCAGCCCAGCGGGCCGGCTTCGCAGGGGCCCAAGCGGACATCCATCTGGAGCGCGATCCATCCACGATTGCTGGAGCTGGTGCGCGAGCGCACTTCGACGATTCTATTTGTGAACAGCCGGCGTATCGCGGAGCGCCTGGCGGCCGCTTTGAATGAGTTGG
>JBBPYY010000064.1:0-10374 GCA_038199445.1 Terriglobales bacterium | reverse complement strand
TCTGCAGGGCACTTACCAACTACCGAAAGGATTTACCCTAGTCGGCTACGCCTTGAATCTAAACAATGAGGTCTTCGGCTTCTACCAGGGCAGCCCGCAATTTCCTATCCAGCGTGAATTCTATCGGCAGACGTACGGCGGTGGGCTGCGTTGGTCACCGCTGCGGGAGAAGTAAAAACTAGCTCAGTTGGATTTCGCGCCAGCGTCACGCAGGACTATTAGGGGAGAAGTAGACGCGTACAACCGCGCCGCTGGACGCGTAGAGATATGCCTCGCTCTCAAGCAGGCACAGTGAAGCGGGTTAATCGCAAAATTTGTAACAGATCTCGAGCATGGTGCAATCATCGTTGAACGGCACACCGCTCGCGAAGTGCTGCACACGCGCCAGGATCTCGTCCAGGGTCTGCTCTTTTGCTGCTTCGGCCAGCCGGGTTTCTCCGAACGCCTCACCCGTGAGATCTTCCGCTTCGGTGATGCCGTCGGTGGTCAGTATGAGGCGTTCTCCCGGTGACATTTGCAAGGTATGAGACGCATAAGAAGCGTCAGGAATAATGCCGACAATCAGATTGCTGCTGTCGAGCCGCCTGACCGCGCCATCGCCCACCAGGACCGGATGCACATGGCCGCAATTTAAATATTCAACAACGCCGTCCGGCGTGAGCTTCAGCAGAACAAGGGTCGCGTATTTGCCGACGTCACGGGTGCAGAGATACCGGTTCACCATCAAGGCAATTTGTTCCAGCGGCTGTGCGGTAAGCATCTGCGAATAGATCAGTCCTTGAAGGGTCGCCGCCAGGATCGCGGCAGAAATTCCTTTTCCAGAAATATCCGCGATGGTGACGTAGAGGGCATCGTCCGCGGCGATTACGTCATAGAAGTCTCCGCCCACTTCTTTACATGGAACGCTGCGCGCTTTCACCCGGGCGAAGGGAAGCTCCGGGACCTGCACCGCCATGAGCTCCTGCTGAATGCGCGCGGCGATGTTCAACTCTTCGCGATATAGGCGCGCCGTCTGCTCCGCTTGTACGAGGGAGGCGTTCTCAACCAATGCTGCTGCCTCCGTCGCGATTGTCGCCAGCAGCTCGTTGTCCACCATCGTCATTTTGCCGGGCTGCAGACGGCTGTCGAGATAGAGCACGCCCTGGATCTCACGAGCACCGCCCTCACGATCGCTGTTACTCGATCCTGTGTCGGCAGCGCGCCTGCGCAAGGGGATGCAGATCACATTGCGAATGCTTTTTGCGACCATGCTCTTGTACTGCAACTCCGGCTCGGCGAGCAGCGTATC
The DNA here is from genome assembly GCA_038199445.1 of Terriglobales bacterium. Taxonomy (GTDB): domain Bacteria; phylum Acidobacteriota; class Terriglobia; order Terriglobales; family Acidobacteriaceae; genus JBBPYY01. The sequence goes on along the minus strand of JBBPYY010000064.1, from coordinate 9,086 downwards.
GGTCACCACGAAGGCCGAAGCGCTTTGGATCGCCTGCTGAATCGCGGTACGGGAAATCGTACCGTCGTCGAGCAGCGGGTAACCGTCGCTACTGCGCCCGCTGGCCAAACGCAGGTCGCCACCATCGCCTATCAGGAAGACAAAACCCCGCTCAGACTGAGTCAATTGCAACGTAACGTCAAGCAGGGAAGTCAGAATCTCGTTTACGCCACCGACCTGATTCAGTTTGCGGGCCGCTTCAAGAAACCAGCTGAGCTTTTCAATATCGGTGCTGGGCTCGGCGATGGCGCGCAGATCTTCTAGTAGAGCTCTCGCCGTATCCTGGGTCTCCAGGCCGCCGACTCGGATCAGAGGGCCGGACATCGAACCGAAATGAATGGAGTCTCCCGCCTTCAGGCGGTGCCGCTCCATCTGTTCGATCTTTTCGCCATTCACGAAGGAGCCATGACGGCTGCCGTGGTCGACCAGAAAAATGCCTTCTGCTTCCTCGACGATCGTCGCGTGGTCCCGCGAAACGAGCTGGCTGTCCAGCACCAGATCGCGATCCGGTAGGCGGCCAATGGTGAACGGCGAGCGGTGGATCGCGATTTGCCGGCGAGAGTCCCCGTCGGTGAGTTGAAGCGAGGCTATGGGCGCGTCCTGCATGGTAGGCAGAGTCTACGTGTTTATATCCGATGAGAAGGCGGCTGTTCAAACTTGTGAGAAGGAACAGCCGCTATGGGATCACTGTTGCGAGTATTAGTTCAAAAACTCAGGCGTGTCATCGCGACTTGGAACTGCTAGGAGTGGGCGACGATCCGACGTGGATGCTTCCTCCTCCAGATCCCCCGGTTGGGTCGGCGCACGTGGCGTGGGTCTCGGTCTTGAAATGGTATTTTGCGTCGTTATCGCCTGCTGGACTTGCACCATTCTGGTACTGCTGCGGATTTGGCCAGACATCTCCACTATTGAATCTGACGTCATTGGGAAGGTTCGGCGTGAAATCGTCAGAGTCTTTGCTGCAGAACAATCCCGCCTGAGTGAACGTGATTTTCAATGTGTCGGTGGCGAGCATGTTGAAAATTGGTGCGGTGGTTGGCAGGCTTAGTGTTTTTATGGCCATTGGTGTCCTCGTCTTTTATCTGGATGTTGGAGATAACGGTTTACCACCGTTGAAGTTGGGGTCTTTGAGGAGTTGCTGCATGGCTGGGTCGTTCGTGACCTCATCGAGAGGCAGGCCCTTTTGCAGCGCTATGCGTACATACTCAAGCGCGCGACGGCGGTCATGCAACATTTCATATGTTGTGGCAACATTCGAAAGAACGTTGGGGTCGTCTGGCGCTAGCGCAAGCGAGGTTTCAACGCGTGCCTCGGCTTTGTCCAGAGCATTGGATTGGGCATAGAGCATCGCGAGAGTGGATTGAGCAATCGCATCCTGCGGCTTGAGTACAGTCGCTTGCTCGACCAGCGGCAACATTCTCTTTCGCGCCGCCGTCGCGGCGTCTTTGTCATTCAGCCATTCGGATGCCGCGACTAAGTTATGCCACACTCTGTAGTCTTTGTCGTTCAGTTCTAGAGCTTTCCGGGTGGCAGCGGCGTAATCAGCATATCTCTTCTCGTGAAAATAGAGGTCCCCGAGATTGGCGTATCCGGGATAACTGGGACTTAGTTCGATGGATTTCTTGATCGCCGCTTCTGCCGCCGGATACTGCTTTGCATCTCCCCAGTCCAGATATGTCCCGCCGAGGTTCAAATAAACCTGCGCATTATCCGGCGTCAGTTCGATCGCTTTACGGTACGCCTGGATCGATTGAGGATATTTCGACTGGCGGTCGTAGAAGTTCCCGAGATTGTTGTAGCCATCCCAATCGTCGGGACGCAATGCGGCAGCCTTCAAGTAGGCAGCCTCGGCGTCCTGAATACGCCCTGAATGTTCATACGCGCGCGCAAGCCCACTCAGTGCGGAAGCATTTTTTGGATCGATATCGAGGGCATGCTGGAACTCTTGCAGCGCGAGATCATGTTTTCCGATTTCATCGTGAATTCGGCCCAGCGTGACGTAAGTGGAAGGCATACGATTGTCAAGTTCGACGGCCCTTTGGCCATACGCCTGCGCCTCGTCAAGCCACTTTGTATCCTGGTCGACCTGATATTTCAGGCGGTAAGCCTCACCAAGTTGGGCGTAACCAAGAGCAAAGCGGGGATCGGTATGCACCGAGTTCTTGAGCGCCACGACCGCGAGGTCAAGATTGCCCGGTTTGTCATAGCGCTGCATGTAGCCCAGAGCTTTCAGGTAATCCTCATAAGCGGCGGGGTTGACTGAGCCGCCGGTATTGCGCAGCATGTCGGCAGAGACGGAAAGATTCATCAGACGCGCGAGGCGCGAGACAGCCTCATTTTGGAGAGTTGCCAGGTCCCCGGCCTGGTCTTCAAGTTCCGCAGAGCCTACCTGCCTTAGATTCTTTGTGTCGATCAAGTTCACGTTCAGATGCACGTCTTTGCCATCTCGCTGGACGCTGCCTTTGACCACCAGCGTGGCGCCGAGTTCCTTAAGCGCGGCGGCGGGGTCGGCGATTTTGAGGCGCCGAACTTCGCTCGTCGGGATCACCCATAGAGACTTGTTGCCGACGTCGAGATTCGAGAGCTTGCCGGCGAGCGAGTCCATCAGGCCCGAGACCAGGGCGTCGTTTTCAGGACTATTGCCGATGTTGTCGAAAGGCAGAACCGCGATGTGTTTTTCCGCCGCGCCGAACAAGACGAAACGCATCCGCTCGCGGATCGAGGGAATAAGAAGCAAGCCGCCAGCGACGACGAGGAGACCGAGAGCCGCAATGATCCACCGTTTCAGGCCGGGCCTTAGCTGTGAAGCAGGTATGAGTGCCGACCTGGTCGCTTCGTGCACGTAACGGCTGATGTCCGATCTCGTTCGCGCGGGCGTTGATGACACGCCAGCCGTCGCGTTGGCGGGCAGCTCAGCGCGAACGCGTTCCAGATCCGCCAGCATTTCTGAACAGTGCTTGTACCTTTTCTCCGGATTCTTGGATAAGGCGCGATAGACGATGCCCTGCAACTCAGAGGGGACCGAGTCCAGTTGCCGCGGTGCTTCGTTCAGGATCGCAAGCACGACGGCAGAGATCGTCTCGCGATCGAAGGGATTGCGGCCGGTGAGCATTTCAGCCAACACGACGCCGACGGCCCAGATGTCGCTGCTTTGTGTGCCGGGCTTGCCGAGCGTCTGTTCGGGCGACATATAGCGGATCGTGCCCGACACGCCGGCCTGGGTGGCGGTCTGCGCCACGGTCTGCGCGCTGATCATGTGAGCGAGGCCGAAGTCGACGATCTTGGCTGTGCCCACGTTCGTGAGCATCACGTTTGACGGCTTGATGTCGCGATGGACTATTTGCTTGGCATGGGCCTCCGCCAGGCCGCGCAGCATTTGACAACCTACATCGCTGGCTTCATGGAACGGGAGTGGGCCCCTGAGGATACGTTGCGCGAGCGATTCGCCGTCATAGTAGGCCATGACGATGAAGGCATGGCCATCGGCAGTTTCTTCTATGCCGTGGATGACGCCGATATTGGGATGGTCCAGGGAGGACGCGGTGCGTGCTTCGCGCAGAAAGCGTTCTTTGTCACGAGGGTTGGAGTTGAGGTCCGAGGGTAGAAACTTCAGCGCGACGTTGCGCTCGAGCTTCAAGTCGCGCGCCCGGTAGACGACTCCCATGCCCCCCGCGCCAGCTAAGTCGAGTACCTGGTAGTTGCCGGCAACCAGATCGCCGATGGACAACGCGCTTTTTATTTCAGGCATTGCGTTCCTTGCGTTTTTTCGCGTTTAACGCGTGCCAACGACGGTGCTCTGAGGGCCCTCAACTTTTAGGAGGATGGTAAGTGCTTTGATTCCGAGTTGCAAGGGAACATACGGGTTAGCTAGTAACTGTTACAGCCACCAGGTGCTCAAGGGCGGTGACGGCAGCAGCCTTCTACAACGCTATAATGTTCGGACGAGCGGGAGTAGCTCAATGGTAGAGTAGCGGCTTCCCAAGCCGTTGGTTGCGGGTTCGATCCCCGTCTCCCGCTCCACGACCCGGCTCGCTTCCTAATCTTCAACTCGACGGAACCAAGCGCCGCTGACAACGCCGAAAGTTTGCGTAGCGAAACGTGGGTCAGGCGGGATCGTACTACCGCTGCAAATGCTCGATTCTAGAGTCTTCCCATCACAAGTAGGATGATGAGGATGAGTACCACCAGGCCGAGACCACCGCTTGGATAGTATCCCCAACTGCGGCTATAGGGCCAGGTCGGGAAGGCGCCGATCAAAAGCAATACGAGAATGATTACCAGAATCGTCATTGTTTTCGTCTCCTGAAAATCAGGTTGCGTACGAATGGATGCGGGGCGCGGGGATGCGGATGCCTTTGCGTATCCACTGGGGAATCCCTGGCTGGAAGAGATTTGCCGGGGCACGTTGCCTATTTGTTGAGGGCGGCGAGTTCGCGGGCGCGGACAAAGATGCGGAGGAACATGGGCTTGGTGAGTTTTCCTGTGTTGGTGTTTTGCAGCGATGGATGGAAGCTGGAGATGAGGTAGGTGTTGTTGGGCAGTTTATATTCGGCGCCGTGCCCGAAGTTGTAGCCGCGGCGGGAGTCGATGAGGTTGGCACGCTGGAGATGTGCGAGGTAGCCGTCGAAGGCGATTTTACCGAGCGTGACCGCGACGCGCAGACGGGCGAGTGCGGCGATCTCCGCATCGAGATAGGTCGAGCAGTTTCTCAGTTCATCGAGAGCGGGTTTGTTGCCGGGCGGCGCACAGCGTACGACGGAGTTGATGCGGATTCCGGTCAGCGTCATGCCGTCGGTGCGAGAAGAAGAATTTGGCTGAGAAGCGAAACCGCATTCGTAAAGAACCGGATAAAGAAAGTTACCGGAGCCGTCGCCGGTGAAAGGGCGGCCGGTGCGGTTGGAGCCGTGCGCACCTGGTGCGAGGCCGATGATGAGGACGCGGGCGTGGGGATCGCCGAAGGAAGGTACGGGGCGGCCCCAGTATTCTTCGCTGCGGTAGGCGCGGCGCTTTTCCGCAGCGATCGCGGCGCAGTAATTGCGCAGGCGAGGACAGCGGTTACACGTGATGACTTGCGCGTTGAGGTCGCTGAGAATCTGCGAAGAGAGGGAAGGGTTTGCCACCTGACGACTGTATCGAAAGTGTGGCCGACTTGTTTGACCGTGCTGGTGCATGCCCGTACCATTGAGAGGGCGCGCGCGCCGATTTTTGTGCCGCTGAAGCGCCACTGAATCATCCGCCCGGCCGAATGAGTTTCACAAAAGTGAGAGAAGGCACAGCCATTGAGTACCGCAGATACCGTTGAGACGAACGAAATTCCTATTCCAGAAAACCCAGAGCATCAACTTGAAGCGCAGCAGGATGATGCGCATGACCCGACGCACGATCATGCTGACGGGCATACGCATAAGCAGAGCGAGGGGCCCGCGCTCAATCCTGAATTGACGCGCACGGTGGACGTTACGGTTCCGGCCGAGGAGGTTGAGAAAGGCTTCAAGGAAGTTGTGAAGCGGTATCGCAAGATGGCGCGCATTCCCGGCTTTCGCGCGGGCAAAGTTCCAGAGTCGCTGGTGCGGACGAAGTTCGCGGACTCGATCCGGCAGGACGTGATGGAGAGTCTGCTGCCTCACCATTTCCGCTCGGCATTGGACGCACAGAAAGTGACGCCGATTTCGCAGCCGCAAGTGACAAATCTGAAGCTGGAGGAAGGGCAGCCGCTGGAGTTTCAAGCGGCCTTTGAAGTGATGCCTCAGATCGACATCACTGGATATAACGACACGAAGGTTACGAAAGAAGACGGACGCCTGAAGGACGAAGAGTTCGAGGCGGAACTGGAACGCCTTCGCGATGCGCGCAGCACGATGGAGCCGGTAGAAGAAGAGCGTATGCTGCAACGCGGCGACTGGGCGCAGGTGAGCTACAGCGGATTCGACAAAGCAGCGGACGGTGCCGAGCCGAAAGCTGAAATTTCTGCCGACGAGGTCGTGATTGAAATCGGCGGCACGCAGACGCTTGAGGCATTTACCCAAGCGCTGACCGGCGCTACGGTTGGCCAGGAGATGGATGTCGACGTTCAGTATCCGGACGATTTTGGCGAGCGTCGCTTGGCAGGGAAGACGGTTGCTTATCACATGGTGGTGAAGGGCATCAAGCGCAAGCTGATGCCGGAGATGAACGACGAATTCGCGAAAGAGCTGGGGGAATATGACTCGTTCGACGACTTCAAGCAGAAGCTGCGCGAGAGCCTGGAGCACAATAAGCAGAGACGTGCCGCAGCCGAGGGTCGCGACAAATTGATCGAAGTCCTCGTGGCGCGATTCCAGTTTCCCGTGCCTGAAACGCTGGTGCAGCAGCAGGTGGACGCGCGCCTAGAGCGTGGACTACGCGCGCTGGCGATGCAGGGCATGTCGTCAGAGAACATGCGTCAGTTGAACTTTGATCGCCTGCGTACTGCGCAACGCGACACCGCGCTGCAGGAGACGAAAGGGGCGCTGATTCTCGACCGCATTGCGGACGAAGAAAAGGTGGAAGTGCCGGAAGAAGAAGTTGAAAAGCAGCTGAAGTATTTTGCCATGGAGCAGCGCGAACCGCTTGAGGCACTGCGTCAGCGATTGACGCAGGATGGTGGCCTAGCTAGAATCCGTGAACAACTTCGCCGCGAAAAAACTGGCAATCTGCTCTACGAGAGACTCGCTTCGTAGCAGCGTTCCCCATCCTTAGAAGCACGACTCTGTTTTAGGAGACGGCATGGCACTGGTCCCGATGGTTGTTGAGCAGACGAGCCGAGGCGAACGCGCCTACGACATCTACTCTCGTTTGCTTCGCGACAATATTATCTTTCTGGGCACTCCGATCGACGATCAGATTGCAAACCTCATCATCGCGCAGATGCTTTTCCTTTCAGGAGAAGACCCCGACAAGGACATTCAGCTCTATATCAACTCCCCTGGGGGATCGATCACGGCCGGCCTCGCAATCTACGACACGATGCAGTTCATCAAGAACGATGTAGTGACCTACTGCATTGGCCAGGCGGCCAGCATGGGCGCCTTTCTGTTGATGAGCGGTAAGGCCGGCAAGCGGTTCGCGTTGCCGAATTCGCGAATCCTGGTGCATCAGCCCTCCATGGGCGGTTTATCAGGTCAGGCGACAGATATCGACATTCATGCAAGAGAAATACTGCGCATTCGCGAAATAACGAATAAGCTTATGGCAAAACACACAGGGCAGGCGCTGGACCGGATTGAGCGCGATGTGGAACGTGACTTCATCATGAACGCGCCACAGGCGAAAGAATACGGGATCATCGATGAAATAATCGATCGGCCGCGGACCTAGCGTGGCTGTCGAGGGTTGAATTTTGAGGGCCAGAGATGAAAACTCGCACGGGATCCGACGACACGCTCCGCTGTTCGTTCTGCCATAAATCGCAGGACGCGGTTGCCAAGCTGATCTCATCACCGAGCGATTATCCTCGCGCGTATATTTGCGATGAGTGCGTCGCGGTCTGCAACAGCATTCTCGAAGACGACCGCGCTGAGACCCCGGCCGGTGCTGCGCCCGCTCACCTGCCGAAGCCGCAGGAAGTGAAGGCGTTTCTCGATGAGTATGTGATCGGCCAGGATACGACTAAGAAGAAGCTGGCAGTTGCGGTCTACAACCACTACAAGCGCATTCAAATGAACCGGGTTCGCGGCAATGAAGTTGAGCTTGCGAAGTCGAACATTCTGCTGGTCGGTCCGACGGGCAGCGGCAAGACATTGTTGGCGCACACCCTGGCCAAAATGCTGGACGTGCCGTTTGCCATTGTCGACGCGACGACGCTGACGGAGGCGGGCTATGTCGGCGAAGATGTTGAAAATATCATTCTGAAGCTGCTGCAGGCCGCCGACGGTGACGTAGCCCGCGCGCAGAGCGGCATTATTTACATCGACGAGATCGACAAGATCGGCCGCAAGGATGAGAACCCGTCCATCACTCGCGACGTGAGCGGCGAAGGCGTGCAGCAGGCGTTGCTGAAGATTCTCGAGGGCACGGTCGCAAATGTTCCACCGCAAGGCGGGCGCAAGCATCCGCATCAGGAATTCACGCCGGTGGACACCACGAACATTCTGTTCATCTGCGGCGGCGCTTTTGTCGGTCTGGAGCGTGTTGTCGGTCGCCGCGTTGGCAAGAAAGCGCTAGGCTTTAAGGCGATTGCAGATCGCGCCGGGCTAGAGAAGGACGTCACGGCAGCACAGCGCGACAACGAGCTGCTGCGGCTAGCCGAGCCTCAGGACCTGATCAAGTATGGGTTGATTCCTGAATTTGTCGGACGTCTGCCGGTGCTGGGCATCCTCGATGAACTGGATGAGGTCGCGCTGGTCGAGATCCTGACCAAGCCGCGCAATGCGATTCTGAAGCAATATCAGAGGCTGTTCGAGTATGAGGGCGTGAAGCTCAATTTCGACGCGGCGGCCACGACAGCGGTTGCGCGGGAGGCACTCGCGCGCAAGGTTGGTGCTCGCGGACTTCGCATGATTCTTGAAGAGCTGATGCTCGAGTTGATGTACCACCTGCCCGGTAATAAGAAGATCAAGGAACTTGAGGTCACGGCAGAGATGGTTCAGCGGCGTGATCTGACAGTTTCGCTGCTTGAGAAGGCCGGCTAGGCGAGTCGCCCGAAGTTTTGCATCGGCGCGGATCGCGGAGTGAGCATTGGCGACCGTTGTTCACCCAATTCAATCCCCATGTGCAGAGGCGCACGCCCTCGCGGTGGCGCAGGACCAGCCCTGCGCAGAGCGCGCACGAAAATGGGTCATGCTCGCGTGTATTCTCGCGTCGAGCCTCGCTTTCATGGATGGCACGGTCGTCAATGTCGCGCTGCCTGAACTGCAAAAGGTTTTTGCCACCAGCGTGTCGCGGGTGCAGTGGGTGCTCGAGAGTTACCAGCTGCTTTCTTCGGCGCTGCTGCTGGTTGGCGGCGCGCTGGGAGACCACTATGGGCGGCGCCGCGCTCTGGGTGCCGGCGTCCTGATCTTTATCGCTGCGTCGATCTGGTGTGGCTTTTC
>JBBPYY010000063.1:0-18208 GCA_038199445.1 Terriglobales bacterium | reverse complement strand
TGGATCGGGCAGCGTGGACGGATCAAGACCTTTGCCCTGGTCTGTAATACGAATCACGAGATCGCCATTTGCCACTTCAAACTCCGCCATCATTTTTTTCAACGGATCGTATGCGTTGCCGTGAAGCACGGCATTCACAGCGGCTTCACGCACCGCCATAGACACGCGAAAGACCTCGTCCTCATCGAGGCCCGCGCGTTGGGCCACTTGTTCCGCGGTTTGCTCCAGCTTGTTCACGCTGTCAAGGGAAGAGTCGAGCGTGAAGCTGATGCGGCTTGTCGTCGATTCGGTCAAATCGTGGTCCCTAGAGGTCTTCGTAGGCAAGATTGATGCTTTTGCACTAGGGGAAGTTGTAGTGGCAAGGTCGAAGCCTGTCAAGAACTCGTGAAAAGCGGCCCAGTCGCAGAGAGAAATCAGCGATGCTAACTGATCTCTCTTCTTCTGTTGCCGACCATGAGTAGACTGGCAGGGAAGTCAACCATGAGCGAGAACGCCGCACGAACGAATCTGAGCGACCTGCTGGGCACACCGGTTGTGGATGCGACCGGTCGGGTGATTGGTCTGGTGCGCGAAGTGGCAATGGAGACGGATAAGAACCACGACACCGTCGATGCTCTAGTCGTGCGATCGGGCCACTGGGGCGGGAAAAACGCCGAGCGTTACATACCAGTCGAAAATGTCGAACTGACGCCCACCGGCGCGCTGAAGTTAATCGGCAGTCCGGGCAACGAGCTTTTCACAGGAGAAGGCCACTTTTTCCTGCTGGAGAGAGATTTGCTGGATCAACAAATCATCGACGTGAGTGGGCACAAGGTGGTGCGCGTCAATGATGTCGATTTCGTCTGGTCTACGCAGCGCGGCCATTTAGAGCTGCGTGTGTGTGAGGTGGAAGTAGGCTTGCGAGGAGCGGTGCGCCGCTTGTTGAAGGGTCTAGCTCCGCAGAAGGCCATACATGCGCTCGCTGGTCGAATCAAGCCCCGCGTCATTCCGTGGGATTTTGTCGATCTAATTGAAGTGGACCCAGCTCGCCGGGTGCACCTCAAGATAGATCACGTGCGTCTCTCGCAGATGCATCCTTCGGATATCGCAGACATTCTGGAAGACCTATCACCGATGGAACGTGAAGCGGTCTTTACCACGCTGGATGAAGAGGTCGCGGCAGAGGCGCTGGAAGAAGTTACCCCCAAGCTGCAAATGGCGCTCATTGAAGGGTTGAACTCGGAGCGGGTCGCAGACATCGTTGAAGAAATGGACCCGGCGGCGGCCGCTGACATGCTCGCGGAGATGCCCGAGGAGCGGTCTGAGGCGATCCTTGAGCAGATGGAGCCGACCGAGCGGCGTGAGATGCAAGACCTGCTTGGCTTCAATGTTCACTCCGCAGCAGGGCGCATGACGACCGAGTATGTTCTGCTGGACGCGAACGCTACGGTTGCGGACGCGGTAACAGCGGTGCGGAATTTTAAGGATGAGCCGGAACTGTTGACAGATCTGTATCTTCGAAATGAACGGCAGGAGTTGGTTGGAGTGATTCCGCTGGCGCGGATTGTCCTCGGACAGCCGGAAACATTGTTAGATGACATAGCGGAGAAGCGCTTCATCAAGAGTCTTTCCAGTTTGCATCAGGATGAGGTTGTCGAACTGTTCGACAAATACAATCTCCGCGAGCTGCCAGTCGTCAACAAAGAGAATCGACTTGTCGGTGTCATACGAGCCGATAACGTCATTGGCCTTCTGCGAAACGAACGCTAACTGAAAGGACAGGGGAAGGCCAACATGCCACGCACGTCACTGGCGAAACTGTGGAAGATGCGTGTGCTGATGTTCCTGGCCGTGCTCGGGCCGGGGTTCATCACGGCGAATGTGGACAACGACACGGGCGGTATTCTCACGTATTCGCAGGCCGGGGCGCAGTTTGGTTACAAAATGCTGTGGACGATGCTGCCCATCACAATCGCCCTGATTGTGGTGCAGGAAATGTGCGCCCGTATGGGAGTGGTCACGGGCAAGGGTCTGAGCGATCTGATCCGCGAAGAGTTTGGTCTGCGTATGACGTTTGTCATGATGGCCTTGCTGGTCATCGTGAATTACGGAAATGTTGTCGCGGAGTTCTCAGGCATCGCGGGAAGCCTGCAACTCTTCCATCTCTCGAAATACATCTCGGTACCGATTTGTGCGGCGATCGTCTGGCTTCTGGTGGTTCAGGGAAATTACAAGAGTGTTGAAAAGGTCTTTCTTTTCGCATCGCTGGTTTACCTGGCGTACATCGCGACCGGAGTTTTGGCAGGACCCGCATGGCGACAAGCGTTGGTCGAAACCGTGAAGCCTCCAGCGCTGAACGTATGGCGGCAGGATGGGTACGTGTACCTGGTCGTCGGTCTTGTCGGCACAACCATAGCGCCATGGATGCAGTTTTATCTGCAGTCGTCGGTTGTCGAAAAGGGCATCAGCGTTAAGCAGTATGCCGCTTCAAAGCTCGACGTTATCGTCGGGTGCTTGTTCACCGACATCATCGCCTGGTTCATCATCGTCGCGTGCGCCGCCACGATGTATGTCCACGGGATCACCACGATCAACGTGCCGTCCGATGCCGCCGAAGCCATGAAGCCGCTCGCCGGTCAGTATGCCTTCATTCTGTTTGCCGTTGGCCTGTTCAATGCCTCGATCTTCGCGGCTTCGATATTGCCGCTGTCTACCGCCTACACAGTGTGTGAAGGGCTCGGGTTTGAGTCTGGAGTGAACAAGAAATTCAACGAAGCCAAATTTTTTTACTGGTTCTACACACTGCTGATCGCCGCCGGAGCCGCAGTTGTGCTGATTCCACGCTTTCCGCTGGTGAGGGTGATTATTCTTTCGCAGGTGTTGAATGGAATTCTGCTGCCCGTCGTGCTTGTTTTCATGATCAAGCTGATTAATCGAAAAGATTTGATGGGCAAGCACGTCAACAAGCGCTGGATGAACATCACGGCCTGGGGAACTTCGGCAATCGTAATCGCTCTCTCTGCGACCTTGATGTATACAACGCTGTTTGCGAAGAAACCCTAGAGTAATTTACCCGCCGCCAGATCGCGCACGAACGTGCGATCGGCCGCCAGGAAATCAAATGACGGAAGGTCGCGTAATTCTGCCCAGCGGAATTCTTTGAAGATGCGGTTTTCCAGTTCGCCTTGATAGGAGTGGACCGCAAAGAACGCGAGGTCAACAGCGCCGCCATTCTTGTAGTTGTGCCTGATGCGCGTCACGCTCTCGCCGATGGTCGCCTCAATGCCGAGTTCTTCATTCAACTCGCGCCGAAGCGCTTCCACCAAAGACTCGCCGGCCTCAACCTTGCCGCCCGGAAACTCCCACTTCAGGGCCATTGGCTGGTCTGCGCGCCGCTGGCAAATCAGGACCTGGCTGCCCCGCAGGATGAGGGCCGCCACGACGGACTTTGCGGGGCGTTCCGGTTGCGGTGGAGCGGCGGCCAAGGTGTCTCGCATTGATTCCATGTCGAATAGACGCTCAGGAAACTCCGCGGGATGGTGACAATTTTTCCGTGGATGAGTTCATTGTGACAGCATCACGCTTCATTGCGCGGGCATGTGTATGGTCCAGCCCATTGCGCGTGCCTTGACAAGAAGTTCGGGAGTCGGGTGAATCGCGACGGCATGCGCGGCTATACCCAACATTGCGGCATCGTGGACCGAGTTTCCGAACACCACATCAGGGTGGGTGATGCCAGCGCGGCGCAGCGACTCAACTTTGCCGTCGCCGGAAGGAACGTCAAGTAAATCAGAAGTGATGATCTGGTTTGCAATCCGCACCCTGGCGGCGAGTACACGCTCGACTGGAATGCCGAAACGGCCGGCGCCCTCTTCAACCACCCAACTGTTGGTGGAACTCACGGCCCATAATTCAGTGCCAGAGGCGTGCAATTGCTGCGCCAGAGACAACATGTCAGGAAAGATGCGCTGTTCAAATTTTTGCTGGAAGAAGGTGCGGGCTGCGTGGCGAAGCTCAATCTCGGTCAGTCCAGCGTACATCTGGACCATTTCACCGCATATCGCGACCTCAGAAAGATCGCCTTTGCGATAAAGGCGGTAGCGGTCGTCGATCCAATCTGCTGTTTCGCGCGAGACTAATCCCGTTTCGAGGGTCCAGATCATGAAATCTGACCCTGTGTCGCCGTGCCATAGCGTTCCATCGCAATCAAAAACAGCGATTTTGGGCTTGAGGTCGAGAATGGACTTGTTGAAGTGCCCCGGGGTAACGATCTCTAAGACTGGGGAGGTACGGGAAATTGTTTGGCTTGAACTGCTTTGCAAAACGAAAGCTCCTCACTTGCGCTTTTAGGATACGCCACGACGGCAAAGGTCGTGTTTTTAATGCATGAAAGCATTTGGCATCTTGATTCCATCACAAACACGGCGCCGCGCTTTGCTCGGCTTTGCCCATAATCAAATGCGTGGACCAGCCGATTAACTCGAGTAACGTCCAGTTGCTGAAGGAGTATCTGGTCTATCTCCGCGTGGAGAAGGGGCTGCGTCCGCTGACGTGCGATGCTTACCGGCGCGACTTGCTGCAGTTTTCGGAGTACAGCGAAAAAAGCGCAGTCACTTTCATGACTGCACGGCAAGAACAGGTTGCGGGATTTATGGAGCATCTGCGCCAGCATCAGGTCGATTCGCGGACGATCGCCAAGAAGATTTCGTGTCTGCGGGGTTTCTATCGCTGGCTGCTGATCGATAAGCGAACCAAGCACGACCCGACGCTACAAGTGGAATCTCCGAAGAGCTGGAAGATTCTGCCGAAGTCGCTCGCCGAGGTTGAGGTGAACGAAATGCTCGCGCGCACTGGAGCGGCGGCGCGTCATCCGCAGGCTGACGGAGCGGCGCTGCGTGACCATGCGATTCTCGAACTGCTCTATGCAGGGGGGCTGCGCGTCTCTGAGGTGACTACGCTTGGGATGGAAGACCTGCAGCTGGATCTTGGACGGGTGCTGGTTCGCGGCAAGGGCGATAAGGAGCGGATTGTTCCGCTTGGAGAGGCAGCAGTGCGGGCGATTACGGAATACCTTCAGCGAGGGCGCGCCGGGCTATTGCGAAATGGTACGAGCCTCCGTCATTTGTTTCTTTCGAGACGCGGGGCGCCGCTAACGCGACAGTGGATATGGACGCTGGTGAAAGCCCAGGACGGTCGCGCGAGTCCGCACATGTTGCGCCACAGTTGCGCAACGCACATGGTCGAACACGGCGCAGACCTGCGCAGCGTGCAGACTCTTCTTGGCCATGCCGATATTGCGACCACGCAGGTTTACACGCATTTGGCACTCGGTCACTTGAAAGCTGTGCATCGCACCCATCATCCGCGGGCAAAATCGCGGCGGCACGCTGAGTTCGCCGTGGATGCGGAAGCGTGAGAGGTCCAGGAAGATTGACCGGATTGGCGTGCGAATTTCTCACCATGCTTGAGAATGAGCGCGGGTCATCAGAACACACATTGCGAGCGTACCGGCGCGAGTTGACGGCATTCGCGGCCTTTTTAGAGAAGCAATTCGGCGAGGATTGCGACACGCGGCAGATCGACCACCTGCACATTCGCGCGTATCTGGGTGAGTTGATTGCCCGAGGTCTGCAGAAGTCTTCGACCGCACGAGCACTGGCGGCGATCCGGTCATGGTTTCAGTGGCTGGCGCGCAAGGACCTGCTTGACTCGAATCCTGCGCTGCTGGTCTCCACCCCGAAGCTGCCGAGACGATTGCCGCGTGTTCCGAGTATTGAGCAGATGAACAAGCTGCTGGACGCTTCGCCCTCACGAGAGGTCGCATGGGCCGCGCGCGATCTGGTGATTTTTGAGTTGCTCTATGGATGCGGCATTCGTAACGCTGAGTTGGTCGGAATCAACCTTGCAGATATTCATTGGGCGAACGAGGTCATCCTGGTTCGCGGTAAGGGTCATAAAGAGCGCTATGTGCCGCTGGGGGATGAGGCCCAGTCGGCACTGTTGCAGTACATTCCGCAACGCGACGAGAAGTTGCGGCGAGCCGGGCGCAGCTCTGAAGCGCTTTTACTCAATCTTTATTTGCGTGGCAAAGGAGATGCCAGATTGACGACGCGCAGCGTCGGCCGCATCGTGAAGCGCATTGCGCTGGAGCGGGGACTTTCCGCAGATATTCATCCGCATACGCTGAGGCACGCGTTCGGAACACACATGCTCGAAGAAGGAGCTGATCTGCGTGCGATTCAGGAGATGCTGGGTCATGAACGGCTTTCCACGACGCAGCGATATACGCAGCTGACGGCGGGGAAGCTGGTGGAGGTCTACGACGCGACGCATCCTCGTGCCCGCACAAGTAAAGGTGCTCGGGCAATCTAGAGTCGGCCGCACAGACCAGACTCGTGCCTTTGGCCATAGTGCGGCCTGTCGCTTACACTTAGAGATGGCGGCATTCGCTCTTTCCGGGCGGAATGCCTTGCCCAAAGGACCCAAACGCTTTGATCGGCAGTGCACTCACAAAAATATTTGGCACCAGTAACGAGCGCATCGTAAAGCGCCTGATGCCCGCGGTAGCTTCCATCAATGAGCTCGAACCCCCCGTACAGGCGTTGAGCGATACAGAACTGCGGGACAAAACGGTCGAATTCCGCGCGAGACTCGCGGAAAAAATTACTGGCATCGAGGATGCTGACGCGCTGCGTGAGGCGGAAAAAGCTGCGCTCGACGAGTTGTTGCCTGAGGCTTTCGCCGTAGTTCGCGAGGCGGGCAAGCGTGCGGTAAACATGCGTCATTTCGACGTCCAGCTAATCGGCGGCATAGTGCTGCATCAAGGCAAAATCTCAGAAATGCGGACCGGTGAGGGCAAGACTCTCGTCGCGACGCTGCCGTGCTATTTGAATGCGCTTGCAGGTCACGGCGTGCATGTCGTGACCGTCAACGACTATCTGGCAAAGCGCGACGCCGAATGGATGGGGAAGATCTACAGCTTTCTCGGTCTGACGGTTGGGGTGATCGTTCATGACCTCGATGACGGTCAGCGCAGGGCGGCATACGCGTCGGATATTACCTACGGCACAAACAACGAGTTCGGTTTCGATTATCTGCGCGACAACATGAAGTTCGAACTCGCCGACTGTGTGCAGCGCGGGCATACATTCGCGATCGTCGACGAAGTGGACTCCATCCTGATCGATGAGGCGCGTACTCCGCTCATCATCAGCGGTCCCACGGACATAACGACTGACAAGTACGCGCGTGTGAATCGGATTATTCCATCGCTTGTCCAGGGTGAAGAAATTGAGGAAAACGAAACCAAAACGCTGACCGGCGACTACGTTGTCGATGAGAAACACCGCACCATAGCGGTGAGCGACGAAGGCTGGGAAAAGATTGAGAAGTTACTCGGCATCGGCAACATCGCTGAAGTCGAAAACTGGGAACTGAAGCACCACGTTGAGACAGCCATCAAGGCATATTCGCTTTACAAGCGCGATGTGGAGTACGTGGTGAAAGACGGTGAAGTCATCATCGTCGATGAATTTACCGGTCGCATGATGCCCGGGCGACGCTGGTCTGACGGATTGCATCAGGCCGTAGAAGCGAAGGAAGGCGTGACGATTCGCCGCGAAGACCAGACGCTCGCGACTATCACGTTCCAAAATTACTTCCGCCTGTATCGCAAACTCGCTGGCATGACCGGCACCGCAGAAACCGAGGCGGCAGAGTTCGACAAGATTTACAAGCTCGAAATCGTCGTCATCCCGACGAATAAGCCGATGCGGCGGCTTGAAAATCCCGACGTGGTCTATCGCACGGCAAAGGAAAAATATTCTGCTGTCGCGGATGAGATTTCACGGCTGCATGAAGAGCGGCAACCGGTTCTGGTGGGCACGACTTCGATTGAGAAATCAGAGTTGTTGTCGTCGATATTGCAACGCAAAGGCGTGCGCCACGTGGTCCTGAACGCGAAATATCACGAGCGCGAGGCGGAGATCGTTGCCCAGGCAGGCCGCTTCGGCATGGTCACAATCGCGACGAATATGGCCGGTCGCGGTACTGACATTCTGCTGGGCGGCAACGCGGAATTTCTGGCACGCCAGGAGCTGGTGAAAAAAAACATGGCACGCAGCATCAGTACGGCCGAGGGCGCGCTTGCCCCGATCGCTCCGGAAGGCATGTTGCGCTTTTATTACCAGGGACAGGAATTCGAGACGACGCAGCAAAGCTGGAACGATATTTTCAGTGTTCACGAGGCGAATGCAGCCCGTGAGCGGGATCAGGTCGTCGGCGCCGGCGGCCTGCTGATTCTGGGAACAGAACGTCACGAATCGCGACGAGTCGATAACCAGCTTCGTGGCCGTGCTGGCCGCCAGGGTGATCCGGGTGCCTCGCGTTTCTATCTATCGCTCGAAGACGACTTGATGCGCATCTTCGCGCGCGAGTGGGTATCGACATTGCTGCAGCGGCTGGGCATGGAAGAAGGAGTTCCGATCGAATCTGGCCTGATTACGCGCCGCATCGAGAGCGCGCAAAAGGCGGTCGAAACGCAGAACTTCGAATCGCGCAAACACGTGCTCGAATACGACGATGTGATGAACAAACAGCGCGAAGCTGTCTACGGGCTTCGTCGTCAGTTGCTCGAAGGTCTCGAACAGAAAGAGCTGATCGTCGAGGATTATGTCGCTGCGATTCTGAGCAACGTCCTGGATAAATTTGCGCCCGCTAATGTGCACCCCGATCAGTGGGACATTACTGCACTTGGCAATGAGCTGATCAACCAGTTTGGCCTGGATCTGAATACAGAAGGCATTGCGATGGGTGAACTCAATCGGCACGAACTGGGCGAAGCTCTGTTCAATCGCTTACGCGAGAAGTACGAACAGAAGGAAGCCATCATCGGTTCGCCAGCGATGCGATATCACGAGCGCATGATCATGCTCAGCGTGCTTGACGGTCTGTGGAAAGACCATCTGCTCGCGATGGACCATCTCAAAGAGGGAATCGGGCTCCGCGGTTATGCCCAGCAAGATCCACTCGTTGCGTACAAACGGGAATCGTTCGATACGTTCGAAGCAATGATGCTGCGATTTCAGGAAGACACTGTCCGCTTCCTGTATCGCATGCAGATTCTCGGGCCTGATGGAAAGGAGATCACAACGGTGCAGCAGGCACTGCCGCTGCAGGAGGCCGCGCCTCCCCTTTCGCCGCCAACCAACGGTCATGCACCATCGCCGAAGGTTTCTGTGCCGACACGCGCAGCCTCAACTACGATCGACGCGTTGGAGCAGGAGTTTCACCGGAAAAAGAAACGGGAGCTGGAACAGGCGCGCTTCGCCGGGGCAGATAAGGCCGACGCGCCGACATCGCAACGGCGCACCGGGGACAAGGTCGGCAGAAACGATCCTTGTCCCTGCGGTTCTGGCAAGAAATATAAGAAGTGTCACGGGGCGAGCGGCGAGGAATCGTAACCGTGACAGTTACGTATGCGCGGTCAGCACTTCTTCAAAGGTGAGATTTCTTGCAGGCGACTTCGTTTCTTTACGCCATTTTTCGAAGAGGCGGCCGTAACTGAGCGTAACGTAGTCGGATTTGGCCACGCCCAGCATTACAGCAGTACGATCGATCCAATCCGGCTTGCCCTCAAGCTCGGCGTAAATACCGATTGCTGTTTCATCGAGGGTGACGTGGCCTGCCGCATCGTCCCACTCGGTTCGCCATTTCTCGTATACGAAAGCCGGGCTGTATCCGAGACGCTCAAGGATCAGCGCGGTTGCCGCCCCATCTTCGACGCCGGTTTCTATTTCTATCCGGCTCTTGTGCGGCGCACTTGGGTCGTCACTCTCGGGCTTGGCTTTAAAGGTCAATAGCCAACGCTCACCATACTGACGCAGGCGCAAGAGTCGACCGGAATTGAGTAAATCACGCCCCAGCGTGTCGTATAGGGTATTGCGCTCGAACGTGCGTGGAGTTTTCTTCACGAGGCCATGGTCTGCAAGTTGCGTTTCGAACGCGGCAGGGTCTTTGACGCGAAATTTTATTTCGACCTCAAGTTGCTCCATGCGCGGAAGTATATGCGAATACGATGGAAGAGCGGATGCAGATGAAGAGGACAACGCGATTGACGATGGACGCGGCGTCGCTCGACTCCGCGCAGTCGCTTGCGGCTTTGGCGCAGGCCGCTGAGTTGCTGAAATCCGGTGGGACGGTCGCTTTTCCAACGGAGACCGTGTACGGTCTTGGCGCGAACGCTTTGAACGAGAATGCCATCGCGGGAATCTTTGCCGCGAAAGAGCGGCCGAGGTGGGATCCCCTGATCGTGCACATCAGCGACGCGGCCATGCTCGCCCGCCTTGTACGTCGCGTTCCGTCAGCAGCGCAGAGACTGATGGACGCATTCTGGCCTGGCCCACTTACGCTATTGCTTCCTCGTGGTGTCACGGTACCCGATGCAATCACCGCGGGCCGCGATCTGGTAGGGGTGCGAATGCCGCGGCATCCGGTAGCGCATGCATTGATTGCTGCGACTCAACTGCCGATCGCGGCGCCGAGTGCCAATCGCTTTGGTCGGACTAGTCCGACGACTGCCGCCCATGTTTTGCAAGATCTTGACGGGCGCATCGACGCTGTTCTCGACGCCGGTCCGACGCAACTCGGGGTGGAATCAACTGTGGTCGACGCGTCTGATAGCGGAGTCATCTGCTATCGCCCTGGAATCATTACCGTGAAGCAGATAGAAGCGATCATCGGTCCGGTGACGATGTCCGTAGCGCAAAACCTCAGCAACTCTCCGGAGGCACTCCCGTCGCCGGGCATATCGGTTCGCCACTACGCGCCGCGCGCGCGACTAATTTTAGTTGAGGCGGATGATGTGTCTGCACTGCAATCTGATCTGCTGCGACGCAGTGCGGAATATGCGGGCACGGGCGAAGCAGTTGGCGTCATGCTGCCTGCGGGGTGGCAGGCCGGGTCTAAAGCAAGGACGATTTATCACTGGGGCGAATGGGGCAATTGCGACGCGCTGGCTGAACGCTTGTTTGCCGGTCTGCGCGAGTTGGACGCCGCCGGGGCGAGCTTAATTCTCTGTCCGTTGCCCGCGGCACAGGGAGTGTGCATTGCGGTGCGCGACAGGCTCTCAAGAGCCGCCCAGTGAAGCACCTGATCTGCGCTATCTATCGGAAGACGCCGGATGGTGTTCCCCGGCCTTGTGTATGTATTTGATCGCAGATTTGAAGATGAGTACGCGTTGGCGCGTCTTCGAACAGATCTTGATAGTGTCGCGGTCGTACCACTCGATCTTGCCTTCAAGTCGCTCGCCGTCTTCTAGGTGGATCACCATAACCGTCTGTGCCTGCACTTGCTTCTGCAGATAGAAGATTTCCGCATGCGCTCCGCCGGTCGCGGATCGTTCTGGCAGGATATCCACATGTTCCCGCCCCGCGGTGTGGGGGCGCGCCGGGGATTTCGCTGCCCGGGGCGCGGGCAGTTCGGCGCTAGGGCTCGCGCTGATTTCGGCCAGAAGATTTGTCGGTTCAGGCATAAGCGGACCAATGTTGAGCAAGTCGAGCAATAGGATGCGGATTTCTCGCGAAGTGTTGAGTCGATCCTACGCTATGCGGGCACCCGTTTCGGCAGTTTCCACTAAGCCGGTGGCGAAGGCATCGAGTGACAACGACCGCAGCAGATTACGCCGCATTCCGCTCTCCACTTGATGCAGTCCGTTCACAGCGCTTTCGAGCCACGCGAAACTGACAGACTCCGCCATCTTTTGCAACTGCGCAGCGATATCGACATTCCGCACCATGCCTGGGCAGCGGGAGTGTAGCAGCAAGATGTCTTCGAACAACGAGTAGAGAACGCGCAGGAGAGCCTGGGTTTTCTGCTGGCCTTCAGCGCCCGCACGGTAAGTCTCAGTCAGGCGAAAAATCGCGGAGTGGTCTGAGGCTGTCATTGCGGATCGCAGCAGCATCAACGCATCGGCCCGGCTGGCAGTGTACGCGGCGAGATCGAAGTTGAGCGCGCGGCCCGGCGCGCCTTCTGAGAGGCGGGCTACAAGATTGCGCTCAGCAGTCTTCCACTCCGGCTGAAATTCGGACAGAACTTTCTCAATTTCCGGCGGCGCCATTGGCCCGAGGTGAATCTTGGTGCAGCGCGAACGAATGGTCGGCAGCAGATCACCGACGTTCTCGGCCAGCAGAAAGATGTGCGCGTATTCAGGAGGTTCTTCCAGCACCTTGAGGAGGGAGTTCGCGGCCTCTTTCATGAATGCGCTGCTGGGGAAAATGTAAACGCGGCGCCGAGCCTCAGCGGGGCGGTAGTAGATGCTACTGATGAGGTTGCGCACCTGACCAATCTTGATCAGGAGTTGCGGCGGGTCCGGCGGAATGACCAGCACGTCGGGATGCGTTTGCACCATGATGCGCGTTTCGCGCTTGTCGGTATCGCGCATGTCTTCGCGAGCCGCAACAGCTTCAGCGATACGTGAATCAAGGTCTTCTGCCATCGCAATGCGGGTGCAGTTCGTGCATACTCCGCAGGCGTCGGGCAAGCCGTCGATGAGGCGCTGGTTGAGGCAGTTCAGGGTCTGAGCCGTCGCAATCGCGAGTGAATATTTGCCAACTCCGCGGGGTCCGTAGAGCAGGATCGCATTAGGCAAGCGGCCGCTGGCAATGCCTTTTCGCAAGGCGAATGTGGCTGGCTCATTGCCGATGAATTCGCTGAATCTCACTCTAAGAAGCCTATCTCAATCAATCATGCCGCGCGCCATGTTGCGCGGCTGGGCCTGCATGAGAATCGGGAAGCGCGGCCGCAGCGTGATCTTCGGTTGTACCTCGATGCGCTGGTCGGGTAGCAGTTTCAGCGCCCACCGTTGCGCGATGGTTGCGATCAGAAGAACGCCCTCCATCCACGCGAAGGCTTCGCCGATGCATTGGCGGCCACCGCCTCCAAAGGGGAAGTATGCGAAACGCGGACGAGCGGCCTTCGCTTCCGCGGTAAATCGCTCCGGGTCAAAGCGCAGTGGATCCGGGAAATATTCGGCGCTGCGCTGCAGAATGTACTGGCTGAAGAAGAAGTAGGTGTCCGCGGGCAGATTGTATTCGCCCAGTTCGATGGCGCGCGTCGCCTGGCGGCCCATCGCCCAGGCTGGGGGATAGAGACGCATTGACTCGGCAAAGACCATTTCGGTGTAGCGAAGTCGAGGAAGGTCCGCGAGGGTTGGGGCTCTCCCGGCGAGGACCTGATCGATTTCGGCGTGCAGACGCGCTTCTGAGTCAGGGTTTTGCGAGAGCAGGTACCAGGTCCAGGTCAGAGCGTTGGCTACGGTTTCGTAGCCGGCGAGGAATATGGTGATGACCTCGTCGCGAAGCTGTTCGTCACTCATGCCTTCGTTGTTATTTTCGGTATCGCGTGCGGAGATAAGCATGGAAAGGAGGTCTCCGCGGTCGATTCCCTCGGCGCGGTGTGCTGCAATCATGCGGTGGACAACCGCGTCGAGGTGCTTGCGGGCTCGGCGGAAGCGCATCAGGCCGGGAATAGGCAGATGCAATAGCGCCTCGGCTCGCGGCAGCGCGATGAGGAAGTTGTAAAGCCGCATGATTGCGTTGACTTCATCGTTGATGACGCGGATGTCGGCGGTAACGTCGGTGGCGAACAGCGTGCGTGCGACGATCTGGAGAGACAGCTCCATCATCGCGGCGGAGATGTCGAACGGCTCCCCTTCGTGCCAGCTTTGGCGCATTGCGGTGGCGCGGCTGACCATTACATCGGCGTAGACCTGAATGCGCTGGCGGTGAAAGGCGGGCGCGGCGATTCTGCGCTGGCGCATATGGAACTCACTCTCGCTGGTGATCAAGCCTTCACCGAGCAGGATCTTCATCCGCTTCTGCGTGCGTTCTTTGATGAAGGCGGAGGCTTGTGTAACCAGGACTTCCTTGATCAGTTCAGGGTCGTTGATAAAGACAATGTTGCTGTTGCCGAGCTTGTAGTGCGAGACGTTTCCGAACTGACGCACCAGGTGCTCGAACAGCAGGATTGGATTGCCTGGTTTGAAGAAGCGGCTGAAGAGATAGAGCGGCAGATTGCGCGAGAGGCCGGGTGGGAATCGATACTCAGGTTCGTTGCGCAAGCCGCTCACTCACTATCGATACGATGCGTTGATGCACAGCGTCAATCGGTTCATCGCCGTCGATTGTGACCACACGCACGGGCTCGCGGGCCGCAATGGCCCGGTACTGCTCATAGGTGCGCCGAAAGAACTCATCCTGCTCGCGTTCAAACCGGTTCTCGTCGGTGCCGGTTTCGGCGACCGCCCGTGAATTGCGGCGGCGTGCGCGGATCAAGGAGCGTTCGAGGGAGGGGAGCAGCAGTAGTGTCAGGTCCGGCTGCAGGTTTTGGCAGAGGGAGCCATGCAGTTCGTGGACGATCGCGCTGCCTAGCTGACGGCCACCGCCCTGATAGGCTTCCGTCGAGTCGGTATAGCGGTCACAGAGGACGATGAGTCCGGCGTCGAGGGCGGGCCGGATGATCTCGGCGATGCATTGGGCGCGGTCGGCGAACATGAGCGCCAGTTCGGTGAACGGGGCAATTCCGCCACTCCGGGAGTCAAGGATCAGGCTGCGGATGCGATCGCCGACGGCTGTGCCTCCGGGCTGGCGCGTCAGCGTCACAGGGTCGCCGCGTTCGGTTAGCCAAACGCTCAGCTTGCGAATCTGCGTGCTTTTTCCGGCTCCATCGAGCCCCTCGAACGTGATGAAATAGCCGCGCAAGATGCGTTTTAAATCCCCCTCTTTGGATAGTAATTCGTATCAAAACCTTCGAGCCAAGTCGCTTAGGACGGACCTCATCATTTCTTTGAGAAGTCGCCTTAAAACAGAAAGGCGGCTGGATCGGCTTTTTTCTGGCCGCCTCGACGTAAACTGCTTGACTAGTTGCGCTTGAAATCGCGGGTGGAAGGCCATGCCTTGGACGTTCTGAGTCGTACCCCGCCAAAAGCGGATGCGCGCATTCACTATGCCGCGGGTCAGTCACAGTTCGGCGACCTCTGGATGCCCTCGGTGAAGGCCGGGCAGTGGGTACCCGTTGTGGTTTTTATCCACGGCGGATGGTGGCAGGCGGAATACAGCCTCGATTACGCCGGGTTTGTGTGTTCTGCATTAAAGAGCAACGGGATCGCGGTCTGGAGTGTGGAGTACCGCCGCGTCGGCCAGCCAGGCGGGGGCTGGCCGAATACTTTTCTTGATGTGGCGGCGGGGGCGGATTATCTCGGCGCGCTGTCGCAAAAGTATCCGTTGGATCTGAATCGCGTAGTGACGATGGGACACTCCGCTGGCGGGCATCTCGCTCTGTGGCTCGCGGGACGTCACCACGTGGCCCATGACAGCCCTATTTATGCCCCGACGCAGTTACACGTGAGCGGCGTAATCTCGCTTGCTGGTGCGGTCGATCTGCGTCTGTTGTGCGATCTGGCGCAAGACAGGTTCGGACACGATAAGAGCGAGGTGCGCTCGCTGATGGGCGGGTTGCCGGGTGTGTTTCCGGACCGGTATCGGGCGGGATCACCAGGGGATTTGCTTCCGTTGAATGTGGCGCAGGTGTTGATTCAGGGGACGCTGGATAAACAGATCCCGCCCGACTTGCCACGGAGGTACGCGGAAAATGCGCGGCGGCAGGGGGATGACGTGACGGTGAGGATGATTCCTGGGGCGGGTCATTTTGATGTGGTGGACCCGGAGAGTGCGGCATTTGATGTCGTGCGGGCCGCGGCGCTGGGGATGGTGCGTTGAATTCACGCGAATGACAGATTCTGTGAAAAGCGCGGCTTCATTCTGAGGCGCGTAGGGCGAGGAGTTCGAGTTCGAGGCCACCGAAGTCGGGGTGTTGGTTTTCGCGGAGAGTGTAGGCGATGTCGATACGCGAGCCTTCGGCGAGCGCAAGATCGCGGACGCAGACGGCTAAGTGCCAGCCGACGGCGTTGTATGCAATGCTGCCCGGCTTTTGTGTCAGACGAAGGCGCACGTGGACATCTTTCATGTAACGCGGGGCGGCGATGAGAGTGACGTCGCAGGCGTGGAAGATCGGCGCGGCATTTTCCATTCCCAGCGGCTCGAAGCGGCGCAGCCAGTCGAAGAGGGCGGGCGTGATTTGATCCAGTGGCAGGGCGGCCTCGCAGGCGAAGCGAGCGACATCTGGCGCCGGGAAAGTTGCGGCGTGCGCGGCAAGCTGCTGCCTGAGCTGCGGAACCCGGTCCGACGGGAGCGAGAAACCGACAGCGTGCGCATGGCCTCCGTAGCGGGTGAAGAGCGCATGGCAGGTGCTGATGGCGTCGAGCAGGTGGAATCCCTCGGTAGACCGGCCGGAACCATAGGCCTCGCCGTCTTCGTGGGCGATGACCAGTGCCGGCTTGCCGGTGCGATCGACAATGCGGGACGCGAGGATGCCGATCACTCCGCGATGCCAGCCATTGCCATCGATCACGATGCAGGCGGCATTGCGCAGTCCCGCATCATTGGCGAGGCGCTCTTCAATGGCGGTAAGCGCGGCCAGTTCGGTAGCGCGGCGGTCGGTATTCAGGCGGTCGAGCTTCTCAGCAAGAGTGCGGGCATGCGCCGCGTCGCGCGTAGTAAAGAGTTCGACGACATCGGAGGCGATATCCATTCGCCCGGCGGCGTTGATGCGCGGGGCGAGGCGAAAGCCGATGTCCTGCGTGGTAAACGCGCCTTTCGCGGGATCGAGCTGGGCGAGCTGCATGAGCGCGCGCAAGCCGGAGTGCGCGGGGCGCGCCAGTTCGCGCAGGCCGATGCCGACGATTGTGCGATTCTCTCCGATCAGTGGTACGGCGTCGGCGATGGTGGCGATGGCCAGCATTTTGACAAAAGACGGGAGCACCTTGGTGCGGGTGATTTCCCGCTGAGATGGGTCGGCTTCGAGGAGTGCTTGTGCGAGCTTGAATGCGACGCCGGCTCCGCAAAGCTGTTTGCAGGGGTAGGTGCAGCCGGCCTGATGCGGGTTGAGAACGGCGAGCGCTCGAGGCAGGCCGAGCGAAGAATCGGGCAGGTGATGGTCGGTGACAATCAGGTCAAGGCCGAGCGCTTCTGCTTCGGCGGCGGCGGAGAAGGCGCGGATGCCTGTGTCGACGGAAATGACCAGGCGCACACCGTCCGCGGCCGCTCGCTTGAGGGTCTCAGCCTGCATGCCATACCCGTCGCGGATGCGGTGCGGGACGTGATAGCGGACACAACCGCCGCGGCGTTCAATCGCGGTTTTCAGCAGAACGATCGCGACGGTTCCGTCGACGTCGTAGTCGCCGTAGATCAGGATTGGCTGCTGGTCCGCGATGGCTGACTGCATACGATCGACCGCTGCGCGCATGCCAAGCATCGCGAAAGGGTCATGCAGATGATCGAGGGTGGGAGAGAAGAACTGTTCTGTCGCTTCAGGAGTGACAATGGCGCGCGCGCAGAGAAGTTGCGCGATCACGAGAGGCAGCGCGAATTCGCGCGCCAGCGATTCGGCGCAAGGGTGTTGCGGAGAAACGGTGAATCCCGGGGCGGAAGTCTGACTGGTGCCGCGATTCACGGATTGCTGTCTTCGTCGCGGCCGTCTCCAAGAATAATGTCGCCGAATTCTTCGACCTGTTCGAGCAATTCCTGGTAGCGCTCGTACCAGGGGGCGGCGGTCTCATGCAGGAAGAACACGCCCTGATAGGCATAGCCAAGCTGGATGTATCCCATCTTGCCGATATAGTTCTCGAGCATGTGCGCCTCTTCCAGCTCCGGCGCTTCCTCATCGGGGTAGTTCTGATCGGCGAGATGTTCGAGGAGGATCTCGACGTCGTCCTTCTCAAGGACGATGTCGCTGATGGTCAGGAAAGTGGCACCGGCGTTCTTAGCGCTTTCGACAAAATCTTTCCAGCTTTCGGGATTGTCCTCATCTTCCCAAACGACGGAGGGAATTTCGTCTAGGACGTAGCCGGGGAAGCGACGCATACCGTGGCCTTCAATGAAGGCAACCATGTCGTCTTTCACGTGGATCAGGTTGTCTGGTTGCATGGGCAAGCAGTCATTGTCGCAGAGTCGATTACGATGGAATAGCAGTTTGTTTCGAAGACCCGAAAGCGTCTTACTCAAGGAGCCTCCTTTGGCGAAGTTCGAACGTCATGTGTTTGTTTGCACGAATGAGCGGGATGCGAGTGCCCCGCGAGGATCGTGCGCGGCGAAAGGTTCGAAGGAGCTGAGAAAGC